>NZ_KB895691.1:0-446082 GCF_000374965.1 Bacillus sp. 95MFCvi2.1 | reverse complement strand
AATCGCTAATTCCTCCCATGCTACATCATCCATATAAAAGAGTCCTTCGCCATCCATCCAAACACTGCTTTCATAACTACCTTTATTTAAGAAGATAGCTTGTGCTTCCTTATCCTCACTGAAGAATCCTGGAATTAATCCGAATTGTTGTTGAATCTCTTTAATTACCTCTTGTTTTAATTCATTGTTAGTCATTATTGAACATCTCCCTTGAATTTTGTTGTTTGATTTTTTGATTCTCTTTAATTGGCTCTTACTTTTACCGCATTATTTCTTATCTTTTTCTACATCGTAATCACCTCCTTTCAAGCAAAATAAAAAAGCCTGCTCATGCACGCTTGCTTTTAGACCGGTGTATTTTCATCTAACCCTTTTGATAACTGGGTAACAGTAGTTCTCGCTTCCCAAACATAAATCTGATCCTTGTCTTTATTGTTATAAACAACCTTAAATTTTTGCCCTGCTGTAAAGTACCAACAAAAACTACCTGTCATCCTAATCCATTTACTCACATATCCTGAAACTTCCCCTGCAATTTCATGCTCTTCAATTGTTTTTCCACTTGCGTCTAATATGTGGATTTCCAGAATATGTTCAGCATCTGCTGTTTGGGCTAATGAAGACATGTAAGCATGTATATCATAGATACCACTTTCTTTAATATGAAATAGACCACCAGAACGGTCTACACTTCTATTAAACCCCCAACGAGGAAGATCATTAAATTCTACAATCCACTTTCCGTTATTGTAGCGTTTTTCTTTATGAAACCAAACAGCCACATTAGAAGGAGCTTGAAGTTTATTGTGGATTAAGAGATCAGCTTCAACTTTAACTTTTTTATATTTCGAGTCTTTACTAATAACTAAAGCATCAGCTTCTTCTTCTAAAATTGATTTACCATTCAAAAGCAATCTCTTTTCGTCAAATCCCCATAATGAGAACAGTTTTTTCACATCTTCAAATGATGGATGTTCCTGCCATCCTAACCAACCTTTTGCATCATCAATATAATTAGTCCAGAGTTTGTTTTGATAATCTTTTGCAAAAATAAATCCGTAAGTAGGGGAATTTATAAATGAGATACCACGCCACGATTTAGCGTTAGGTGTATTTCCTTGCACACTGCCATGACAATAAATTGTGTTTATCCCTAGTCCTCTGGCTACAATTTCATCAAGAATATTTTTTGTAGGATCACTAACCGAGATTAACGCACCACCTACATCTGTTGTGATTTTTGGCACTTGAACATTATTTGCATTAATTAATTTTGTTAACTCTACGATTAGTTTATTTGTATCATCAATTTCTTTTCTATATCCTGCTACTTGTTCCAAGGCTTTTTCAAAATCAGAAATATAACTTTCCAGTTTGATATTTCCTTCTTTGACATCTCTTCTTAAAACAATTCGGATATCTGGTGTGCTTGTACGTTCTGAATCTCCCTTTTCTATAACAAAATAAGCCATCCATTCGTTAGAAGTTGAGACCGCTTTAGCAGGTAATATATATTCAATGATTCCATTATTTACATCAATAATTTTGGCATCATCCCGAATAAACTGTTTATTATTTGTTGCTTCATACTTTGCTACATATCCAGTTAAATCAACTACTCTACCATTATCTTTTAGATATACAGTTAGTTTTAAGCCATTTTTATCATTTTGGCGTAAACGAATGGTTTTTGTGAATACTGGATCAGCCAAATCAATTATAATTACTTCATTTCTCATTTCGTTACGCTCCTTTCAATCGCACCTTTTTTAAGGCGTTTAGGTGGTCTTCTCGTGCGTTTTGATCTTCCTCTATGCTTTACATTTCCCTTAGGCTGTTGTGGCTCTATTTTTTCAATTCTAGCATCTGTTTTTGTTACGTATTCTTGAAACCCTTTTGTTAATTGTGAGAGCATACCATATAAACCTACACCTGTTTCTTCCTCTTCATTTGGAATAACTAAACCATAATGTGTTGGAATTGCATCAGTAGTAATTGGTGGTTCTCCTTCTTTTCGATTCATACGCATATCATAAAGTTTTGCCATATCTGTTTTAAGGTTGTATTGTTTAATATCCCAATCCATTACTTTATCTAATGCACTAAATCCAATATCACGAATGTTTGTCTTGTATTTTTTCTTTGATGATACTTTAAAATCAGCGGCTAAAATCCCACCATAAAATGAACCAGTGCCAGACATAACTTGAAGGTATCCATTTGCAGAATTAGAATTTCGTAGCAAAGAATACTGAAGCACTAAGTCTGTATCACCGCTAGAAGAAGTTTTTACCGAAAAGATTCTCTTTCCGTTTTGATGAAACAGGAATCCTTTTCCTGCTGTAAAATGCATATTCTCTTCAGTCGCTTCAAGCATGAGATTCTTTTTACTTTTCGCTGCGAAATCTGTTGCAGCAGTTAAATTCATGTATGAGTATAATGCATCTATATTTAAAGACTCTTCTGCTTTTATACTCATCTTTCCATTTTGGTCGAAGATAATACTTGCTGGAAAGTACAAATCTGTTTTACTTCCGCTTTCATATCCTCTAGTGATACCAATGCCGCCAACTTTGGGATACCTGTCAGAAAGTTGATATACTGCTACCGCTCCCTGTGAAGCAGTTACATCATTATCTCCACCTAAAAAGAGAGTAGGCTGCATTTCTTTTCTCGAGTTTGTATAATATCCTAAAAACATACGGGTAATGTCTGACTCAAACAAACGTATAAATTGTTTTGATATACTTACGTAATTTTTTGTATCAGACGTTCTTAAAGTAGCACCGTTTATTTCTCCACCTTTTATTAAATTCCCATTCATTGTTCCAGCAGTAATAAAATCAGCAACAATTCGCCCATCCATTGTCATCGCAAGTCCATATGGACCATTGATTCCAGTACTCGAATACCCTAAACCGTTAATATTCCATTGCCAAACCTTTGTAGCTGTCATTTCATCTTTTGTATCCATAATCAAAATTCTGTCTGGATGTATGCGAACATGACCACCAAAACCACTATTAATTAAATTGGTTGCATGTTCTTTTGCTGCATCTAAAATATCATATGGCATATCTTCTAAGTTATTTTGCATCTGATCCAGCTTATTGGCTAAGTTTGTAAAGGATTCTTTAAAATTCCCAATCGTTAAGTCGATATATTTCTTTTCAATTGGATCATATTTATATGCATTTACTTTTGCTTGAATATGAAGGTTATCTTCTTCATGGTTGATAGTAACGATATCCCCCATGTACACCTTCTGTAAAACAGCATAGTCTTTATATTCCTCTGTTTGTGATAGTTCTAGAAATTCAACTTTGTATGTTGCTTTGGGTTGATCTACTCTTTGAATCTCATACATTTCTTTTGCAGCTTTGCGCAATAATTTATATGCTTCTTCCAATGGAACTGCATCTTCATCTTTTGCATGATCTCCAATAGCTGCTTTTATATCTTTAAATTCCACCACTCTAATTTTAGGATGAGGATATTTATTTATAAGTGGACTATCAACATATTTTTCTGGTAAAAGCAAACCATCAAACCCTTGTGGCATAATCCTTGTAACAGGGCTTTTCCAATCAACATTTCCTTCATATCCTAATAAATCTTTTTTGTGTTGAATGACAACTCCTCTATCCATTCCCCGATTCTTTAACATTTTCACATCAAAATTATCTCGTTTTAATTCGCCACCCCAACGATTGATAAAAGAGTTATCTTGATTATTATCTAAAATCACTTCGACTGGATTTTTCCGTACAATACGAGCGCTTGCAATGGTTGGTATATCAGAATAAAAGGTAAACGGATGCTTATATTGACATCCTGCTGATAAACGATTCATTGCACCGTTTCCGTTTGTTGTTTGAATAAATATATCCTCAATTAAGTTTTCAGTTAGATCATAGAAAATGTGATAGCATTGTACTTTTAATTCGCCCATGCTTGGTTTAGGTGTCACAACACGAAATAATTGATCTCCATCAGGTGTTGGTGCTTTAACAATGCTCATACCATCAATTTTTGTTCCGTGAGGAGCAAATAAAGGATAACTAAAAGTAAATACAAATAAACCGTTGAGTTCTTCCTCAACAGTTGCATCATAAATATGGTTATCTAAAACCCCTATTCCATTGTGTGTAAAATCTGTTTCATTTGCTTCATATAGTGTAATCATACATATCGCCACCGTGGTTCAATTAGAATTTTATTTACATTTCCAGACCATGTAATTGTATTTTCTCCAACTTTGAAAACAGGGAAACTCCCTACTGTTTTTATTGGTTTTGTGCCTTCATAAGCAATGAGAAGTTCAGAATCAACTATAACAAAATTGGTTATTCCTTTTATTTGAAAGGAAACGTCATTTATCATAATTCGCACATCATTATTCCCAAAAATCTCAAATTTAGGAGCAGATTCATATGTTCCGATATTCATAAACGTTTCTGATTTCGTTACTACAAATGGAACTGTTTCAACATATTCAAAAGGATCAAGTGTAAATTCCACTTCAAATTCTCCGTACTCTTCAATTTCATTTACAATGTCGCCGATTTCTACATGTTTGATTTTTCGATATACCTCATCATCTGTAAAATAGAGAGTTTTACCATTCGCAAGCCAAACTTTTATATCACGTACTAAAGGTTTTATATTTTCTTCTTCTAGCAAATTAAATTTAATTTTAAAAGGTACATCCTCAAATGCCCCTTTTTTCGTGAGTGAACCGTGCCTTCCGGGTACTTCTATGTGTTCTACTTTTTGTTTTGCAGTAGGAATAACAGGACGATCTACCATGCATAATCCGTAATCACTCGCTAATCCCTTATCAATTCCAATGTCTAGCAAATCAATTCCTCCCTATGCCAATATTCAAGTTACGTCCTTTTTGTGCAAACCAATCATCCGCTTTTTCAAACATACGATCAATGTCACGTTCATTCCGAACAGTATTATAAAAATTAACTTCAATTGGTTGTTGATTACTGCCTTCTCCTGTTGTTGTTCCTACAATATTAGGAAGACCATTTAAAAGTGCATCCCCTAATGCATTGGGTACATCAAATGCAACTATTTGTGCCAATTGTGCAGCTGCATTTTGTATCGTTTCCGCAACATTTCTTGTAAGTAAGTTCAATTGTCCACCAATACCAGCTGCTTTTTCTGAAGAACTTAAAGGTGTAACAGATACTTTATTTCCTTTTTTACTGAATAATTCGGGACCAGCTTCACCGGCAATAAATTGTCCATCCCCTAAAACATGCCCACCTTTTGCAAGCATCGGTACATGTGGAATGGTTGGTGCATCTACACCGGGAATTTTATTTAATAGATTAGCAGGTGTATTAAATCCATCAATGAATTTATTAATCATACTAATAATACCATTAATGACTGTTCTGATACCGCTTTTGATACCATCCCAAACACCTAATACAGCAGATTTCATTCCATTAAAAGCGCCTTCTACTGCACCAGTAACCCAACGAACGGGTGTCATAATTACTTCTTTTAACCCATTCCAAACACTAGAAGCTGTCGATTTAATACCTTCCCATATACTTGAAAGAGTAGATTTTATGCCTTTCCAAACACTGCTACTTGTACTACTAATTGCATTCCAAACAGTAGATATTGCTGATTTTATGTTGTTGAAAATTGGAGTTACCACAGAAACAATAGAATTCCAAATGCTTGATAAAAAATTTTTTATCGTGTTCCATACCGTGCTTGTAGTAGAACTAATTGTATTCCATACAGAAACAATAAAATCTTTAATACGATTAAAAATAGGCGTGACAAAAGAAACTAGTCCATTCCAACAAGTAGATAAGAAGTTTTTAATCGCTTCCCAAACCGTACTTGTAGTAGAACTAATTGTATTCCATACACCTGTAATAAAAGTTTTAATCCTTTCAAATATTGGCGTTGCAAAGTAAGAAATAGCATTCCAAATCGCTTGTAAATATTGACTAATAAAATTCCATACGGTTTGAATTACAGTAGAAATACCATTCCAAATCAATGAAAAGAAATCTGCAATCCCTTGTAAGACAGGTGTTAAAAAGGCTACAATTCCATTCCAAATTTCCATAAAGAAAGTTGAAATAGCAGTCCAAGTTGTTGTAAAAAATGTAGCAATCCCCTGTAAAACTGTAGTGATAAACAGTACAATGCCATTCCAAATCATTGTGAAGAATTCTGAAATAGCAGTCCAAACTGTTGTTGTAGTTGTGCTAATCATATTCCAAGTATTAGTCAATGTTAGAAGTAAACCATCCCAAATACCTATTAAAAATTCCTTAATAGCGTTCCAAGTATTTATGGTCCATTCTTTAATAGAATCCCAATTCTGAACGATTGCAACAACCAATCCAACAACAGCCGCTATAATAATCGGGATAATGGCTATCCACCCAAGCATTGCCCCTGCAGTAATTCCCAATGCACCAGCTAATGCACCAGCTAGTGGTGCAAGTGAGGATAGAATTATAAGCAAGGGACCAATGGCGGCAACAATTCCACCAACTATTATGATGATCTTTTGAGCAGTTGGAGATAAATTATTAAATCCATCTGATACGGTTTTTACTGCACTTGAAATAGAAGGCATGATATCTTTTGCTAACGATAATAAAACTTTCCCTAAAGGTTCAAGAGCAGCTGCTAATTCTCGCAACATACTTTTAAACTGTTGCCCAAATGCTTCCTCTTGGATCTTTTTCATGTTATCCATAGCGCCTTCAGTTTTGCCTAGTCCACCATTTAATTCGTTTAGATGCAAAACAGCTTCTGCACCCATATCTTCCCATTTCGTACCGAACAGAGCAACCCCAATCTGATTAGCTTTTACTTTATCATCCATTTGTTTTAAATCGTTTAATACAGCATCGAACACATCAGCTGTAGTTGCTTTTCCTTCATTGAAACTTGCCCAAACGCCTTGAGTTTCTTGCGATAACTCTCCAAAGCCTTCAGTAACACCTTTTGAACCATCTTGCACACGAATTCCAAATTCTTTTATAAGGTCATTAATATAATCAAGATTGTAAGAACCATCACGAGTACCATTTGCTAGAATATTAAACATCTCATCAGCAGAAAAACCTGCTTGTTTAAACAGCGGTGCATATTCTGAAAGATTATCAAACAATTCATCCGAATAGTTCAAACCTTCTTGAGCACCTGCAGCAAGCAAATCAAATGTTTCTTGTGTAGATAAACCAAACTGTGACATTAACTGTCCTGCACCACGGGTTGCTTCATTCAGATCAACATCATATGTTTGAGCAAGTGTTAATACATTTTCAGTTGCATCTTGTAATTCCTCATGTGGAACATCACGCATATTTTGAAATACTTTTATTAATGCTGTATCAACTTCCGCTAGATTTTCACCAAATCCATTTTTCCAAGTGCTTTCTGCTATCTTTTCAAGATTTTGAGCACCTTCAGCTGTTAAACCTAAACTTGCTTGGATTTTTCTTTGTGAAGCATCCATATCAGAAGCTACTTTCATTGCTCCTGCACCTAAACCTAAAATAGCTGGTGTTGCTGTCGTAGACATAGCTTCCCCAGCACTTCGCATCTTTTCACCAGCAGCATTAATTTTCTCTGATGCTTGGCTTGCAGTGTTTGCTTGTTCAGATAGTGCTGTATTTGTTTGTTGAACTTCATTTTGCAATTGTTGTTCTGCGGCTCTTAGTTGTAATAATTTTGTTTCAAGCTTATTTACTTCAGCAGAATTTTCACCATACTGTGATTTAGCAGCTTCTAATTTCTGTACACAATTTTGTGTTTGTTGAGCAGCATTTTGCTGAGCTTGTTCCAAGTAATGAATCTTTGCCGTTAATTTTTCAGATTCAGTTGCATTATTACCAAGTGCTGCACGTTGCAAATCATATTCAGCACGTAATTTTGCTGATTTATTTGCAAGACTAGTTTCTTCTGCACTTAATTTATTTAATTCTTGTGCAGCAACACTATTTTGTTGTCCTAATCTTTGAAGTGCTGATTCTGTTTCTTTAACTTGATTTGAAAACTTTTGTTCAGCTATTTGAGCATTCGCTAATTGACGTGCAAGTTTTTCAACTTCTACAGAGTTTTCACCATATATAGCTTTTGCTTTACTTAATTGTTGTTCAGTTGCTGCAACTTTTTGCGCTGCTAATTGTTGTTGCTGCTGTAGATATCCTAACTTTGCAGTTAGTTTTTCTGTTTCTGTACTGCTTAATTTAAGTTGTTCTTGTTGCAAGGTGAATTCTTGACGTAACTTTGTACTTTCATTCTTCATTTCACCCATTGCTTTATTAAATTCTTGATTGAAAACTTTAAATGTTATTTTTGATTCTGGACCATTTGCCATATTTTCACCTGCCTTTCTTTAACGTGGATTGGCTTTCCAACCATCAAAAGCAAGTTTTCCTTCAGCTATTCGCTCCACCGATGCAACAGGAAAGTGCCAAAATGTATCTGGATCAATCCCATAAATTAAAACATAGAGAACATATTTGTCCTCTATGCATTCAATGTTTATTTTCGGTGGTTGAATTTCTTTTTTCCCGTTTTTGTACTTTTGTCTAATCCTTGTGCAAATCCGTTTTGTTGTCCCGTTGTTACACCAGAAATTAATTGTGCATATAATTTTACTGTTGCATCAAAGGAATAATGAAATCGCTCTAAAAATGCATCAAAATCATAAGGGAAATTTTTATTTGCACCTAAGCACCCTAAATAAATGATCTTTTGTAATTCAACTTCGTCAATTCCTTGTAAAGCAGTACTATCTATACTATCAAGTTGATTTGGATCAACGTTCACTAAACCTTTTAATTTAAATAACCCTTGCAAAAGGGATTCTTCTAGTAATCCTAAATCTTTTCCCTTCTTCACTGCATAATTTGTAATATAACAAGGGACAGTTTGTTGATTTTTAGTTATTCTTTGGAATTGTCCGTTGTCTAACTGTACAGTTTCTACTTCTTGTAATTTTACAATTTCTACTTTCACCAATTTGTTGCCCCCCTATTACTGTTGTGGTGTTTGAGTTGTCGCTTTTACTAGTTCTGGTGTGAATTTTGTATGCCATTGATCTTTTACTGTTTGATCTTCTAATTCATCTACTAATGCTTCATAGTACATTTCACCATTACTATCCTTCATTGCTGTAAATTCTAACTCTGTTTCTGCAACTTCATCAGCGCCATTTTCAATTTTAAATTTGAATCCTGTTGAAGAAGCACAGTTAGAAAAGGCAACTAGTTTTTGTAAATCTTCAAATTCATCAACTACATCAGCAGTTAGGACGAATGGTTTACCTTTAGATTTAGCACCATATGACCATACGCCAGGTTTTAAGCCATCTGTTTTTATTCCGAAAATCTTTCTAAGAACGTCTACACGTAAATGTCCCGAAAGAGTCAAAGTTATTTTGGATGGTCTAGAAATCTTTTTTACTTCTAATCCCTCGCACTTTTTAACGATTTCAAGCATTTCCGTTTCACCTTCGATAGTTCCCACACAACCAAACTTTGTTCCTGTTTGTTGTACTCCACCTTCGATAAATTGAATCCCTACATTGGTAAATGTCATTGGATCAAATTCTTCTACAATTGTTTTTGCCATATTATGAACCTCCTAATGTTTGTTGAATAGCTTTATCTAACTCCGTATTTAAACGTTCAGATATTTTGGGTGTAGCTGTTTGCAATCCTCGCTCCAATATTTTTTGAGGAGTATTTTTTGCTGATCTCCCAATACCTAAATCGGGATATTTTAAATAATTAAACCTTGGTGTTGGACGAATCGTAAAACCAAGGTTCATTTTGCTATTTGTTAGTGCTTTTTCATTTCTTGCATGTCGTTTATTTCTAACTCTCCCTTTCCATGTAGAGATAGGGATTTGAGGTTGAATAGATTCTAATGCTAAATTTACACCGTCATTATGTAGCACTTTATTTAGTGCTTGCTCTGACTTGTTCGGAATCTGTTTCAGTTTGTTTTCTAATTTCTCAATATCTCCAAACTCTAAACTCCATGAACTAGCAGCCATATTTTACAAGCCTTGTTACATAAATCTCAATTTCATCAATGTATTCATCTAGTTCGCCTTTTTGAATAGACGTTTTATTAGAATGTTGAAATGAATGTCCTGCAGATTCAAGTGCTGCAATAATATCTAACATTCTTTCATCTAGATCATCACGATTTTCAGAATAATAACGAATTAAAACATTTTGTTTTAGTGTGAACTTGTTATCTGTTTTTTCAAAACCGCCTGTTTCAAAAATGAAATAATGATAATTTTCTTCTTCATCTTCACTCACTTGATCTTGATAAACCCCTACCTCAAAATGTTCTTTCAACTTTGAAATTAGCAAGCTATTCATTTTTTGCAGTCGTTTCTTCGATTGTTCGTTGCTCATCATATCCACCTACTTCCTGCAAATAAAAATATAAATATTGCTTGTCTGAATCGACTTTAATCAAATCGTATTGCAAACCATCTATAACTACTTTTAACTTGTTCTTATTAACGGAACGAAAAGAAGGAGGAAACAGTGTTTTTACTTTCTTATCTAGCTTTGCATTTAATAGTCCACAAGATTGATAATCACTATCCCGTGCAGATAATTCCCTAAAAGCAAGTTTACCTTCTTCAGAAAAAATCCCCTTAATCCGTTTTCCATTTTCACTACGTTTTGTTTCTGTCCGTCCGTATTTTAGAAAACCGTCATTAAATGTTTCGTTATATGGCTTCATCTTTTGCCCTCTCTTTTAAGGCGGCATCTATAATTAACCGTTGTAATTCCCCTCGAAAATTCTTTTCAAAATCTTCTAGAGCATTGTTGTATTCATATCTGCAACGCTCAATCAATAATTGCTTTACTTGATTTTCTTCATCAAATGAAAAAGACGTACCACAAAGATTTTGTAAATACGCCTTTCCACGTTCAATTGTTTTATTTATTTGTTCATCTTCATCATTCCAAGTGATACGCAAACGGCTTTTTACATCTTCAAGTAATGTTTCATCTAATGTTTTCCCCATTTTAATCACCATTTGTAACTGATTCCTCTATAATTTTACGAATATCCTCTTTTAAGGTTGCAGAAGAAATATCTATATTATGTTGATTTGCGTAAGCAATTAATTCTGGTTTTAACATGCCACTAAAATCAATTCCCTCCACTCTTAATGTGGAGGATTTCTTAGGGTGTAGGTGTTTGACTACCACCAGCATTTAAACCACTGATATCAAATACTAAGAATGATTCATTATCTTTTGGACGACCATTTGCATATTGTTTAGATAAATAAACAGTTTCATCTTCTAGGAAACGGTATTCTTTAGAACTTTCCATTTTTTGCGTTGAACCTACGCCCATAAAGTAATCTTTTGCGATTCCTGCAACCATCTTTCCTTTTGGAACAGCTAATGATTGAACAACTGTTGCTGGAATTGGAAGTACACCAGATACATATGCTCCATTCTGTGTTAAAAACGTTGTTGCTGGGAAGATTTTTTCCCAATAGTCAAGTGGATTCACAATCATTAACGCATTGCTTACTGCACGTTTTCCACCTTTCGTAAGTGGAGCCATTACTTCCTTACCTAATGATGCTGGTGATAGATTAGTAAGTGCAATTGCTTTTTTATCAGAATAAACACCTGCTGTTACTGCTGCATTAAGATCTTTCATCATTCCAATTGGTTGGTCTTTTCCGGTTCCGTTTACAATTGCTTCTTCTAATGCAATTGCCATACATTCCGTTAAAATTTCACGAACATAACGATCTAACCAAATTGGACCTAAATCTAACATTGCATTACAGATTGGAACATATGCACTTAATTTATATAGATTAGTTGAAATAACTTCAAAACCATCATCTAAAAGTTCTTTAATTTCTTCGCAAAGTTTACCCCACCATGCAGATTGTACATGCCCTTTTTTCACTACCCATTCTGTTACACCAGTAGTGTTAACAAATTGAATATGGTTTAATAACGGGTGATTTAAACGTAACTCTTCAAATACACGCTCAAAAACTGTTGCTGGAACTAATTTTTCTGTACCTGCAAATCCTTTATTTGCAATTACTTCATTGTAATATGATTGTTCTTCTTTTGTTAAAACTTGTAGTCCACGGCTTGCCATTACTTGTTGATCTGTTAAATCTTCATTTACCGCTTGACGTGCTTCATTGATAATATTTTCTTGAATAGAATTTGCAAACTCTACCATAGCTGCAGCTGCAGCTTCTTCATTCCCACTATTCATTGCATTCAATAATTTTTCTTTCATTTCATTTTGTTTCTGTGCTTCACGATCTAAATTTTTAATTGCCATTTTTCATTTCCTCCTATTTTATGCAAAATAAAAAACACTACCTTTTGGAAGTGTTCAGTGCTGTTAGTAATGCAAATAAAGCATTTTTAGTATTGTTCGTATTATCTTGGTTTTCTTCTTTTGTACTAGCTGATACTGATGATTTATATTTGTTTAATATTTTTTCTTTTGTTGTTTCATCATCTTCATCTTCTTCATTATCTTCTTCTGGTATTTCAATCTCATCTACAATTTCATCACAGAAGCCAAATGTTTTACATTCTTCAGCAGTCAACCAAGTTTCTTCTGCTAACAATTCCTCTAATTCGTTTTTTTCTCCTACAAATCGGGAAGTGTAACTTTCTGTTACTGCAGTATCAATTTTATCAAGGCGATAAGCTACTTTTCGTAAACCTTCAGCATTACCAGCTGCATATGTCCACGCTCTATGAATCATCATCATTGTATTTTTCGGCATAATAATTTTATCGGCTGCCATTGCAATAACAGATGCTCCACTTGCTGCCAAACCATCAATATGAATAACGATTTGAGCAGAATGATTTTTTAATAAATTAGAAATGGCAATTGATTCAAATACATCTCCACCACCACTATTAATGTGAACGTTTATTGTTTTTGCTGTAATATTCTTTAACTGCTCTCGTACTTTACTACTTGAGATACCGTCATACCACGAATATGCTGAAATAGTTCCATACATATATAAATCTGCTTCTTCAGTATTTGCACTATTAAGTACTTCAAATCTATTTTTGATTTTCGGAATTTCCGTTACTGTCATCCTCATCACCTCCCCCTAATGCTGCAGCATTTTCAACTGATTCATAGTTTTTCGTAACATACCGTTTATTTGCCCATTCCTCATTAATTGGTTCACGTCCTAACATGCGTAAAATATCATTAATTGAATTTGCGCCAATTCTAAAGAACACATCACAAGCACTTGCTAGTTGTGTAATATCTACATATTTAATACGACTTGTATCTATCTTTAAATATGTTCGTTCTAAGTACTCTTCCTTCTTATAAAACTTACGATTTATTTCATCTGTAATAAGTTCTACAAGCGGATTAATACAGAACATAAGGAAATTATCTGTCTGCTTGGAGACATCAACAACATCACCTTTTAACATTCCTTTTGGTACATGAAAAGCCATTGAAACAAAATCAATAATGTCATCAACAAGTGCTTTAATATCTCGACTATCTAATTTATTTCCTTTGGAAGTGTTACTAAAATTCTCTAATGTATATCCATCTTGTAATTGGAACACAGCACCTGCATTATCTGCTTCAAAAAACGCTTTGAATTGTTCATTAAACATTGCATCCATTTGTTGTTGCATTTCTGGTGTTTGTGCTCTTAAAAATTCACCTTTCACAACAACACGCATTGCATTAGAACGCTTATAAATACTTGTAGCAGAAGTAATTAATTTGCCCCAGCTACTATATAAACCATCAATTACATTCATGATATTTTCATCATTTAATTGAAAATAAAAAACCTCACTCTCTTTAAATACCTTTTCGGTAAAAGTGAAGTTTTTAACAGTAACGCCTTTATATATATTTTCTTTTAATGCAAATTCTTCTTTGCTAAAACTATCTGCAATATATAGTTGATCGTTATGCATAATTACTAAACATTCATTATCATAAATTAAATGTGAGACTAAACTATGCATAAATTGTGAAGCGTTTTGGTTTTGGTTGGGCTGCACATTAAATAAATAGTGATTTCCCTTTCGAACCTCTTTTCCTTTTTCAAAGGTTTGAAATTCACAACGAACAAGCGTATTTGCAATTAAATCTACACAAGTATTAACAGCTAGTTTTTTAAAGAAGTAATCAACAGATGCTTCATAAAAACAGCTTTTTAAATCTGCTCTACTCTTTTTTCCAAACCAACCGCCTATCCAATCAATTAAACCCATTCCCTCACCTGCCTTTCTAGTAAGTTCTTACTCTAAATGCACCAACAGAAAATGGTTTTGCTTCTGTTAATTCACTATCTTGTGTTAAAGCATGAGTAAAAGCAAAGAAACCATCTGTTTTCCGTTTTTCTTTATCAATCTTGCAATACTCTTTGTTACCATTTCCTTTTTCATCAACATAAACATTCCCTACATACCAACGCATTAACGGATCATCACCAAATACAATTAATTGTTTAATAAACATTTCATCAATTAAAGGTGCTAATTTTGCATGTGTAATTGGTCCTCTTCTTACAACTTCTAAGGGAATCCCTGTTTCCTTGAATTTTCCTTCTAATATAGAAGCACGGAAACTATCACAAGCGACTTTCTTGATATTAAATACCTTAGCTTGTTCTAAATACCAATTTACAACACGATCTGCATCAATGGATTTATCATAAACAATTGTACATAATCCTTTTTCTTTTGCAATTTCAATAATATCGGGGTTGATATCTTGCAATTTTAAAGCCATATGATGAATGAAAGTGTGCTGCATCCAATATCTTTTCCCATCATGTTTAAATAACAAACCAACAGAACAAAAGTCTCGAACATCTGCAAAATCAATACCGCCTACTGCATCAATACCTTTTAGATTCTCTGGAAAAGGTTGATCTGTTGCTAATCTATCTTCATAGGTTGCAACTTCTTTTCTAGAATCCTCTACTGGTGAATTCATTCGTTTTGTCATAAATTCGATACGTAATGAACTGTTTTTCTGCATATCGTAGTATTCTTGACGCATTTTTTGTTGTAAAGATGTATTGTATCGGTATGATGGATTTGCTTTTTCCCACATTTCTTCACTATCTACTTCTGTTGGATCATCTAGTTTACAAATGAACGGAAATAATGTGGAATCTGGCAACTCTTTATTTAATACTGCTCTTGCTTCTTCTTTTAAATCATCCAGAACACCACCACGAACATAACCATCTGTAGAAATATAGAAAATACGTGGATCTTTCTTTTTACCAAGACCAGAAGTGAATACCTTTATATTCTTGTAATTGTCATATTCATGTATCTCATCGAAAATAACAATACCAGAACGCTTACCATCTTTTGTTCTAGC
The DNA here is from genome assembly GCF_000374965.1 of Bacillus sp. 95MFCvi2.1. Taxonomy (NCBI): domain Bacteria; kingdom Bacillati; phylum Bacillota; class Bacilli; order Caryophanales; family Bacillaceae; genus Bacillus; species Bacillus sp. 95MFCvi2.1. Next base: position 430,650 of record NZ_KB895691.1, on the reverse strand, counting down.
ATTCGATGTATTGTAGTTCATTTTTGATTTTGTACGCTTATGTTGAATCAATGTTTGAGATTTATAAAAATTCTTCTTCATTTTTTTCTTATGTTTTGGATCATCTAAAACATTGTAAACATCTTCGAATGAAGTTTTTGCTTGATCTTCTGATGTTGCAACAATATCAATATCGTAGTTTGGTATTCCATGATGAGATGTCAGCATAAAAAAACTATCGTAGCCCATCCAACCATTTTTACCAGCACCACGCCCCAATAAATTTAAAAAACGATCAAACATCAATCGACCGTCATCATAACGAACGCCAAATATAAATGCATTGCAAAACTTCTGCCACGGGAATAATTCAAAAGGAAAATAAGGTGCTGGAACACCCACTGATTTTTCAATTACTTCTGCATCTATTACAACGTTTGGTTGATCTAATTTCCATCGTAGAAACTCCATAAGCTGTTTTTGTTCTTTACAAGCTTGAATCTCTCCGTTTTCAACCATTCGCATGTAATCATCAATGTAGGGGTGATAATTATACGTCTTCGTCATCATCCTCATCCTTATCTACTTCTGTTGCTTTCAATCCTAATTCAGCTAAAAGTTTCAACATTTGAGCATTTGTTTTATTTAATTCACCGATGCTTTCATTTTTCTTTTTCCCCTGTTGCCTTCCATTAGACCACTCAACAACAACCCCTCTTTCTTCTATATCTAAGATAAGATTGTTTTTAATATCCCAAAGTGCCATATAGTCAGATACTAAATCTACATAATGTGCACCGAATGTTCCGTTTTCCTGCAATTGATTCATCAGATCTTGTTTGATGGTCTCTTTTAGCTGATTAATTTTCGGTTTTGGTTTTGTGTGCACCCTTCTCTTTCTTGTTGCAACCTTTTGTGTTTTGTGTGCACCCTCTCTTTGCCAGTTATATCTTTTTTTCCAGGACTTGACGGTATTCATAGAAACAGAATATTTTTCTGCTATATCCTTATACTTCATACCGCTTAAATAGTCACTGTGAGCGGCTTCTTGAGGTGTCGCATTATTATTCATCCATATTCACCACCTCTTTCCATACATCAAATTTGAGGCGGTTTTAAACGAATTTAAAAAGGATGCACCCTGTATTTTGTGTGCACCCCTCCCCCTCACGTGAGAAAATCAAAAAATATTTTTTCCGACGTCCCCTCCCCGTTGAATGGTTCCCCAGAAAAAAAGCTAAAATTTTTGACCGGGGGGGTTTTAGGAAACTAATTCAAAGTATGTTTCGATAAAATCTAAAATAAAAAAGACTTCTTCACTAGAAATCTTTAGAATATCTATAGTAAATTTTAATTTCTCTTCATCTTGCGATCTTTCTCTTACATCAATAAGTTTAAGTCGTTTGCACTTCCTTGGATTAACACAGTCTCTTATCTGACAGTAACGCCAGTAAGAATACTTTCTAAACTGATTCAACATGTCACGTTCATATGAAGTTCGTTCTTCCTTATCAGTATCAGCATATTGAATCATTAAGCCAGTATCGAATGTCCAACTACCATCCACAATAATCATAGCTACCACCGTTCCTCATTCAAGAACTTAGGTTTTTTCTTCTCAATCTTATCTAACCGATCATGTACTTCATTATGACATCGAATGCATAAACATTGTAAGTTATCCAAGTCTAATGCTAAATGTGGATGCGTCTTTACTTCTTTAAGATGATGCACATTCTCAGCAGGTTTGTATTTACCTTTTGACTTACACATCTGACATTCATAGTTATCTCGCTTTAAAGCTTTAAGCCTTAGCTCTCTCCACTCTTTAGACTTGTAGAACTTCATAAGTTTTCCTTCTCTTATGAGTTTAATATAGTCAATCATTAGCACACCATCCTTGCTCGTACACAGATAGGCTTACGATACATAACCTGTGATCTTATTACTTTATGTTTAACGTATCCATATACTGGACGCTCTGGACGTTCCAACTTACACTCCATATACTTTGCTGAAAGTTCTTTAATTTGTTCCCAGTAGCTAGAAAACAACTGAGAGATTACTTTATATAATTCATACGCTAACTTGTTAAAGGCTTCTCTAAGTGATTCAATATTAATGTTCATTCCTTCACCCCTTAACCTTCTTTATCCTCACCAATGCGATAACCAAAATATACTACTAATAAAGTAACAAGTGTACCTATGAAGTATCCCATAAGACCTCCTAACCAAAACACCCCATCACTTCCTCACAATAAAATAAGACGCTAAACCGATAACGGCAGCGCCTAGGATAATTGATATTGGTTTAATCATTATGCTTAATGTTCTTTCATTCTTGAAGGCATGCTAACTTTTCTAAAAGATCATAATAACTACCATAAGAATCTATAACTCCTTTACATGGTCCCACTGTCAAGGCGCCTTTAGGGTCTTGCTCTTTCCACTTCCTGCTAGCTTCTTCCATAATATATCCAAGTTGATGTGTATTGTTAGCAATAAATCGTTGTATTTCGTCCATCATTTATCTTCCTTCCTGTTAAAACTATCCGCTTTATATAATAAAAAGAGCACCCGTTTCCGCGAGCGCTCCTTTTAAGGGATTACGAGAATCCCATTAACGAAAGTCAAGGCTACTAAAGTTAATGAAGGTACAAGTAGTATATGCTTGTCTCATTCAAATGTTCACTAGTTTAATGTGTAATTTCTATATAACAAAGAAAAGCACCCGAATGGATGCTATATCACTACTTATTAATTTGTAATTTAAATACGGTAAATGAAGTTTTATTCTTTTCTCAAGAAGCCAATGTTGTTTGCACAACTGCATCTACACAGTATCAAGTTCCTGAGAGAAGAGCAAAAAGCCCTCCTATATTAACGAGATCATTCAATCAATACCATTAAAGCTGGTTACGGATTTTAAATTATGCCGTCAATATGAAGCCGTTTAGAATTATAAAGGTATCCTTGTGAGAAGTGTTTTCCGCCACTTCTCACAATACAAATATAACATGGTGATTCTAAAACAACCGGCACATTTACGGCCAAAAAGCGGTCACGACTCTGCCACTTATTTTAATTCGCCAATAACCTTTATTTCCCTAGACAAGCCCACTGCAACAACCATAAAGAATAAATTGAATTTCTATTAAGGTGTTATGCTTGTTCTGATTGTTGAACATGTAATGGAGGCGGAATAATCCAACCTTTTTTCTTATTCAGACGAAGTAATATAGCTCCAGCTTGTGCTTTTTTCATATGGAATTGACCAAACATCATTCCTACATCTTCTCGAAGAGATTGTCCCATTGCTTGGCTACATGCTACTAATCCAGCAGCAAGATCCATGGAAACTTTAGCTGCAATTTCTGCATCATTAATACGAGCACCTGGAGGAATCGTTTCAATAGATGCAACTGGTCTTTCTGGAGGTGCTGGTGGTAATGCAACACCATTTAATTTTAATAAATTTTTTAATTCTTCAACTTCTGATTGGATATCATTCTCTACAAGATTTTCTAAAAATTTCTTTAAATCCTCGTCTCCTGTGTGGTTAATAAGAACTTGATATCCAGCAATTGCACCTTGTGCCGCTGCAAGATAACTCCAAATCCCAAAGACTTCTCCGTAGTGCATTGGTTCATTTTGTGGATTTCCACTTAAAACACCCATTAAAATATTCCTCCTTAAAGAAATTAAACTTTTAATAACAACTCTTACTATAGAAAAAATTTTCCCAACCATGTTCCGGGTTAAAGAAAATAAGTTCTTATAACTCATAAGGCACACCTTACCCATATATAGTAATTACACCTTATAGAATGTACTGCTACAAAAAAATTATTCATATAAATAACACATATATTTCAATTAACATAATCCATTATTATCAGTACTTTTAATAATAGAAATTAAAGATATTTATCATAATTTTAACTCAAATGAATTTATATATTCTTAAACGAATATTGTCTAAAGGAACTGGAGACATTACTAAATATGAAAGGAGGGAAAACCATGAAGAAAAAACTGTCATCTATTTTAGGTGCCCTATTACTAACTATTTTGATTTTTGGTACAAGCGTCCATGCTGAATACGATGGATATAATACGGATAGAGTTAACAATAATAATATTACAACTCGAGTTAATGACGATAACATGAATAGAGTTAATTATGATACTAGAACTCGAAATGTGAATACAACAAATGATTTGAATAATAATCGTAAAAATAATAATTGGGCATGGCTTGGTTTATTAGGACTAGTAGGTTTATTCGGTCTTAGAAGAAAAGAAAAAGAACCAGAAAGACGTTAATGTAGAACATTGCATTTAACTTAAAAAGATACTTATTCATCAAAAAAATGCAAAATGAATAAACTATGAATCGCCTTTAATAAGGCGATTTTTTATTTTTTCAAAATCAATAATAATTATATAAAAACGGATACTATTCAATGAATTTCTTAACTTGATGGTAATAGAGTGGTACGTCCATTTAACGAACAACGCTTCTTTTTTATACCGTCGCTTCACTTACCCATATCTTATATTTTGTGTAACTGCTCCAATTCCTAAATCCCTTGTCACGCTTAACTTTATCAATCCTTTCATTTTGAGTTACACAACACATAAAAAATGGTTAACTGTAAAAAAACAAAAAAGAAAAAGGATGTTTGCTATATCTTGAACTTAGTCATAGCCTTATCCATTGCATCTTGGTTAACACCAATATATCTTAATGTGACTCTTTCGGATGAATGATTGAATATCTCCATAAGTAGAGCGATATTCTTTGTCTGCATATACATATGATATCCAAATGTCTTACGTAGTGTATGAGTTCCTATTTCATCTAATCCAAATTCCGCTGCCGTACTTCTAAGTATCTTATATGCCATACTGCGCCCAATCGGTCTATTCTTTCCTTCACGGCTCTTAATCAAGTAATCATTATCATCCCTTTCTTCAATGTACCATCGCAATTCTCTCTTTAATGCTGGTGTCAATTGAATACGTTTCTGCTTGCCTGTTTTCTTTTCTCTCATTGAAATATGGCTACCTTTTAAATCACCAACTCGTAGCTTTAAAATATCACTAATACGTAAACCTGTATTAATTCCCATTACAAACAAAATATAATTGCGTTCATTATTTTCCTTTAGATATTCTTTAATTTGTTGTATTTGCTCTGGCTCTCGAATAGGTTGGACAAAATTCATAGATCACCCCCTCCATAATGCTTTTCTACCTCATATGCTTCTAATCTCAGAGCGAAAGCTAGTTTATAAAAAGCATTAGACTTATTACGTCTATATGTGCGCTCACTCATGCCAATCTCGTTATAAACCATATAATCAAAAACTTCTTCATCTTCTAAATAACGTTTTATAATAATGTCTCTTTGATTCTTACTAAACCTACTTAATGCCTTGTCGATCTGAAAAGATAGGCGTTTTAACCTTTCTTCTCTTATACTTAATCCTATATTCGCTAAAGCAACATCTTCAGCTGGTTTCCCTACTACATTTGTTGGTCCATGATATCTTATCTCACCTGAAGCTGTAACCTTCATTTCATTTCTAATCATCCCAAATTGTCTATAAATACGAACGTTTTCAAGAACCTCTTCTAATCGAGATTGTGTTGCTTTACGGTCGATTTTTGGTAAGAATGTCAATTGTGTCATATATATAAACACTCCTTATCTATTTTATTAATGAAAATAAAAAAAGCGGACACCAAACCACAGAGCAATATTGTTATTACTCTTAATAGTTTGATGTCCGCTGGTTCTTCCAGTAGGACTAAATATTTAATTTCTATTATTATATCATTTTCTTTCGTCTTAGTAATTTTTAAAAGGATTATTTTGTTCAATTTCTGGATAGATGTTAATATTCTTCATAAAGGAGGTCTATTGATGAAGAATTTATGGACAAAGATTTTTATAGGTGTTCTCATAGGAATTCTTATAGGAACTGCTCTTTTAATAACATTATATTTTGTTAGTGTTTCACTTTTTTGGAATCAGCCCTAAATTAAAAGTGTTTTAAAAAACTACTATTAAAAATATCCTCACGTTTATTTAACGAGTATTCCGTCAATAATGTAGATAGGCTGTATGCCAAAACTCATTTAAATTTCTTTCTCCGTCCCCCTTTTGGAGATACCTTGGAGCCGAACAGTTAGCTTTTGCTAGCTGCTCTTTTATTTAAAATGCAATTTTTATTTTCACCTTTAACTGATACACACATATATTAATAATCTACATACAAATGTTAACTAGCTCCTTAAAGAGCACTATTCGAAAGTGCTCTTTTCTGATACAAAAATCTAAATACCAAAATGAATTTTTTATTATTCATCCTTTTCATCCCTGTATAACATTTCAAATCTCGTTTATACCATAGCTGTAACTTATGGAAATGAGGCATATTCACTCATACGCTCGACTTTTATAGAGGGCTTTTTTATAATTTTGTTAACACCTTCTTGAGATTAGCATATCTTATACTACTCATTGATTCAAAGAGCACTTTGGCTCAGTGTTCTTTGACACCTATCTTTTGAAGAGCACTGCATACCAGTGCTCTTTTTTGCGTATACATATTGTGATTTCAATTATTTAATTTTCACGCTTACAGCGACACCAACGTATACATATAAAAATAAGTGAAAACCTATTAGGCATTAGAACTCTCTTTCTAGGAGCATCTTAAAAAGATGCCCTTTTTACATATACAAGTCAGATATCAAATAGCATTTTTGCTGATTTTTTGAACCTTTAAATAAGACAAGCATATGATATTGTATGGAGACCCTCTCTCATAAGAACCTATTTTTCTAAGAGCACATTTATATGTGTGCTCTTTTTTATTTGCTACAAAATAACTATTTTATTAAGTTTCTCAATTTACTAAAGTAATGCTCTCGAAAAGGCATTCATATATATATTTATCGAATGCGCTTTGGAATTCTTAGAAAATCAAATACTTTAGGAGTTGATTAACATGGAAAATAAATCACCAAAATTAATAATTCCTCCTGACACGAAAATCCAATTTACATTTTTCTCTCCTTCTGGTGAAGTAATTTTCAAACAATCTCTAGCAAACGAAACTTTAGAGTCCATCATACTTCCTATTCATTGTCCTATCGAATACGAAAGACTTGAAGCTGTAAGAATCCCATTATCTAAAGAATAGCTCCCCATAAAGGTTTACCCAAATCCCCCTTAATTGCAAGGGATTTTTCAATATAAAATAACGCTTTTGTTTAGTTCATAATTTAAAAAATTCCTTTCCTAAGTACTGTTTCTATATGCTATACTGATTCTTAATTAATTGTAGAAGGATTGATAAAATGAATGATAGATCCTCAAGACGATGGCAAATGCAACAAAAGTTAAGAGCACTGAAAACAAAAAACAGGAATAATACAAATCCTTTGTTTAATGAATGTCTTGAATCCCTAGGAGACGAAACTTTAATTTTCTCTCAGGGAAAAAGCCAGCAGATTGCTACTAATTTAATAAAATCATTTCCTATAACTGTCTCTGGAAAAATAGATTGGGAACAGATAGACAATCAATTAGTAGTTCCAAACAAAGAACGACTAATTTCCCTTATTAGAGCACACAAACTAGATTTTAATGAACAGATTTTTATACTATGGGATAACTATGAAATCCCTGTAGTAGGTACAAATCTTGATAATGTATTCCAATCACTAGCTGACGTTGATGCAGTCAGTTTTTATTACTGGTTATTAGATAAAGAATATAGATTCGTAATTGAAATAGAGGATGAAGAAATGATTAGGGTTGGATTTCGCTAATAATCTACTCATCTTTCCTTATTCTGCTTTTCTACAAAATTCAAATTTGGTATTAAATCAACTGCGTCTTCCGTTCATCCATACGAGTTACTTTTCCACTTTTATATACAAAGGACTGTTCCCCGTGACCACTTGTGGGTGGCTCTATTGGATGAACTTGTCCATCTTTCACAACATAAATCATATTTTCTACTAATGAAATTTCAGCCTTCATTTCTGCAATGTTTTCCTTGATAATTGCCACCGAAACCACTCCTATATGTGTTATAATTACTTTGTCGAATAATTATGTCGGGAGCAATCTTGGCTTTTTTATTTGCCTATAAATATTGCACAACGTTTTCTGGAATAAATGATTGTTCCAAGGATAGATGAAGTCGTATTGATATCGGTTCTTTATTATCTCTTGCCTTCTTACAAAGTTCTTCGGCTTTTTCCCATTCAAATTGTTTATCCTCCGCTCGCTTATAACGCCAAATCCCAATTGTATATTCCTCAAACATTTCATATTTCTCACTAGGAGCTGTGGTAAGCTTTAGCTCATCAACTGCCCTTGCTTGGCTTGGTATTTGAACAACCACATCAGCAAAACGTACTTGAGAATTCAACCGATGCATATGCGCTTTCTTAGGATCAAATGCTACTACTGGCTCAACATCAAATATTGTTAGCTGCTTTGGCATCGCTCTGTCCCTCCAATACATGCAAGCCTGTTGTTAAAATCCCTTCAAGTTGAGTTAATGTTAATTGATCTAATGTTTTCTCGTTTATTTCAGATAACCCTAAACTAAGTAATTTACGAATAATGAGCAATTTCCGTCGTTCAACTTCCTGTCTTAATAACATCACTGTACCTCCCGTTGGTTATCATATCTTCTCTCTAAATTAATGAATTTGCTAAACTCTTTAATAAATGCAAGTTCAACTGTACCAACAGGACCATTTCTCTGCTTGGCCAGAATAATTTCAGTTATGTTTTTATTCGCTGTTTCTGCATCGTAATAATCTTCACGATATAAAAATGCAATCAAATCAGCATCTTGCTCAATTTGTCCTGTCTCACGTAAATCAGATAACAGAGGACGTTTATCTTGTCTGCTCTCAACAGCACGACTTAACTGTGATAAAGCAATTACACATACATCCAATTCCCTAGCCATCAGTTTCAGCTTCCGGCTAATCTCGCCAATCTCTTGCATACGATTCCCTCTATGCTTTGGATCACCAACAATAAGCTGTAAATAATCAATCGCTATTAATACCTTTTTATCAGGATGCTTACGTTTCAGCTTCCTGGTTTTCGCATAAATTTCTTGCATTGTTACATTTGCCTTATCGTATATTTCCAGTGAGAGATTGTTAATCAATCCCATTGCTTGGCTGATTTTTTCCCAATCTTTGATATTGCAAAGCTTCTTAGGATTTTTCATTTTGGTTGCATCAACGTTACCAGCACTAGAAATCATTCGTTTGAGCAATTGTTCCTCTCCCATCTCTAACGAAAAGATTCCAACTGCTGTATCCGAACTTGCGGCATGATAAGTAACATTTAATACAAATGCTGTTTTCCCCATTGCTGGACGTGCACCAACAATGATTAAGTCTCCTGCTTGTAATCCAGAAGTCATTCGATTCAAATCGTTGTACCCAGTGTTTATACCTGTTAAATCACCAACATCGATTTGCATTTTCTTATATAGTCCAACAAGCGTTTCTTTTAAATCAAACTCACCTGAATAACCTGTTTCCTCTATCGCATTTAGTTCATCGATTGTATTGCTGATCGCACTAATATCTTTGTCTTTCTGAAGACGTTTATATAAATCACCAGCTACCTCTTGAGCATGTCGCATTTTCCATGCTTCTATCACAAGACCTTCGTGATACGAAAAGTTTTTTGTTGTCGAAACGCTCTCAGCCAAATTAACTAAAAACTGAATGCCACCAATTTGATTTATAAAACTATCCAATTTTTCAACTACAGTCACAAGATCTATAGGACTTTCAGCATCTTCAAGCTCTCTCATTGCTTTAAAAACGGCTTGATGTGTTGGAAGAGAAAAGTGATTTGGTTTTAACTGACAATCCTTTATTAGTTCCCCTTCCATGATGATGCTACCTAAGACACTTTGCTCCGCTTCTACATTGCGAATGACTTCGTTACTCATTGCATCATCCATCCATTCTGTTGGTTAAGTGCTGCAAGTTCCTCGTCTGTAGGAATGTTTTGTTTCCATGATTCCTGCTGCTGTAACACTTGCTTAGTAGATTCAGACATAGCTGCCGATTGATATACAGGTTGTTGCTTTGCTTGTGCTGTTCGTTTATCACGAAATGCTTTATCAGCTGCCTCAACATCACCTACTGTTTTCAAGCCTTTAAGATGCCAATCTCGTAAAATCGTATTTACGTAAGACATGTTTCTAGTATTTTTCTCTAAAGCAATCTCCATTGCCTTAACAACTAACTCTGCATTTAAGTCATCTACCCATGCATTAATGCCTTCTGCGATAAAAGGTGTAATGAATCCGAAGTTTTGCTCGTAAAAAGAACTTGGATTAACAACAACCTCTTCCGCATTCGCACGTTCTTCTTGTTGTTGTTCTTCTTTTTCTTTTTCTTCTTCTTTTTCCCCACTTATCGTGGACGTATCGTGGCACGTATCGTTAACAGCAAGAAAATCTTCGAAAATAGCACGAATTTTATCATTTTTAACTTTTGGAGTTACTAAGCTAATAAGACTAATATCTGTTACTCCATCAAGTTCTTTGCGAACACAATCTTCAATTGGTTTACCGCCTCTATTAAGGTTATATTTACCCCAATTGATAATTGCTAGTTCTCGTGTTTCTGGATTGTATTTAACCAATTTATGATGATTTTCAAAACGATCTAAGAGTGCATTAATACTTTCCATGGAGTATCCTAAATCAAAAGCCATTTGTTTCTTTGTAATTTGATATACACCAATTTGTGTAGTACATGGGTTTGTAAGAAGATACAGATTGAATAATTTATCTTCTGGAGTCATCTCCTCAATAACTTTTGCATCCTGCCAAAATGAAACTTGTACTGGTCTATAAACTGCCATGTTATTCATCCTTCCGTTTACATATCGCAAATCCGTCCTCTATACGTAATAAGCGATAATTTTTATAACCTTTTTAAGATATTGCTTTACTAAATAAACAAGGTGCTGTTCTGACTTTACCTGTTGGACAACCTTGGGATTTAACAACACTCTATGTAATGTTTTGTCTAAAAGCATACAATACACTCCATTGTTATAACGTTTATGATTTGGTATAATTAACTTAACTAAAATTTACCAACCGCTATTTATCTATCACTCGGCAAAGTGATAGATTTTTTATTTCCTATGACTTACCAGCGAAGCGTTAACACCTTTAGAACAAGATCCTTTAATAATCACACAATAACTTTTAGATACTTCATGTTCTTCTTTTACATTACGAAGCATTTTGAACTCTTTTACACAGCGATTAAGTTCTTCTTCCCAGAAATTCGCTTCCTCATGAGATTTAGCGTTGAACATGTTGTAAATGCATGTATTCATGCAATCATGAAGTTCATTTGCAAACGAAAAGTCTCCTAGAAGAACAAGATCATGAAGACAATTATATTCAGTTGTCATGGTTTCCACCCCTTTTCTATGTAAATGGATGCTGTACGCATCGTTACAACCAGAAAGGGATATCTTTAAAGGGGTTGGATAACAATCCTTTCTGGTCATAACGACAAGCACAGTGGCTTGTCCAAATAATAAATAAAATGGTATAATTACTTTGTAGAATATATTGCGAGCTACTGTTGTCTAGGCGGTAGCTTTTTCTTTTGCCCATTTATGTTTTAAAGTAAATGATGCCTCAATAATTTTGATTCGAATTCCTACTAACTTTTTCTCTTGTTGTAATTCTCCTGACTTTTTATCATCACCAAATGTTTTAGCTATTTTTATTTCACCAGTTAATTTTGCATCATAACGAATTAGTTCCTTATATTCTCTTAAGCTTGGATTCTTGTAATCTACTGTCATTTACATTTCCTCCTTTACAAAACTTTTGTTAAAGTCATTAAGCTATCCACCGATTGAATAATAACGTTTTCTGACATAGCCTTTTGCAACCAGCTTTTTTGTATTTGTTCCATAATGCCAAAGTGTACTTGTTCAAGAGCTTGTACCACACATTGAGTAGCTTGGATTGTATCGAAGATTTCTTTTGCATGAACTGCGTATTCATGTTTCTTCTTTTCATCCAACTTCCATGAGCGTGTTGTAATTTGTAAATTCATGATTTCCTTCGCTGCCGCAATCCCCTCTTCGGCTTGCTTTATGTAATTCATAAGTTGTAAATTTACATCGCTTGTTAAACGAGGATCTGTTGGTGGTAATCCTACACCGTAAATATGTTTAATTGCCTGTTTATTTAATGGTGCTCCTGTTGCATCACACCAATCCATTGCTAATTCAAAAGGCACTTTAGAAAAACCAGATTCAATATTTTTTAAACGTTCGTAAGTAATGCCGAGATACTCTGCTAGACCTTTCTTTGTTCGATAATGTGCATTTTCACAACATTCTCTAGCATTACGTAGCAATCCGCCTATAGACGAATTGCAATATATACTTGTTCCCATATTTGTTCGCCTCCGTATTAAGTTGTCAAAGGATTACAATAAAGTTTATAGAATACATAACTTGTCTATTTTTTATGTAAAAAAGAGGAATTAATCCTCGATACTTTCTTTTGCTTGCATTTCTTTGATGATGGCCCAACCAGCCTCGTAATATGCTTGAAGGATTTTATCAATTTCCTTTTGTGGTTTAGGTTCAGGAGCCACAACATAAACTTTCGTTTTCCCGAATTCATAAGACGCTGCATATTCTTCTTGTTGGCTCATGATGTCACCTCTTGAAGTGCTTTTTACATTTGTATGCTGCTGATCTGTTGGTACTGCCATTTGAATCGCTGTCATCTTTCCACCTCTTTTGTGCACCATAGTTTACATATTATCTAAAAAAATATCTTCAACTCGTTTATTTAAGGCTTTAGCAACTCTGATTGCCGCTCCAACACTAGGCTGAACCTTTAAATTTTCAATATTAGACAGATAAGGTCTCGATACCTTTGCTCTTTTAGCTAATATATCTTGTGACATATTCAGTTGTTTACGAGCACTCGCTACACGATTCACTTAATCACCACCTTGTATTCATTTGATTACAAAATAAATTGCACTCCATTGAATACATAACGTCAACCATGAAATACAATGTTTTTTTAGCTTTTTTGTAAACGATAGATTACAATTGTATTCAAGGAGGAACAGACTATGAAAACATTAGGCATGATGATACGAGAATACCGTCAGGAACATAACTTGTCATTACGAGAATTTGCTACACGCTGTCAATTAAGTCACTCTTACATAGATAAATTAGAAAAAGGTGTAGATCCTCGAAATGGTAAACCTGTAGAGCCAACATTAACTGTTATCGAGCAAATCGCCAAAGCAATAAATAAGGATAAAGCTGATTTATTAGAGGGAATTGGCTATCTTAGTAAACCAACAAATATTACATTAACTTCTAAAGAAGAACGTGATATTGCACGTGATTTAGAAAAAACACTAGAAGAATTGGAAAATAACAATGAGGCCTTAATGTTTGATGGAGAACCAATTGATGAACATACAAAAGAAATGATTCGAATTTCTTTAGAAAACTCAATGCGTATGGCAAAACAATTAGCTAAACAAAAATTCACTCCAAACAAGTATAAAAAAGATTGAATGGAGCGAAATTAGATGGACATCAAAGAATACGTACTAAATATCGCAAAAAAATATGAAACAAATAACCCTTTTGAAATTGCCAGGCAAAAAAATATTTATGTGTTGTATGAAGACTTAGGGAACACCCTTGGTTTTTACAACACTTATAAACGAATTAAATTTATTCATATTAATAATCAAATTGACGAAATAACACAACGATTTGTTTGTGCCCATGAGCTAGGACACGCATTACTTCACCCTAAAGCGAATACTCCCTTCTTACGTAATCAAACATTCTTTTCCGTAGATCGTTTTGAAGTTGAAGCAAATACATTTGCTGTGGAGTTACTATTAACAGATGATTTAATTTATGATTACAGAAATACAAATCTTTCAATTCAAGATATTGCTGAAATTCATGGAGTGCCAAAGAACTTTGCATGTTTAAAAACCTATTAATAGGAAATTAAAATCTGCCTTTACAAGTTAGGAGTTGTAACAATGAAAATATTTTTTTCACTTTTATTTGTAATAGCAATTATAGCTACCTTCGTTTTATTAATTACCTCATTAGTATTTCGTTTCAAAAAAAATCCAAGCGCGAAAAAGGTTTTGAAATTCACTGGAATAGCTTTTATTTTATCAATCGTTTCTTTGGTAGGCGTTGATATGAACACAACGCCACAAGAAAAAGAAGCACTTGCAAAACAAAGAGCCGAGAAACAAAAGGCTGAGGAAAAGAAAGAGACTAAAGAAAAAACAAAAGAAGAACAACAGAAATTAAAAGAACAGAAAAAAGAAGAAGAGAAAAAACTTAAACAGCAAAAAGAGCAAGAAGAAAAAACAAAAGAAGAAGAACAACAGAAATTAAAAGAACAGAAAAAGGAGGAAGAGAAAAAACTTAAACAGCAAAAAGAGCAAGAAGAAAAAGCAAAGAAGGAAGAACAACAGAAATTAGAAGAACAGAAAAAAGCTGAGGAAAAGCAAAAAGAATTTGTTTCCTATGCTCAAAATATTAGAGGCGGAAATTTTATTAAAGATATGAAGCTTAATAATAATGAAGCTGAAATTATGTTCTATGATTCCTATGAATCTTATAAATCTGTAAAAGCTGATAGTAACATAACTGAAGCTCAATATAAGCAATATTTTTCATCCGGAGATGCCATTGAGAAAATGTTTGTAAGTGAACCAGCTAGATTACTAAGACAATTTCCAGATTTGAATGCCGTAACAATGACTCTTCCATTCGACGGAAAAACTTATAGTACCAATTTAGATAGAAAATCATTAAATGAATACATTGGATTTAAAATCGAGGAATTAAAAGTTGAAGATCAATCCTGGGTAAAAAAATTTAATACTCCATATGTTTATAACAAAATTAAACGTAAAGCATTCTTTGAAAAATTCGTTATTGTTCAATAAAAATATAATATTGCTCCAAATTATAAAAAAGAGTTAATAAATATAGGCGAAAGGAGAGTACCACTTGATGACAGAATTTGCAAACGAAAATTTTTGGAAGACTGTCGCTTCAATCACTACAGTAGTATCTGCTTTCTTACTTTTATTTAATCACTTTATTACTCTAACCAAAACAAATGATTTTGATAAATTATTTTTCGACAAAGTAAAGAGAGCTAAACTAGAAATCCTTAACTTTATTCTAGGTACACTTTTAATTACTTCATGCTTATATGTCGGGTTTTCTATCTTAATACATGTAGTTGGTCATAACGCTTTTAACAGTATTCGAGACATATCGAATACTTTATCAATAGAAAAAGATTTAGTGATAAATTTTTTTCTAAATACTATAAAAGCTAGTTTCTTTTTAAGTTTAATTTCAATGGTACTTTTATACATTGTCTCCTGTTTTAATGAAGTTCAAAAGCATACTATCAAATACTCTACATATTTTGTTTTTGGTCATATAATCCTTGGATTACCTTTTTATTGTTCATTATTTGATAGTGTTATTTTCCATAATACAGAAACCAATCTTATAGAATTTCTTATTGCCTACCCAATTTTGTCAGCTATGATATGTACTTTTATAATCCTACAACGTAATCGATTAAATCAACCGAAATTTCTTATTACCATAGTGCCTGAGGAAGAAATTAAAGACAAGAAAATAATTCATAAATATGTGATTGATGACAAAAAAATACTCTGCTCAATTGAACCAAATGATAACTATAATGTTTTCTATGTATGCGATTTCTCTTCCCAAGTGTATCTAAAATATGAACGTGTAAAAAGTAATCGATCTGGAGTAATTTCAAATAAATAGAGCCCTTTTATAAGGGCTTTTATTTATAATCACTTCTTTTGCTAGTTTACTTTTCGTATAATAACTACTAATAAGGAGGTCTAACTATGAAAACCGCAATCTATCTACGTAAATCCCGTGCCGATCTCGAAGCCGAAGCACGTGGTGAAGGCGAAACTTTAGCAAAGCACCGCTCTACCCTGCTGAAAATTGCCAAGGAAATGAACTTAAATGTTTTATCTGTCCGTGAGGAAATCGTATCTGGCGAGAGCTTAGTAAAACGTCCTGAGATGTTAGCGCTGCTTGAAGAAATTGAAGATAACAAATATGATGTTGTTCTTTGCATGGATATGGACCGTTTAGGTCGTGGTGGTATGAAAGAACAAGGAATCATCTTAGAAACGTTCAAACGCTCGAATACGAAGATTATGACGCCTAGAAAGACTTATGACCTTAATGATGAGTGGGACGAAGAATACAGCGAATTTGAAGCGTTTATGGCACGTAAGGAATTAAAGATTATTACTCGTCGTATGCAACGTGGCCGCATAGCAAGTGTAGAGGCTGGTAATTACCTTGGTACACATGCACCATACGGATATGATATCCATCGCTTAAATAAGCGTGAGCGTACGTTAACGATTAATTTAGAAGAAGCTTCTGTTGTAAGAATGATTTTTGAATGGTATGCCAATGAAGATATGGGTGCGAATGCTATTATGCGGAAATTAAATGAACTTGGCTACAAAAGTAAGTTAGGTAACGATTGGAACCCATACAGTATATTAGACATGTTAAAAAATAATGTTTACATCGGAAAGGTAACATGGCAAAAAAGAAAAGAAGTGAAACGTCCGGATGCAACGAAACGTAGTTGCACTAGGCAAGATAAATCAGAATGGATTATTGCGGATGGAAAACATGATCCGATTATCCCAGAAAGCTTATTCGAAAAAGCACAGGAGAAATTAAATACGAGGTATCACGTTCCTTATAATACGAATGGATTAAAGAATCCGTTAGCTGGGATTATCAGATGCGGAAAATGTGGATACAGCATGGTACAACGATATCCAAAAAATCGAAAACATACAATGGATTGTAAACATCGTGGTTGTGAAAATAAATCCAGTTATACAGAACTAATCGAAAAACGTTTACTCGAAGCATTAAAAGAATGGTACATCAATTATAAAGCTGATTTTGAAAAAAATAAGCAAGATGAAAGCACAAAAGAAACACAAATTATTCAAATGAACGAGACTGCTTTACGAAAACTTGAAAAAGAGTTAGTGGATGTCCAAAAACAAAAAAATAATTTACACGATTTATTAGAGCGTGGTGTTTATACTGTTGATATGTTTTTAGAACGTTCTAATGTTGTTTCCAATCGTATTAATGAGATTACTGAAACGATGGAAAACCTCAGAAAAGAAATTAAAACAGAAATAACAAAGGAAAAAGTGAAGAAAGATACAATTCCTCAAGTCGAGCATGTGTTAGATCTATATTTCAAAACAGATGATCCACAAAAAAAGAACAGCCTCCTAAAGTCAGTTTTAGAAAAGGCTGTTTATACGAAAGAAAAATGGCAAAGACTCGACGATTTTAAACTTGTGCTTTACCCTAAGCTCCCTCAAGATGACGACAAATAAACGTTTGCTTTTTGTCGTCATCTTGTTGGTGTAATTAGGTTTACACCATTAAGGCCAAGAGCATCATTTGTTGAAACAGCTAACACAACTGGTTTTCCATTCCGAAGCGTCGCCTTTGCTGCCATTAATACAGGAGAATCTGTCATTGCATTGGCAAATTTACTCATTGAATTCCCTGTTAATGGAGCAATCACCATGCAGTCTAATGGAATTTTAGGACCGAGTGGTTCTGCGCCTACAATAGAATTAATAACCTTATTTCCTGTTATCTCTTCAATCCTTTCAATCCACTCTGCTCCTTCACCAAATCTAGTATTTGTTGTTTGTACAGTATATGAAACAACCGGCAGCACTTCTGCTCCTTCTACAATTAGTCTCTCTACATGCGGCATAACTTCCGCATACGTACAATGTGATCCTGTAAATCCAAACCCAATTCGTTTTCCTTTTAAACTCATTTTCCATTCTCCTCCTTTGCCATCATATCTGCCGTTAATAACTGAGAAAGAACATTCGCTAAAATTTGCCCTGCTGTTTTTGGTGCAACAATTCCTGGAAGACCGGGTGCTAACAAGGCTTTAATCCCTCGTTTCTCTGCATAACGAAAATCCGTACCACCAGGCTTAGAAGCCAAGTCAATAATCAACGTATGAGCTGGCATCCTAGAAATAGCCCT
The DNA here is from genome assembly GCF_000374965.1 of Bacillus sp. 95MFCvi2.1. Lineage (NCBI taxonomy): Bacteria > Bacillati > Bacillota > Bacilli > Caryophanales > Bacillaceae > Bacillus > Bacillus sp. 95MFCvi2.1. Next base: position 412,413 of record NZ_KB895691.1, on the reverse strand, counting down.
TGCCGTTACAACGAGGTGCGGAATCGTATTAATGACAATATCAACATCACTTACTTCTTTCTCAATATCCTGCATATAAAAAGGAGAAAACATCATTTCCGAAATACGAGCGATATGTTCTGAACGTCGTGCTCCTACTTTGACATGAGCTCCTAGTGATTGAAAAGCTCTCGCTACACTCATTCCAGTTCTACCAAATCCTAAAACCATTACATTCGAACCGTGAATTGTATAATCTGTATGTTGAATAACCATCATTAATGTTCCTTCTACCGTTGGAATAGAATTATAGATCGCCACATCATCACGATCGAATAGTTTCACAAGTTTTCGATTTGTTGTAGATGTAATATTTTCTAAATACGGTGTACCAATTCCTGAATATATAGTAAAGTTTGCTGGTGTTTTTTCAATCTGTTCTTTCGTAAGCGCAACTTTTTCATTTGAAAAAATAGTATCTACTTCTCCTTTTGCATTTGTTCCTGCTACCGGCAAAATAATTGCATCTAAAGAAGTGAAATCTAGATCTTGCATACTCTCTTTTGCTGCCCCTGTAAAACCATGATCCAGTTGATCAAATCCTACTAATGAAAGTTTTGCATCAAGTTCAACCAACTTACGAATCACTTCTAGCTGCCTTGCATCTCCTCCTATGACAGCAATGTGCATCTCAGTCAACATTCCCTACTTCACCTTCTTTTTCTTTCATTTATAAGAAAAGTGCCTACTTTTTCTTTTTCCTCCACATAATATGTACCGTACGAGTTAGAGGTGATTGAAAAACAAAAAGCATTCAATATTTCTAAATATGTGAAATTCTATAAGATAAAACTTCCATTAGAGTTACACTCTTCCTCATTACTTAACTACTACTCCCTCACTCCATTTTCATTTGAACGTGCTACACCTGTTCCAATAAAGCGAAACTATAATCAACGACATCTCCCACCGATTATTAGGCTTCATCACTTGGACCTTTACCGACAGTTTATCTTCCAACCTATCTTCTTTGTTTTACTGAATCTTGAGGTAGGAGTATTACTTGCCTGTGAATAGTGGAATAAAAAAAAGACAACCAAAATGGTTATCTTTTACTGTGAGCTTGGGCGGCTTGCAAGGTCAAAGATAATCATATCATGACCGACCTTTTTAATACGGTTCCATTCTACACGAACTTCTTGCTGCTCCCTTTTAAACCCACCCCATTTTCCCACCGGTATAATGAGAGCTTGAATTTTCCCATCCTTCTCGTTTATTTCTAAATCAGCATGACCTAAAACTCCCATTTTTTCCGCACGCTCCAAGTCCACAATCTCTTTTCCACTTAATTCACTTAAACGCATATGATTCTCCCCTTTACGAACATCTTCCATACAACATCCTCAAATCCTAGCCTATAATAAGTACGTATTCTACACGTCTCTAAAAAATACCAAGAAAATGAACTCCTCTCCCTAGCATTCAAAATCTGTTATACTTATAAAAAGCTTAGTACATAAAAATAACCGTATCTCCTCGTACGAGATACGGTTATTTCGTCTTATTTCATTCCTTTTGGAAGCTCTCCATTCGGACTAATTAGCGCTGCGGAAAATTCATTTGTAAATATACTGCGAATCAATTGATCCACATCTGTTTTGGTAACCTTGTTCACACTCTCAATAATTTCATCAAGCGAACGATGTTTTCTAAGGAGCAATTCATTTTTTCCATTGCGACTCATACGGCTATTCGTACTTTCTAAACTTAACATCAGATTTCCTTTAAGCTGCTCTTTACTATTAACAAGTTCTTTCTCTGTAATACCTGTATTTTTCAATGTCTCTAACGTTTCTTGCATTGTATCATATAAAGTATCTAATTGTTGGCTTCCTGTACCACCGTAAAGTGTTAACATTCCTGTATCTTCATATGAAGAATGATAAGAGAACACTGAATATGCTAATCCTCGTTGCTCACGTACTTCTTGGAATAAGCGGCTACTCATACTGCCACCTAATACATTATTTAATACAATTAAGTTATAAATATCTTCATGTCCCATTTGTAATCCTTGGAATCCTAAACATAAATGAGCTTGCTCTGTTTCCTTTTTACGGGCCACTTTATTAAAATGAAAAATCGGACTATGTACTTGTTCACGCTTTGTTGTTCCCTCGTAGTTGCCAAAATATTGTTCCACTGTTTGAACAAATGTTTCATCAATATTTCCAGCAATCGAAACTACAACATTTTCAGGTGTATAATGATCTTTTATATATTGACGTAATGTATCCCCTGTAAATGTTTCAAGCGTTTCTTCTGTACCTAAAATTGGGTATCCAAGCGGATGCGTTTCATATGTCGCTTTCGTTAACATGTCATGCACAATATCATCTGGCGTATCCTCATACATTTTAATTTCTTCAAATACAACGTTCTTCTCTTTTTTCAATTCTTCTTCATCAAATGTGGAATTGAAGAACATGTCAGCTAACACATCTAGTGCATATTTTGCATGCTCATCAAGTACCTTTGCATAATAGCACGTGTATTCTTTTGAAGTAAATGCATTCACTTGACCACCAATACTATCAAATGACTCTGCAATTTCTCTCGCACTACGCGTCTCTGTCCCCTTAAAAAACATGTGCTCTAAAAAGTGCGAAACTCCATTGTTTTTTTCATTTTCATTTCTTGAACCTGCATGAATCCATATACCAATTGCAACAGAACGAACAGTTGGTATATTCTCCATAACGATTCTTACACCATTTTTACAAGTATATTTTTTAATCAAAAACTTTCCTCCTAATGCCAGTTTCTCTAAATAATTGCTATTATTTAATGATAACAAGTTTGAACATGAATGTCATGTAAATGTATTTAATCAATGCGTTTTTCATCTAATAATTCTGTAATATTCCCTACTTTATACCCTTGTTTTTTTAACTGTGAAATCATCGTATCTAACGCCTCAGCTGTTGGAGATGTCGGATGCATTAATACAATTGCACCTGGGTGTACTTTCCGCATCACACGCTGAAGAAGCACTTCAGGCTCTGGACGTTTCCAATCAATTGTATCAACTGTCCACATAATAGTCCCCATCTTCAATCCGCCCGCCACTTCTACAACTTCATCGCGGAAACTTCCACTTGGTGGTGCAAACCATCGTACTTTTTGACTTGTAGCTGCCTCAATAATTTGATTCGTTTTTTGTAATTGTTCTTGTATTTGATTTCTAGACAGCGTTTTCATATCCGGATGCGTATAAGAATGATTTCCTACTTCTTGCTTTGCATCTACAATCATTTTTGCAAATCTTAAATTTTCTTTTACCCAGCGTCCTTCCAAAAAGAACGTTGCCTTTACATCATGCTTTTTCAATGTTTCTAATATACGCGGAAGATACTCATTTCCCCACGCCACATTTATCGTTAATCCTACCATTTTTTTATGTGGATGCCCACGATAAATGGGAGAATACGATAAATCTTCTAAATGCGTGCTTGGTGAAACTTCCCGATATACAAGTTGCTTCTCATCAAACCTCCCTATTTTCTTCATGTTATTATATGACGCTTCAATATCAACCTCTTTACCATTATACCCTGGCGTCGCTTTCCAAATCTTATCAATTATCGCATTTTGCGGTGCAATTGAATATTGCTTCGCTTGTTTCTGAATTTCTTCATAAAGATCATCATTTGCTAGCGCTGAATATGAGCATAAACCCATACAAAGAAAGAATATAGATATGAATACAAATATACGAGTTCTCATATAAACCCTCCCATTAACTATACACATAAGAAAAATCCATTTTCTTCTTATCCTTGTTAATTTGAGCGTTATTATGAAAACTATACCTTTTCACTAATAAAAATCTATGCATCGAATGTATTTTTATTTAACAAAAAAAGCCAGGAACCCTGGCTTTCTTACTTACTTCTGTTCTTGTATATTTTCTTGTTTTGAAGCTTCTTGTTTTGAAGCTTCTTCTTTTGCCGCTTCTTTTTCTTGCTCTTCTTTTAGCAATACTTTTCTAGACAAGTTTACACGGCCTTGTTTGTCAATCTCGATAACTTTTACTGAAATCTCGTCACCGATTTTCACAACGTCTTCTACTTTACCTACACGTTCAAGTGCAAGCTCAGAAATATGAACAAGTCCATCTTTACCACTAAATAATCCAACGAAAGCACCGAATTTTTCAACGCGTTTTACTTTTCCTAAGTAAATTTCGCCTACTTGTACTTCACGAACAATATCTTCGATGATTTTCTTCGCCTTTTCATTCATCTCTTGATCAATAGAAGAAATAAAGACTGTACCATCTTGCTCAATATCAATTTTCACGCCAGTTTCTTCAATAATTTTGTTAATTTGCTTACCGCTCGGTCCAATAACATCACGGATTTTGTCCGGATTAATTGTCATTGTAATAATTTTCGGAGCATACGCAGATAACTCTTTACGAGGCTCGGCAATAGCAGATAGCATATGATCTAGAATGTGCATGCGGCCAACTTTCGCTTGTTGTAATGCTTCCTCTAAAATTTCACGAGATAAACCAGCAATTTTAATATCCATTTGTAGCGCTGTTACACCTTGAGCTGTACCTGCTACTTTAAAGTCCATATCACCTAAGTGATCTTCCATACCTTGGATATCAGTTAAAATTGTGTAGTGCTCACCAGACTTCACAAGTCCCATTGCAATACCAGCAACTGGTGCTTTAAGTGGAACACCTGCATCCATCATAGCTAACGTACTTCCACAAATACTTGCCTGTGAAGTAGAACCATTTGATTCTAATACTTCTGATACAAGACGAACTGTATACGGGAAGTCTTGCTCAGATGGAATAACTGGTTCAAGCGCACGTTCACCTAATGCACCGTGACCGATTTCACGACGACCAGGTCCACGCATTGGTCTTGTTTCTCCAACACTAAAGGATGGGAAGTTATAGTGATGCATAAAACGTTTTGATTCCTCTACACCAAGACCGTCTAAAATTTGCACATCGCCTAATGCACCTAACGTACAAATACTAAGCGCTTGTGTTTGTCCACGTGTAAATAAACCAGAACCGTGCGTACGAGATAAAATACCTACCTCTGATGCTAAAGGACGGATTTCATCACCTTTACGTCCATCCGGGCGGATTTTTTCAACTGTAATAAGACGACGTACTTCTTCTTTTACAATTTTATATAAAATCTCATTTACTTGTCCTAATGTTTCTCCATCAGCTTCATTTGCTTCATAGTGCTCAATCACACGCTTTTTCACTTCGTTAATTGCATCTTCACGTGCATGTTTTTCATGTACTTGAATCGCAGCATGCATATCTTTCTCTGCCATTTCGCGTACATCTTGATTGATTGTAGCATCTACTTCATATAATTTCACTTCTGTTTTTTCTTTACCAACTGCTTGTACAATCTCTTCTTGGAAAGCAACTAAACGTTTAATCTCATCATGACCGAACATAATCGCTTCTAACATTATTTCTTCAGGTACTTGATCAGCCCCTGCTTCTACCATGTTAATTGCATCTTTTGTCCCAGCTACAACAAGGTGAATATCACTTTTTTCTTGTTGTTCTACCGTTGGGTTAATAATAAATTCGCCGTCGATGCGACCAACTGTTGCACCAGCGATTGGTCCTTCAAATGGAACATCTGAAATCGATAACGCTAATGAAGAACCAAGCATAGCTGCCATCTCAGAAGAACAATCTTGGTCAACACTCATAACGATGCTGACAACTTGCACTTCATTACGGAAGCCATCTGCGAAAAGTGGACGAATTGGTCGGTCAATTAAGCGACTTGCTAAAATTGCTTTTTCACTTGGACGACCTTCACGTTTAATAAAACCGCCTGGGATTTTTCCGACTGCATATAAACGTTCTTCATAGTTTACTGTAAGTGGGAAGAAATCTACATTTTTTGGCTCTTTTGATGCAGTTGCTGTAGATAGAACCGCTGTGTCGCCATATCTTACTAATACTGCCCCGTTTGCTTGTTTTGCAAGCTGGCCTGTTTCAATTGTTAGCTGACGACCAGCTAAATCTATCGAGAAGACTTGCTTTTCTTGACTCATTTAAGTACCCCTCTCAATTTAAAATATTCAATTCTTCTATGTAAATGGATAATATATCACAATATTCTTCCTCTAGTATTACCGAAATTTAAGTAAGCTATTAAGAGTAAAAGATATATTTTTACCTAACAAAAAAGCGGGAATATTCCCGCTTCTTTGACTATCGACGTAAGCCAAGCTTTGTGATTAATTCACGGTAACGTGTGATATCGCTATTACGAAGGTAAGTAAGTAAGTTACGACGTTTACCAACCATCTTTAATAGACCACGACGTGAATGATGATCTTTCTTGTGAGTACGTAAGTGCTCGTTTAGAGTGTTAATTTGCTCCGTTAGGACAGCAATTTGAACCTCTGGAGAACCTGTATCAGTCTCATGAGTTCTAAATTGTGCAATGATTTCATTTTTACGCTCTTGTGTTAAAGCCATCCTATTTCACCTCCTAATAATTAAACCCCCAATTACCTAGCAAGCGTCGGTGAGTCGCAATGCCAAGCAATGGTTGTCATAAAGTACATAACATAGAATACTACTTTTCATTGGAAAAAGCAAGTATATTCTTTGTTGTGCTAAAATATTCTTGTGCTGTTTTTTTATCTTTGGCAATTTGAGCAACTAACTCATCGATGCCATTAAACTTTTTCTCTTCTCGAATACGCATGTGCCATTCAACAGTAACAACCTGATCATATATATCCTCATTAAAATGGAATAGATGTACTTCAATAGACAGATTACGCTCATCATCTTTAAAAGTTGGTTTATAACCGATATTACATACACCATCATGCCACTCACCATGAACTTTTAATCTTACTGCATACACACCAACAGGCGGCAGAAGATACTCCTCACTTAAAGCTACATTAGCTGTTGGAAAACCAATTTGACGTCCACGTTTATCTCCGTGAACAACCATTCCTTCTACTGTATAAGCTCTACCTAAAATAGATGGGATTTGTTCCATTTCTCCATTTCGAATCAATTTTCGTAATGCTGTGGAACTTACCTTTTCTTCTTGAAATTCAACTTTTTCAATCACGGTCTGTGTAAACTCCCCTCTTGCATGAAATGGTAAAGTCTCCATCGTCCCTTTTCCTAAACGTCCATATGAATAATCAAATCCTGCTACTACATGCTTTACATTTAGCCCAATAATATATTCATCTACAAACTGTTGTGGTAACAATCCAGCAAATGATTCATCGAATTTCACCACATATAACATATCAATCCCTAGGCTTGCAATTACTTTTTCTTTAATACGTAGCGGTGTAATATACTCCACATGCGCTTCCTTTTTCCCTAAGACAACAGATGGATGTGGATGAAACGTTATGACAGCACTTTTACATCCTCTTTCATCCGCTATTTTTTTTGCTGTGCGAATCACACGTTGATGCCCTAAATGAATGCCATCAAAAAATCCTAATGCCATTACAGTAGGTGGTAATTCTATTTTATTTTGTTCATGTGGATGAGTTAAATGAATGAGTTTCACGCTTGAATTCACCTTTTTCTGTAATAATCCTTCCAATAATTCATTATAGCTTTAGTTCCTGATTATTCACAAGTACTTTCATTGGCTTTAACATGCCAGGGTGTTTTGGATGATGTTCGTAAATTGCTAAGCAACGTTCATTTTTATCAAATACTGTAATAAACGGCGCTGTCACTTGCAGTTCATTCTTTAAAAACATACCATTTTTTATTTTTTCCGCTTGTTTTTCATCTACAACCATTTTTGGAAATTTACTTAACGCTTCATCGATTGAGATAAAAATAGACTCTACTGTTCCATTTTGCATGTTTTCTTCAATTTCTTCAAATGATATGCAATCTTCTAACAAAAATTCTCCTGAAGCTGTTCTCACAAGATGTGACATATGTGCTGGGAATCCTAACTTTTCTCCAATCATAACCGCCAATGTTCTCACATACGTTCCTTTACTACATGTAACGCGGAAGCGAAATGAAATATTCTTCCCTTCAAATACCTCACGATCATCAAGTAACACAAATTCATGAATTGTTATTACACGAACTGGACGTTCAACTTCTTGCCCCGCTCTTGCGTATTCGTATAGTTTCTTTCCGTTTACTTTTACAGCTGAATACATAGGAGGTACTTGCTCAATTGTACCCGTTAGTTCCGCTAATACAGTTTCCACTTCCGCACGTGTAATTACACGATTTACATCCTGTTTTTCCACTACTTCACCAGAAGCATCTTCAGTCGTTGTCGAAAATCCTAGTGTAACTTCACCTTCATATGTTTTTGTTTCACTTGTTAAAAATTGCGCAATCTTTGTAGCGCGCCCTACACAAATTGGTAATACTCCTGTTACATCTGGGTCTAATGTCCCTGTATGGCCAATTCGCTTTTCACGCAATATCTTTCTTAACTTAAATACACAATCGTGTGATGTCATTCCTTTTGGTTTATGTAACAATAATACACCTTCCATATGTTCACCTCATCGTTATACTTTTGTAGATGATGTTCAAAAAATCCGGTAAAGGTAGCTATCGCATTTCTTCGCCTGCGTCGCCAGTCCGGTACTGATGTAGGCCCCCCTAGCTTCTGTTCCTCAAAATAGTGGACTCTCTTTATCCTCCTTTTTGAACATGCACTTGTATGCCAAACTTACTTTCCATTGAAAAAATGGATAGACAAATGTCTATCCATTATTCTTCACGTTTACCGTCTTTATTAATTTCATGTAAAAGCGTATCAATTCTATGTCCATAAGCGATAGACTCATCAAATTCAAAGGTAATTTCAGGTGTTTTACGAAGACGAATACGCTGCCCAATTTCAGCACGAATAAATCCTTTTGCCTTCGCTAAGCCTTTTAATGTATTTTCTTTCTGTTGTTCGTCTCCTAAAACAGAAATATATACTTTAGCAATCTGTAAATCCCCACTTACTTGCACATCTGTTACCGTCACAAAACCAATACGTGGATCTTTAATTTTGCGACTGATAATTTCGCCTAGTTCTTTTTTCATTTGCTCGCCCACGCGATTTGCACGTAGCTTCATAACTAATCACCTCATTCAATACCATTCCAATTGTGTTATCGTACGTTCAATCTCAGGAAACGAGTCAACATACGCAAGTACACGATTCATTTCTTTTTCGCAGACAACACGATTTGAGGATACGGAAACGATTGCAATTTCTGTACGTTGCCATACATCCTGGTGTCCAACTTCTGAAACAGATACATTGTACCTTTGTTTCACCCGAGTTAAAATACGCTGTAAAATTGCTCGTTTCTCTTTTAAAGAATGCACATCATAAATCATACACTCAAATGAGAGTGAAGCGATAATCATCGCTTCACTTCTTCCATAATGTACGCCTCAATGATGTCCCCTTCTTTAAGATCATTATATCTTTCAATTGTGATACCACACTCATAGTTTTGTGCAACTTCTTTTACGTCATCTTTGAAACGTTTTAACGTATCAAGCTGTCCTTCGAAAATAACTACGCCATCACGAATGATACGTACGCCGCTATCACGTGTGATTTTACCATCAGTTACATAACAGCCTGCAATTGTTCCAACTTTAGTAACTTTGAATGTTTGACGAACTTCTGCTTGACCAATTACTTTTTCTTCGAATTCAGGATCCAGCATACCTTGCATTGCTGCTTCAATTTCTTCGATTACTTTGTAAATAATGCGGTGTAAGCGAATATCAACATTTTCTAATTCAGCTGTACGTTTCGCGTTTACATCAGGACGTACGTTAAATCCAATCACAATTGCATTTGATGCAGAAGCTAAAATAATATCAGATTCTGTAATTGCACCTACGCCTGTGTGAATGATTTTTATTTTTACGCCTTCAACATCAATTTTGCGAAGTGATGCTGCCATTGCTTCTACAGAACCTTGTACGTCCGCTTTCACAATTAAGTTAATTTCTTTCATTTCGCCTTCTTGAATTTGTTGGAATAAATCTTCAAGGCTTAATTTAGATTTTTCACCACGTTGTGCAAGCAATGCTTGTTGTGCACGTGATTCACCGATTTGGCGTGCTTTCTTCTCGTCAGCAAATGCCATAAAGCGATCGCCTGCTTGTGGTACTTCATTTAGACCTGTAATTTCAACAGGAGTAGACGGACCAGCAACTTTCACACGACGACCAATATCATTTACCATCGCACGAACACGTCCGAATGATGTACCAACAACAATTGGATCTCCTACTCGAAGTGTACCGTTTTGCACAAGTAATGTTGCGATTGTTCCTTTACCTTTATCAAGCTGTGCTTCGATTACAGTACCAGCTGCATAGCGATTTGGATTTGCCTTATATTCTTCTACTTCACTTACAAGAAGAATCATTTCTAACAGGTTGTCAATTCCTTCGCCTTGAATTGCAGAAATTGGTACGAAAATTGTATCTCCGCCCCAAGCTTCTGGAACTAATTCGTACTCTGTTAACTCTTGCATTACGCGGTCTGGATTTGCTGATGGTTTATCCATCTTATTCACAGCAACGATAATTGGTACTCCAGCTGCTTTCGCATGGTTAATTGCTTCAACTGTTTGTGGCATAACACCGTCATCAGCTGCAACAACAAGAATTGTAATATCTGTTACTTGTGCACCACGTGCGCGCATTGTTGTAAACGCTGCGTGACCTGGTGTATCTAAGAACGTAATTTTTTTGTCATTTACTTCAACTTGGTATGCACCAATATGCTGTGTAATTCCACCAGCTTCGCCAGCAGTTACTTTTGAATTACGAATAGAATCAAGCAGTGTTGTTTTACCATGGTCAACGTGTCCCATAATTGTAACAACGGCAGGACGTTCTTTTAAGTTTTCTTCATCGTCTTGCTCGTCCATGAAAGTTTCAAATTCTGTTTCGCTAACAATCACTTCTTCTTCTACTTCAATACCGTAATCACCAGCAATTAGCTCAATTGTATCTTTATCTAAATCTTGGTTAATTGTCGCCATAATACCTAGCATAAAGAGCTTTTTAATAAGTTCAGATGGCTCTTTTCCTAGTTTTTTTGCAAGTTCACTTACTGTAAGAGAACCGGTGAAAGTAACTTTATCCGGTGTCTCTACTGTTTGTGTTGGTTGTCTTCCAGCAAAGTTTTCTTGACGTTTGTCTTCATTTCCTTTGCCTTTTTTCTTCTTCTTATTGCTGTTCTTTTTGCTGCGAACAACTTTTTCTTCTACTTCAAACTCATCTGCAACAGAAGGTTTTTCTGCTCCAGTATTATATTGATTATCTAAATTATTTACTACTTCATCGTCTAACATTGTCATATGATTGGAGACCTCAATATTCATTTCTTTTAGTTTTGTAATAATATCTTTACTTGAGACATTGTGTTTCTTCGCATATTCATACACTCGAATTTTACTCATACCTTCACCCCCGGTAAGTTGTATCGAGCATGCTACGCAGCTTTTTCGCAAAGCCCTCATCTAACACGGCTACAACGACTCGCTCATCTCTCCCAATCGCATGCCCTAATTGTTGTCGATTTTCGACTTTTTTCATTGGTACGTTGTAGTACGTTGTTTTATCAGTAATACGTTTTGTTGTGTTCACTGACGCATCTTCAGAAAGCAATACAAGCTTTGCTTTGCCACTTCGTACCTCTTTTAAAACGAGTTCTTCACCCGAAATTATTTTTCGAGCACGGTTTGCTAGTCCTAAAAACGATTTCCAATCGGACACTTATTTCGACTCCTTCTCAACAAGCTCAAGGAGCTCTTCATAAAGAGAACTGTCGACCTTCGCTTTTAGATGATGTTCCAAAATATTTTTCTTTTGCGCTTGGATGATGCATTCCTTGTCTTTTGACAAATATGCACCACGTCCTGATTTCTTTCCAGTTAAATCAATAGACACTTCGCCCTCTTTGGAACGAACAATGCGAACGAGCTCGCGTTTTGATTTCATTTCTTGCGTTGCAATACATTTTCGTAACGGAACTTTTCGATTGCTCATACTCATCACCTCTATTCGATTTCATCTTCAACTGAATCGAATGCGATCATGTTGTCTTCTTCTGTTACAATGCCAAGTTGCTTCGCATCAGACTCGCTCTTAATATCAATTTTCCAGCCTGTTAATTTTGCTGCAAGACGTGCGTTTTGTCCACGTTTACCAATTGCTAATGAAAGCTGATGGTCTGGAACAACAACAGTTGTTGCTTTTTCCTCTTCATTCACAAGTACTTTTACAACTTGTGATGGGCTTAAAGCATTTGCTACATATTCAATTGGATCATTCGACCAGCGAACAATATCAATCTTTTCACCTTTTAGTTCATCTACGATGCGTTGTACACGTTGACCTTTTGGACCTACGCAAGAACCTACTGGATCAACATCGATATTCTCTGCATATACAGAAATTTTAGAGCGGTCGCCTGCTTCACGTGCTACCGAACGAATTTCTACAGTTCCATCGTAAATTTCCGGCACTTCAATTTCAAATAAACGTTTTAAAAGACCTGGATGTGTACGTGATACATAAATTTGTGGTCCTTTTGTCGTTTTTTCTACTTTTGTGATGAACACGCGAATGCGATCATGTGGTTTATATTGTTCGTTAGGCATTTGCTCACTTACTGGTAGTAGTGCTTCTACTTTTCCTAAGCTTACATAAATAAAACGAGCATCTTGACGTTGTACAATACCAACCATGATGTCTTCTTCACGATCACTAAATTCTGAATAAATAACACCGCGTTCCGCTTCACGCACACGTTGTGTTACAACTTGTTTTGCAGTTTGTGCTGCAATACGACCAAAATCTTTTGGCGTTACTTCAATTTCTAATACATCGCCATCTTGATAGTTCGGATTGATTTGTCTTGCTTCTTCTACAGAAATTTCAAGACGTGGGTCAAACACATTATCAACAACGTCTTTACGTGCTAAAACTTGAATTGTTCCCACTTCTGGATTAAAGCTAACGCGAACGTTTTGTGCTTGGTTAAAATTGCGTTTATAAGCAGAGATTAAAGCTGCTTCAATCGCATCAATAATAATATCTTTGCTAATACCTTTTTCTGATTCTAATACGAGCAAAGCATCTAACAACTCAGTGCTCATGAAGATCCCCCTTCTTACTAAAACGTAACAGCAAGTCGCGCATTCGCAACTTTGTCCATTGGAATTTGAATTTCTTTTTTACGTGTTTTAATTGTTAATAGTAGTGTAATTGTTGTACCATCGTAGGATAGTAGCTTTCCTTCAAACATCTTTTCACCATCGATCGGCTCATATGTTTTAATTGCCACTTGCTTTCCTACCGCTTGCTGGAAGTCTTTTTCTTTCTTTAATGGGCGTTCCGCTCCAGGAGATGATACATCCAAAAAGTAAAGATGAGGAATTGGATCCTCTTTATCTAAAGCTTCGCTTAAACGTTCACTTACCGCTCCGCATTCTTCAATGTCTACTCCTGTCTCTGAATCGATGGATACGCGTAGGAACCAGTCTTTTCCTTCTTTCACATATTCTACATCTACAAGTTCAAGATTTAACTCTTCAACAATCGGCTGCGCAAGTGCTTCAACAACTTCTGTGACTTTCTTATCCATAAACAGCCTCCTTTCTGCCGCCATGTACCATTTGAAAGAAAAAATCCGCCCTATTTAAAACGGTCTATCTTATTCTTTCTTGTTAGCTAACAAAAGCCCCTGCCATTAAGCAGGGAATATCTGTCTTAGTATTACCAAATTTAAGAAGTAAAACTTGTAACAAAATATGTATATACGACAGAAATGTCTCACCTACATCCATAGATAAAACATAGATAGTAACACGAAAGAGTGGGTTTCCCCACTCTTCTTTTCGCAAAATATACATGACATGGTTATCTCGGTTAATAGTATACCATAGCAAATAACGATTTGCAAAGATTTTTCCTGCCTGTTAGAACAGTGATAATTGGTTTTTATCCGGTAGATCTCCTAAACAACCTTGGCTATCTAAATACTCAATGATTGTTCTAGAAAGCTTACTACGTTGTTGCAAATCTTCTTTTGATAAAAACTCACCATTTCCACGTGCTTCCACAATACTTAAGGCCGCATTTGTACCAAGACCAGGTATCGCATTAAATGGAGGAATTAACGTATCTCCATCAATAATAAAGTCAGTTGCATGTGAACGATATAAATCAACCTTTTGGAATGAATAACCACGTTCACACATTTCAAGTGTCATTTCTAACACTGTTAGTAAACTTTTCTCTTTCGGCGCTGCATCCAATCCTTTTTGCGCAATTTCATCAATTCTTGCACGGATTGATGCCGAGCCTTTGACCATCGCATCTACATCAAAATCATCTGCACGTACTGTAAAATATGCTGCGTAGAACAAGAGTGCAAAGTGTACTTTGAAGTAAGCGATACGTACAGCCATAAGTACATAAGCAGCCGCATGGGCCTTAGGAAACATGTACTTAATCTTTTTACAAGAATCAATATACCAACTAGGCACATTGTTATTACGCATTTCCTCTTCCCACTCTTCTGGTACACCTTTACCTTTACGCACCGATTCCATGATTTTAAATGCTAAGGATGGATCTAATCCTTGATAAATCAGATAGACCATAATATCATCACGACAACCGATAACTTCACTCAGTGTACATGTACCGTTATAAATGAGTTCGTTAGCATTACCAAGCCATACGTCTGTACCATGAGATAGTCCAGAAATTTGGACAAGTTCTGAGAATGTTGTTGGCTTTGTTTCCTCTAACATCTGCCTTACGAATTTTGTACCAAACTCCGGTATACCTAGTGTACCGGTTTTACAATTAATTTGTTCTTCTGTTACACCTAAAGATTCTGGTCCAGAGAAAATCTTCATTACTTCTGGATCATCTGTTGGTATTGTTTTTGGATCCACGCCGCTTAAATCTTGCAGCATACGAATAACGGTCGGATCATCGTGTCCCAGAATATCCAGTTTTAATAAATTATCATGAATAGAATGGAAGTCAAAGTGTGTTGTTCTCCATTCTGCCCCTACTGAATCGGCTGGGAATTGAATTGGTGAAAAATCAAAAATATCCATGTAATCGGGCACAACAATAATTCCGCCTGGATGCTGCCCTGTTGTGCGTTTTACACCAGTACAACCAGCAACAAGACGATCAATTTCTGCATTTCGAATGGTTAAGTTATGATCAGATGCATACCCTTTTACATAACCATAAGCTGTTTTCTCCGCAACTGTACCGATTGTTCCAGCACGGTATACATAGTCCTCACCGAACAGTACTTTCGTATAGTTATGGGCACGTGGTTGGTACTCTCCGGAGAAGTTCAAGTCAATATCGGGAACCTTATCTCCTTTAAAACCAAGGAATGTTTCGAACGGAATATCATGTCCATCTTTTACATACGGGATATTACATGTTGGACACTCTTTATCAGGTAAGTCAAAACCAGAGCCTACAGAACCATCATTAAAGAACTCTGATTGCTTACAATTCGGACATACATAGTGTGGCGGCAATGGATTTACTTCGGTAATTTCCATCATCGTCGCAACGAATGATGACCCTACCGATCCACGTGAACCTACAAGGTAGCCGTCAACCAGCGATTTTTTCACAAGCTTATGTGAAATTAAATAAATAACGGCAAATCCATGCCCAATAATACTTTTTAATTCTTTTTCCAAACGTGCTTCTACGATTTCTGGCAATTCTTCACCGTAGATGCTGCGTGCCATTTTATAACTCATGTCACGCGTTTCATCATCAGCACCTTCAATTTTCGGTGTATATAGGTCATCTTTTACTGGATGAACATCACCAATTAACGATGCGACCTTTTGTGTATTCGTCACAACAATTTCTTTTGCTTTCTCTTCTCCTAAGAATGAGAAGCAATCTAACATTTCATTTGTTGTACGGAAATATACAGGCGGTAATGAATGACGATTTAATGGATTTGCCCCGCCCTGCGAACTTACTAAGATTTTGCGATACATTGCATCTTCTGGATCTAGATAATGCACATTCCCTGTAGCAACAACAGGTTTATCTAACGTTTCACCTAGTTTTACTAAGTTAGAAATAATTGTTTTTAACTGTCCTTCATCTCGAACGAGTTCACGTTCTACTAAATGACGCAACACTTCCGGAGGCATAACCTCAATGTAATCATAGAACTGCACAATCTCTTCTACCTCTTCAGGAGCCTTTTGCATCATCGCTTCAAATACTTCACCCTTATCACAAGCAGTACCAACTAATATACCTTCGCGATATTTTTTTAATAAAGAACGTGGTACCCGTGGTACGCGGTAAAAGTAATTCAAATGAGAATATGAAACAAGCTTATATAAATTTTTTAAACCAACATCTGATGTTGCAAGTAGTGTCATATGACTTGGACGTCCACGTTTATACGCATCCCCTTGCCCCATGCTGTCATTTAATTGATCGTGATATTCAAAACCTTTTTCAATGACATCTTTTAACATTTTCACAAGTAAATAACCTGTTGCCTCTGTATCATAAATTGCACGGTGATGTTGCGTTAATTCAATATCAAGCTTTTTACACATCGTATTTAAACGATGATTCTTCATCTCTGGGAATAAAAATCTAGCTAACTCCAATGTATCAATAACTGGATTTTTCGGCTTGTCTAAGCCACATTTCTTAAACCCAACATTTAAGAATCCCATATCAAAACTTGCGTTATGGGCAACAAGTGTATGGTCACCCATCCATGATTCGAACTTTTTAAATACTTCTCCTACTTCTGGTGCATCCGTCAACATATCATCTGTGATACCTGTTAATTCAATAATTGTTGCTGATAATGGTTGATGCGGATTTGCAAAAGATTCAAAGCGATCGATAATTTCGCCGCCTTTCACTTTTACAGCGGCTAATTCAATAACCGTATCATATACAGCTGATAGCCCTGTCGTTTCAACGTCGAAAACAACGTATGTTTCATCTGCAAGTAGTCGATGAGTCTCATTATAAGCAATAGGAACACCGTCATTTACTAAATTGGCTTCTACACCATAAATGACTTTTACACCGGCTTTTTTACCAGCGGAATACGCTTCTGGGAAAGACTGTGCAACAGCATGGTCTGTAACAGCGATAGCCTCATGTCCCCATTTTCCAGCTTGAGCAACAAGCTTAGATACCGATGTAACAGCATCCATTTGACTCATTGGGGTATGCAAATGAAGCTCTACCCGTTTTTCTCCTTCAGGTGCTTTATCTTTACGAGAAGGCCCTGTTATTTCGTTAATATCGTTCGCAATCATTACTAAGTCACGAACAAACGTATCGTTTTGGACCGAACCTCGCGCTTTTACCCACATTCCTTTTTTTAAGGATTGCAGCATCGGAATATCTTCTTTATCACGTGAGAACATTTTAATCATAATAGAATCCGTATAATCCGTTATTTTTAACGTTAATAACGTACGTCCACTACGCAGCTCTTTTGTTTCCACATTGAAGACATAACCTTGAACAGTTTTTCTTCTTTCTTCATCTTGAATTTCGCGTAGCGGTGTAATCTCTTCATCAGGCTTAATAAGGTAACCGAGTACAATCGGCCCTTCATGTACAACATCACTTTCTTCAGCTTGCTTCTTGGCCATTTCTTCCATAGCTTGTATAACACGCTGACGATCTTCTTGCTGTGTTTGTTCACGAAATTTTTGAACTTCCTCTTCGTTTTGCTTTATATTTGTTTCAAGCTGAAAACGTGGAAATCCGAAAACTTCATATTGATCCCCTACCGACTTCGCAAGATTTTTCTTTAGCGCAGTAGATTCTAACTCATTATTCACATCAAGTAACAACTTCACTCCATTTACATGCGGAAGTTGCTTTTTTAAATACGCAAACATAGGTGAAAAAGTAATTCGATCTGTACAAAGTGGCCAATATGCTTTGACCTCTTCTTCTGTAAATTGTTTATTCTCTGTTTCTAATGCAAATGACGTTTTTGCAATATGTGAAAATGACTGATTGAGCTGTGTTTCTAACAGTTCATATAATTCTGTTGGCAAAATACGTGGCACTTGTAAATCAAAATGCCAACTCTTATTTGCTTTATCAACAACTAGCCTTTGAATACCGCCACCTTGTAAATATTGATTGATAAGGTCTTCAGGCATTTGCAGCTGTTGGAGCAAAATTTGAAATCGCTCTTGTTGTTCGTTTGTTAATGACATAAGCAACCTCCTTCCATCTGCTATTATAAATTGAAACGTTCCGCAAAGAAAGATTTCTTCCTTTTAACTAATTATTTTTCATTTTACATAGAAATAGAAGGTACCTCACCTGGAGGTACCTCTTCTTATTTCAAAATATTAGCAATGTATGCATGAAGTTCTTCTACCTTTACTTCTGCAGATTCATTTGTAGCACGCACTTTTACTTCAACAATGCCTTCATCAGCTTTTTTACCAACTGTTACTCGAACTGGAAGACCAAATAAGTCTGCATCAGCAAATTTAACACCTGCACGCTCTGCACGATCATCTAACAATACTTCATAACCTTGTTCTTGTAATGAATTGTAGATCGTTTCACCTACTTCACGCTGTGCATCAGACTTCATGTTTACTGGAATTACATGTACATGGAATGGTGCAACAGCTTTTGGCCAAACCAAACCATTTTCATCGTTAAATTGCTCAGCGACTGCCGCAACTGTGCGAGATACCCCGATACCATAGCATCCCATGATAAGTGGCTTCGTTTTTCCATTCTCATCTAAGAACGTTGCATTCATTGCTTCGCTATAACGTGTACCTAATTTAAACACATGTCCAACTTCGATACCACGAGCAAAACGGATTGTCCCATTTCCATCTGGAGATTGATCTCCTTCTTGAATGAAACGTAAATCTGTATATTGACTCACTTTGAAATCACGCTCTGGATTTACATTTATATAATGGAATCCTTCTTCGTTTGCACCACAGCAACCATTTACAATTGCTGCTACAGCATGGTCAGCAATGACTTCAATGTCTCCTGTTACACCAATTGGTCCTAAAGAACCAACTTCGCAATTTAACAGTTCTCTTACCTCTTCATGTGAAGCAAGTTCAACAACTGAAGCACCATAGACATTCTTCACTTTTACATCATTTACTTCATGATCCCCGCGAACAAGTACAACAACAAACTTTTCATCGACTTTAAAGACCATAGATTTGATGCAATTTGACGCTTCCATATTTAAGAATGCAGAAACCTCTTCAATTGCTTTTTGATCTGGCGTTGCTACTTTTTCAAGTGCTTTTTCTGCTTCATCGCTTTTTGCATAGGAAGCAACAACAGGTGCCATTTCAATATTTGCTGCATAATCAGATGTATCAGAATACGCAATTGTATCTTCTCCTACATCAGATAATGCCATAAATTCATGTGTATCTTTACCACCCATTGCTCCAGAATCAGCAATAACCGCACGGAAATTCAATCCACAGCGAGCGAAGATATTAGAATATGCTTGGTATAGGCCACTATAAACTTCATCCAAACTTTCTTGTGTCGCATGGAAAGAATAAGCATCTTTCATTAAAAATTCTCTTCCGCGTAATAAACCAAAACGGGGTCTTTGCTCGTCACGGAATTTTGTTTGGATTTGATATAATGTTAACGGTAGCTTTTTATAAGATTTAATTTCATCACGTACAAGGTCTGTAATAACTTCTTCATGCGTTGCTCCTAGTGCAAACTCACGATCATTACGATCTTTCATACGCATTAACTCAGAACCGTAAGAATACCAACGACCTGATTCTTGCCACAATTCAGCTGCTTGTAATGCTGGCATTAATAATTCTACAGCTCCTGCTCGTTCCATCTCTTCTCGAACAATACGTTCCACTTTATGCAATACTTTTAGCCCCAGTGGTAAAAAGCTGTAAATACCAGAAGCATTTTGACGCATGAATCCTGCACGAAGTAGCAATTGATGACTTTTAATCTCAGCATCGGCTGGTACTTCACGTAATGTAGGACTAAATACCATACTTTGTTTCATCTATTCGCACCTCTTTAATTTACTCTAATACGCAGTAAAACCCCCCACCTCAAATTAGGTGAGGGATTACGACTCTAAGAGTTTTATTCATTTCATTCACTATTCACAAAAAACATCGTGAATTTTATACTTACTACAAGTTTCACTTTATTTTACAAGAAAAATCTCCGAATGTCATTCCACGTTACAACTAACATAAGTAACATCAATAACGCAAAGCCAATAAAATGAACCATTCCTTCTTTTTGGCGATCAATTGGTTTCCCACGCAAAGCTTCAATTAAGAAGAAGAACAAGCGTCCTCCATCAAGAGCAGGAACCGGTAATAGGTTGAATAGACCAAGGTTTATGCTTAAAACAGCCGCCAAACTAAGAACACGAATAAAGCCATAATCTACTACTTGGTCTGTTAAATTATAAATTCCTACGGGACCTGATAAATCATTAATAGAAAACTGACCCGTCACTAGTTTTACAAGGGAATCAAAAATTAATTTTGTCCATGTATACGTCTGCTCAAAACCTGATTTAATAGAACCAAAAATAGATTTCTCTACAGGAGAGTATACACCAATTCTACCAACCTCTTCTTTCCCCTCTTTATCAGCTGATGGCGTTACTTTTACATTCAATTGTTCGCTGTCACGTTTTACATGAAGCGTAATTTCTTTATTTGGGTGTTCACGTACAATCGTGACAACATCTTTCCATGTATTCGTGTCTTTCCCATCGATTGCTTGAATCGTATCATCTTGTTTCAATCCTGCTTGTTCTGCAACACTATCCTTCATTACTTTCCCAACCATTGGCTTATCAACAGGAATACCTTGTACCAATCCAATGATAACAAAAATAACAAATGCAAGAATGAAGTTCATAGCAGGACCTGCAAAGATTGTTAATGCTCGCTGTCCTAGCGTTTTAGAACCAAATTGTCTGTTAAACGGGGCGATTTGTATTTCTTCTCCTGCTGAAACAATACGAGCTTTTTCACTCACACGGAATGTTTGCAATTCCTCCTCGTATTCTTCGTAACCAGCAATTGTGAGATTGTGTTCCAAATCAGCTTGCTCTACTTCAATCACGCGAACATTCGGATACTTTTCGCGCCCGTCTAAAACTAATTTCATAACTTCTTCGTTTTCATTTAACACGAGTCCAACTTTTTTTCCTGGTTTTAATTCAACCGTTTCTGCATCCTCACCAGCCATTCTAACATAGCCTCCAAGAGGTAGCAGCCGAACTGTATAAACTGTTTCATTCTTTTCAAATGAAAATATTTTTGGTCCAAAACCAATTGCAAACTCGCGACATAAAATACCCGCTCTTTTTGCGAAATATAGATGCCCTAGCTCATGGAAAAATACGAGTGCACCGAAAATTAATATAAAGGCAATCGCTGTATTCAATTCCATAACCACCTTTGCTAAATTTGTTCCATCACAAACCGTCTTGTGGCCGCATCAATTTCCTGAATTTCTTCTAAGCTCGGACGTGCAATGACATTGTGATGGTGCATTGCTTTTTCAATGAGGTCTTCTACTGTTAAGAAACCAATTTTCTTTTGTAGAAAGGCTGCTACAGCTACTTCATTTGCTGCATTCATAACAGCTGGCATGCTCCCGCCCATCTTTCCAGCTTCATATGCAAAACGTAGGCAACGGAAACGATCTTGATTCATTTGTTCAAAATGCAGTGTTCCAATTTCCCATAAATTTAACTGTTTTGTATCTGAGAGAGGTAATCGATCTGGATATGTAAGTGCATATTGAATTGGTACACGCATATCTGGTGAGCCGAGCTGTGCCATTACACTACGATCTTCAAATTCAACCATAGAATGAATAATGCTTTCTTTATGTAAAACAACATCAATTTGCTCATAAGGTATGCCGAAAAGCCAATGCGCTTCAATTACTTCCAGCCCCTTATTCATCATTGTAGCAGAATCAATTGTAATTTTCGAACCCATTGACCAGTTTGGATGACGAAGCGCATCTTCCACAGTCACATGATGTAATTCATCTCTCGTTTTATCGCGGAAACTCCCACCTGAAGCAGTGATAATTAAGCGAGAAATTCGCTTTTCATTTTCTCCATTCAAACATTGAAAAATAGCCGAATGCTCACTATCTACTGGAAGTAACGGCACATTATGTTTGCGTGCAGCTTCCATTACAATATGTCCCGCAGTTACTAATGTTTCTTTGTTTGCAATTCCAATTGTTTTTTTCGCCTCAATTGCACGGAGTGTTGGTAACAACCCTACACTACCTACAACAGCATTTATTACAACTTCTGCACTTGGGTGAAGAGCTACCTCTAATAGTCCTTCGTCACCATATACTACTTTTGTATTTCCAGAAACTGATTGTAACCTTACAACATCTTCCTCTCTTTGTACAGAAACAAGCTGAGGAGAAAATTCTTGAATAACTTTTACTGCGTAGTCAATATTTTTCCCTACAGAAAAAGCAACGAGACGGAATTGGTCTGGGTGCGAGCGTACTACATCTAAAGTTTGCGTCCCTATTGATCCGCTTGCCCCTAATAAACTAATGTTTTTCATGACTCCAACCCCTCGTTTTATTATGAAATGAAATGTAAGAAGTGTAAAATCGGTAATACGAACAACCAACTATCTGTTCGATCTAAGATTCCACCATGTCCAGGTAAAATTGTACCTGAATCTTTCACACCGTAATGGCGTTTAAAAGCAGATTGTACTAAATCACCAAGTTGTCCAAAAATGGAGATTGCAATTGTAACAATTATTAACATCCCAACGTTCCCTTGAACTTGGAAAAACATATTGTATACAAAAGCAACGACAATCCCACAAACAATACCACCTAGTGAACCTTCTATCGTTTTATTCGGACTAATTTCTGGCCACAATTTTCTTTTTCCGATTGCTTTCCCTATGAAATATGCACCTGAATCAGTTGCCCAAATGACAAATAACGCATAAAATACAAAATGGATTCCCGCTATTCTCGTTTCATTTAAATATAAGAATCCCATTGCAACATACGTTGTTGCCATAAGTAAAAAAGAAGCATTGTCAAAAGTAAATGTATTCTTTGAAAGGACTGTATATGATAAAAGTAATAAAACAATCACAAATGTGATTTCTAGTTTATCTAATCCAATCCAATTGAACACTCCTGATGCATTACTTGGAACTAAAATACTCCACAATAATAATGCGGCTAAAACTGTTGGCACCGAAATAAGTGTAAGCTTGTTCATACGAATTAATTCATATAATCCTATAGAAGCAAGTGCATACACTAAAACTGTAAAAGGCACGCCACCGTAAATTACGATGGGAATGAACAGCGCGGCAGCAATCACTCCAGTAATAATTCTCTGTTTCACTACCAAACCCTCTCTTTCTACACGCCTCCGAATCTGCGCCCTCTATGTTGAAAGTCTGTAATCGCATTTAGCAAATGTTCCTCGGTAAAATCTGGCCAATACACATCTGTAAACCAAAGCTCCGAATACGCAATTTGCCATAGCATGAAATTACTAATACGTAGCTCCCCACTTGTACGAATAAGCAAGTCTGGGTCAGGTAAAGAGCTTGTCATTAAGTATGAAGAAAGCATTTCTTCATTTACATCTTCTGAACGAACTTTCCCTTCTTCGCTATCTTTCATCATATGTTGCACAGCAGAAACGATTTCATCGCGACTTCCATAGTTTAACGCAAAATTGAGAATTAATCCCGTGTTCTCTTTTGTATCTTCCATGGCTTTTTCCATCGCTCTGCGCGTATGCGTAGGAAGACGATCTTTTTGTCCAATTACTCGAACTTGTACATTTTCTTCAATTAATTCTGGTAAAAATGCACCTAAAAATTCTTCTGGAAGCTTCATTAAATAATCGACTTCCTTTTTCGGTCTTTTCCAATTCTCAGTAGAAAAAGCATAAAGAGTCAGCACTTTCACATCAAGTTTACTAGCAAATTTCGTAATTTTTTTTACTACTTGCATTCCTTCATGATGTCCGGCAATGCGGGGCATTGCTCTTCTCTTTGCCCATCTTCCATTACCATCCATAATGATCGCAATGTGCTCTGGGATATGTCCCTTTTTCACTTTTTCAATGAGATGATCAAACGATGTGACCTTTTTACCTTTAAAAAAAGGAAACTTTTTAAACATCATTCATACCCTCCAACAAGCAGACGTATGCCTAAAAGTGTAAAAAGACCCCCTTAAGAAGAGGGTCATATTTGCGAAGGTATCGCTATTACACTTCCATGATTTCTTTTTCTTTGTTTTTTGCGATTTCGTCAACTTTTGCAATATATTTATCTGTTTCTTTTTGGATATCTTCTGTATATCCTCTTAAGTCGTCTTCTGTAATATCTCCAGCTTTTTCAAGCTTTTTAAGATCATCATTAGCATCACGACGTACGTTACGAACTGCTACTTTTGCTTCTTCAGCATATTTCTTAACAGTTTTTACTAGGTCTCTACGACGTTCTTCTGTTAATGCAGGGAATGCAATACGAATTACTGATCCGTCGTTAGAAGGATTTAGACCTAAATCAGCTTTTAAAATTGCTTTTTCAATATCACCGATAGAAGTTTTATCATACGGCTGAATAACAAGCAAACGTGCTTCAGGAACTGTAATGTTCGCTAATTGCACAACAGGTGTTGGTGCACCATAATAATCAACTTGTACTTTATCTAATGCAGACGCGCTTGCACGACCAGCACGAACTGAAGCTAATTCGCGAGAATAAGCAGCAACTGCTTTTTCCATTTTTTCATTTGTAGCTTTTAATACTTGTTGTCCCATTTTTATTTCCCCCTTACAATTGTTCCAATATTTTCGCCTAAAACGGCACGCTTAATATTACCTTTTTCCATAACCGAGAATACAATTAATGGAATATCATTATCCATACATAAAGAAGAAGCAGTAGAATCCATTACACCTAAACCTTCTTTTAATACATCTAAGTAGGTAAGTGTTTCATATTTCGTAGCTGTTGGGTCAATAGATGGATCTGCATTATATACGCCATCTACATTGTTTTTCGCCATTAAAATAACATCAGCTTCGATTTCTGCTGCACGTAATGCTGCAGTTGTATCTGTAGAGAAGTACGGGTTACCTGTACCCGCTGCAAAGATAACAACACGCTTCTTCTCTAAGTGACGAACTGCTTTGCGGCGAATGTAAGGTTCTGCCACTTGACGCATTTCAATAGAAGTTTGAACGCGTGTTTGAATTCCAATGTTCTCCAAGCTATCTTGAAGAGCTAATGAGTTCATAACTGTCGCTAACATGCCCATGTAGTCCGCCCCTGCACGGTCCATGCCCATTTCACTTCCAATTTTCCCACGCCAAATGTTACCGCCGCCAACAACAACAGCAACCTCTACATCAAGTTCTGCAATTTCTTTCACTTGTTCTGCAACTGACTTAATAACAGCTGGGTTAATTCCAAATCCTTGTTCACCAGCTAAAGCTTCTCCGCTTAGTTTTAAAACGACACGATCATATTTCGGTTTACTCATAATGAACCTCCAATTGCTTACATCTTTATTTTAAAAAAGGGAACACAATGTGTTCCCTAATCTGTATTAGTTGTTACCTTTTACTTGGTTCATTACTTCTTCAGCAAAGTTGTCCTCGCGTTTTTCGATACCTTCACCAACAGCGTAGCGAACGAATCCTTTTAATGTTCCGCCTTTAGACTCAACGAACTGACGAACTTTCATATCAGGGTTTTTAACGAATGCTTGGTCAAGTAAGCAAATCTCTTCAAAGAATTTACCTAGACGGCCTTCAACCATCTTAGCAACGATTTTTTCAGGCTTGCCTTCGTTTAAAGCTTGTTGTGTTAATACTTGACGCTCGTGCTCAACTTCTTCAGCTGTTACAGCATCGCGGTCGATGTATTTAGGGTTAACTGCTGCAATGTGCATTGCTACATCTTTAGCAGCCGCTTCATCTGTAGAACCTTCAAGAACTGTTAATACACCAATGCGTCCACCCATGTGTAGGTAAGCACCGAATGCATCTGCATCAGTTTTTGATACGATTTCGAAACGACGAAGTGTAAGTTTTTCACCAATTTTAGCGATTGCTTCGTTGATGTACTCTTCTACTGTTTTGCCGTTTGCAATTGTTTGAGCCATAGCTTCTTCAATGTTAGCAGGTTTGTTAGCTAATAAATGAGCAGCTAATTCTTTAATTAATGTTTGGAAACCTTCGTTTTTCGCAACGAAATCAGTTTCAGAGTTTAATTCTAAGATTAAACCTTCGTTACCGTTTGTTTCGATGAAAGTTAAACCTTCAGCAGCGATGCGGTCTGCTTTTTTAGCAGCTTTCGCAATACCTTTTTCACGTAAGAAGTCAATTGCTTTCTCCATGTCGCCGTTAGTTTCTGTTAAAGCTTTTTTGCAGTCCATCATACCCGCGCCAGTTTTTTCACGAAGTTCTTTTACCATTTGTGCAGTGATTGCCATATTTTTCATCCTCCTAAAATATGTATTTATACCTTTTGAAAAGGTGTTTATACCTTAAAAAAGGTGATAAAAGGCCGAACCCCTTATCACCTTTCAAATTTGTTACGCAGTAACAGTTTCTTCACCTTGTTTTGCTTCAAGGATCGCGTCTGCCATTTTAGATGTAAGAAGTTTTACAGCACGAATTGCATCATCGTTTGCTGGAATTACGTGATCGATTTCGTCTGGATCACAGTTTGTATCAACGATACCGATGATTGGAATGTGTAATTTGCGTGCTTCAGCAACTGCGATACGCTCTTTACGAGGGTCTACTACGAATAATGCACTTGGAAGACCTTTCATATCTTTAATACCGCCTAAGAATTTTTCAAGACGCTCTAACTCTTTTTTAAGTTGAACAACTTCTTTCTTAGGAAGTACATCGAATGTACCATCTTCTTGCATTCTTTCGATGTCTTTAAGACGCTTGATACGCTTTTGGATTGTTTGGAAGTTTGTTAACGTTCCACCTAACCAACGTTGGTTAACGAAGTACATACCTGCACGAGTTGCTTCTTCTTTAATAGCTTCTTGTGCTTGTTTTTTTGTACCTACGAATAAAATGTCGCCGCCTTCAGCAGCGATGTTACGCATTACGTTGAAAGCTTCTTCAACTTTTTTCACAGTTTTTTGTAAGTCGATGATGTAGATACCGTTACGCTCTGTGAAAATGTAACGTTTCATTTTTGGGTTCCAACGACGAGTTTGATGTCCGAAATGAACACCAGCTTCAAGCAATTGCTTCATAGAAATTACTGACATAATTTAGTTCCTCCTAAATGGTTTTTGATATCCTCCGTTTACTTCATCTTTAAGCGAAACTACAAGCGTAGCACCAACACTTAAATCGGTAAACGTGTGTACTTTGTACTGACACCACTGCTTACTATATCATAATGAAATATTACAATCAAGTCGAAAATGCGAACAATGTAAAACTTTCTTTTTAATTATGATTTTACTCATCTATTTCTCAATTCTAACTTCAGTATTACCACTCTTCCTTTACTTTAAGCAGCCGTACCTAATAAAGCAAAACTACGGCTTTTTCCCCATCAGAACGTAATGAATATTTTAGAAAATAAAAAGCTCTCCTCACATGAGGAGAGCTTCCCTTAACAATTAGTTTGTTTTTAATTTAGCAAGTTCATGTAAAAACTTGTCGTTCAATACTTTAATGTATGTTCCTTTCATACCTAAAGAACGAGATTCAATAACGCCTGCACTTTCTAATTTACGAAGTGCGTTTACGATTACAGAACGAGTAATTCCTACACGATCAGCAATTTTACTTGCAACAAGTAAACCTTCTGTTCCATTTAATTCTTCGAAGATGTGCTCAATTGCTTCTAACTCACTGTATGATAACGAGCTAATTGCCATTTGAACGACCGCTTTACTACGCGCTTCTTCTTCGATTTCTTCCGCTTTTTCGCGTAAGATTTCCATACCTACTACAGTTGAGCTGTATTCAGCAAGAATTAAATCATCATCTAAAAATTCTTGACCAAGACGCGCTAACACTAGTGTACCTAGACGCTCACCGCCACCAACGATCGGTACAATTGTAGTTAAACCTTGACCGAATAATTCTTTGTTTTCTACAGGGAATGCTGTAAATTGACTGTTTACATCTAAGTTTGAAGATGTTTCTGTAACGTTGAATAGGCTTTGTGTATACTCTTCTGGGAATTGACGCTCTGCAAGCATTTGTTTCATGCGCTCATTCTCGATTTGTTGGTGAATTGCATATCCTAATAATTTACCGCGACGACTTACAACGAATACGTTTGCTTCAATTACTTCACACATTGTATCTGACATTTCTCTAAAGTTTACAGGTTTTCCTGCTGCGCTCTGTAATAACGCATTTAATTTTCTCGTTTTTGCTAATAATTCCATTTCAAAAGTTCCTCCTACATGTTACTTACATATTTTTTCATCACTTGGAAACTAGGGCGAGTCACCTGATGACACTATTACAAAATAAACTGGCTCACATCTTTATTTTTAGCAATCGTCGCTAATTTTTCCTCTACATATTGAGGTGTTATCGTTATTTTCTCTAACGTAATCTCAGATGCTTCAAACGATAAATCTTCAAGAAGTTTCTCCATAATGGTATGAAGTCTTCTCGCTCCAATATTATCCGTATCTTGATTAACTTGATAAGCAATCTCAGCAATCTTACGAATAGCTTCGTCAGAAAATTCAATTTCTATACCCTCAGTTGCTAATAATGCTATATATTGCTTCACTAAAGCATTATCAGGTTCTACAAGAATTTTAACAAAATCATCTACCGATAATTTTGTTAATTCCACTCGAATCGGGAATCTTCCTTGCAGTTCTGGAATTAAATCAGACGGTTTGGACATATGGAAGGCACCAGCCGCAATAAATAAAATATAATCTGTTTTCACCGATCCATATTTCGTTGCAACGTTCGATCCTTCTACAATTGGCAAAATGTCACGCTGTACACCTTCACGCGATACATCCACGCTATTCGACTGCTTACCAGCAATTTTGTCAATTTCATCAATAAAAATAATCCCGAGCTGTTCAGCACGATAAACAGCCTCTTGTGTAACTTCATCCATATCAATTAAGCGCTGTGCTTCCTCATTTGTCAAGACTTTTCTTGCTTCTTTTACAGAAAGTTTACGTTTTTTCGTTTTTTTCGGCATAAAACTTCCTAATGCATCTTGGAAATTCATCCCCATTTGCTCCATACCAGTACCTTGCAACATATCAAACATAGAAGACTGTTGTTCCGTCACTTCAATCGATACAATTTCATCTTCAAGTAAACCTGCGGCAAGTTTCTTTTCAACTTCTCTGCGCTTCTTTTCAATTTCTGTGTCATCTTGCGTTTCAGATGTCTGATTCGCATTTTGATTTCCACCAAATAACATCTCTAACGGATTTTTGAATCCGGATTGTTTTTGCGGACTTGGCACCAAAATTTCAACAAGCCGTTGATTTGCTTGCTCCTCAGCCTTATCTTTAACCTTGACGACCATTTCTTCTTTTACGATGCGAACTGAAGTTTCTACAAGGTCACGCACCATAGATTCTACATCTCGACCGACATATCCAACTTCTGTGAATTTCGTCGCTTCAACCTTAATAAAAGGTGCTCCAACGAGCTTCGCCATTCGTCGTGCTACCTCTGTCTTTCCGACCCCTGTCGGTCCAATCATTAAAATGTTCTTCGGAGCAATTTCATCGCGTAAATCTTCCGCTAATTTACTACGACGATATCGATTTCTAAGCGCTACTGCAACCGCTTTTTTCGCATCTTTTTGACCAATAATATATTGATCCAATTTTTCTACAATTTGACGCGGAGTAAAATGTAAATGCATATAAAATGCCTCCCTTACGATTCTACAATTCTTCCACAATAATGTTGTGATTTGTATACACACAAATGTCACCAGCAATTTCTAAACTTGCTTTCGCAATTGCTTTTGCTGTTAAATGTTCACTCGCATGTTGCTTTAAAGCGCGACCAGCTGCAAGCGCATAATGTCCACCTGAACCGATTGCTAAAATGCCATCATCCGGTTCAATTACTTCTCCTGTTCCTGAAACAAGAAGTAACGTTGTTTGATCCATAACGATTAACATCGCTTCCAATTGACGCAGCATTTTATCACCACGCCATTGTTTCGCCATTTCAACTGCAGCACGTTGTAAATTTCCATTATACTCTTCTAATTTCCCCTCAAACATTTCAAAAAGAGTAAACGCATCCGCAACGGAACCTGCAAATCCAGCTAACACCTTCCCTTGAAATAGCTTTCGAACTTTTCGTGCTGTGTGCTTCATCACAACAGCATTGCCAAATGTCACTTGTCCGTCGCCGGCCATAGCACACTCTCCATTATGGTGAATGGCAAATATCGTTGTAGCGTGGAAATTTCCCATAGAAAAAACTCCTTTATATGTTTTTATAGCTTTAAAAGCAATTTATGCCCGCGGGTGATGCTTCATGTAAACAGAACGCAATCTTTCTTTTGAAACATGCGTATAAATTTGTGTCGTTGATAGATTTTCATGACCCAATAACTCCTGCACAGTTCGTAAATCTGCACCTTCATCTAACATATGTGTAGCAAATGTATGCCTTAACATATGCGGACTTATTCGCATTGTAAGAGAAGCTTTCTTAATGAGCTCATTTAAAATATAACGAACACCGCGATCCGTTAACGGCTTACCCTTTGCATTTAAAAACACCATTTGAGAATGTTCCTCTGTTTTTTTAGCTAACTGTTTTCTACCGTTTTCTATATAAGTAATTAAAGCATCTTGGGCATAACTTCCAAACGGAACGTACCTTTGTTTTTTGCCTTTTCCCGTCACTAGAATTGTCCCTACCGAGAAATCAATATCAGTAAGTTGTAAACTTACACATTCACTCACACGGATTCCCGTTGCATACATAAGCTCTAATAAAGCTTGATCCCTTTGACCAAGTGGTGTTTTTACATCAGAAACTTCAAACAATTTCTCCAATTCTTCAACATACAAAAACTTTGGGATTGACAGTTCTTTTTTGGGGAGTGACGCAAGTGCAAACGGATTATCTTCTCGATATCCTTCACGCATCAGAAAACGATATAAACTTCGTAAGCTCGATACTTTTCTTGCGACAGATTTACGGGCTAGCTTTTCATCGTGTAATGTCGTTAAGTACAAACGAACATCTACGTATGTAACGTCTAAAAAAGAGGATATGCCTTCTCGCTCCATAAATTGCACAAAATGTTCTAAATCATTTTGATAACTTGCAATTGTATATTTTGAATAATTTCTTTCAATTTGTAAATATCCAACGAATAATTGTAACAATTTCTTCACATTCACATAACTCACCTCAATAAAGGCTACTAAATCGTATCACAACTCAGTAGCCTTTGCAAGAAATTTAACTAAATATTTACAAAATTTTGAATCGTCTCTAAAGCGCGTGTTGCGTATGCTTCATTTCGCTCTTGTTTCTTTTTAATTTTCTTTTCTAATGGCGCAAATAAACCAAAGTTTGCGTTCATCGGTTGGAAGTTTTTCGCATTAGTTGCAGTAATATAATTCGCCATACTGCCCATTGCTGTTACAGGAGGTAATACAACAGGCTCTTCTCCCTTTACAAGACGAGCTGCATTAATACCTGCTAACAGCCCTGAAGCAGCCGATTCTACATATCCTTCTACACCTGTCATTTGTCCAGCAAAGAATAAATCATCACGATGTTTATATTGGTATGTTGGACGAAGTAATCTTGGTGAATTAATAAACGTATTACGATGCATTACACCATAGCGTACAATTTCTGCATTTTCAAGTCCAGGAATCAATTGTAATACTTCTTTTTGAGGTCCCCACTTTAAATGTGTTTGGAACCCAACAATATTGTATAACGTTCCTGCTGCATCATCTTGACGTAATTGAACAACAGCATATGGCGTTTTACCTGTTTTCGGATCTTCCAGCCCCACTGGTTTCATCGGTCCAAATAACAATGTCTGTCTACCACGGCTTGCCATTACTTCTACAGGCATACAACCTTCAAAGAATACTTCTTTCTCAAATTCTTTTAATGGCACTGTCTCTGCAGCAATTAAAGCATCATAAAAACGATCGAACTCTTCTTCTGTCATTGGGCAGTTTAAATAAGCCGCTTCTCCCTTATCGTAACGAGATTTTAAATATACTTTGTTCATATCAATGCTTTCTTTTTCCACGATTGGTGCAGCTGCATCATAGAAATAAAAATAATCTTCACCCGTTAACTCTTTTAACTGTGCAGAAAGTTCTGGAGATGTGAGTGGACCTGTCGCAATAACAGTTGGTCCTTCTGGAATTTCTGTCATTTCTTCGTTCACCACAGTTACGTTTGGATGATTTTTCACATACTCCGTTACTTTTGCTGCAAATTCATGCCGATCAACCGCTAATGCTCCTCCTGCTGGCACAGAACACTCATCTGCCGCACGGATAATAACAGAGTCCATTTTGCGCATTTCTTCTTTAATGACCCCAACAGCATTTGTTAATGTATTTGCACGAAGTGAGTTACTGCATACTAACTCAGCAAATTTATCTGTGTGATGAGCCGGCGTTTGTCTTACTGGTCTCATTTCATATAATTTTACTTGAACACCACGTTTTGCAATTTGATAAGCTGCTTCACTTCCTGCAAGACCTGCGCCAATGACGTTTACTACTTGTGTTGTCATGTATTTATCACCTTTCCTTTTCTATCCCGAAAAAAATGTGAGCAGTTACGCTCACATTTGTTGTTCTTCTTCATAATCACAAGAAATACATTGTACTTGAACGCCTTTTTTCAGCTTCTTCTCTACGAGCATACCTTCACATTTCGGGCATTTCCGGCCAATCGGTTTATCCCAAGATACAAAGTCACATTCTGGATATGTGCCACATCCATAGAAAAGACGTTTCTTTTTATTACTTCGGCGTTCAATAATTTGTCCTTTATCACATTTCGGACAAGTTACACCGATTTCTTTCACAATCGGTTTTGTATTGCGACAATCAGGGAAATTAGAACAAGCCATAAACTTCCCGTATTTGCCCATTTTAAAGACCATTGGGTGACCGCATAATTCACAATCTTCCCCAGCAGGTTCATCTTTAATTTCGACTTCACGCATCTCCTTTTCCGCTTTTTCTAAGCGGGGTTCAAAGCCTACGTAGAAATCATCAACAATTTTCACCCAATTTGCTTTCCCCTCTTCTACTTCATCAAGGTTTTGCTCCATATTGGCCGTAAATTCAATGTTAATAATTTCTGGGAAAAACTCTAAAATAAGTTCAATTACAATTTCTCCAAGTTCAGTCGGAACAAAGCGTTTATTGTCTAATGCAACATATCCTCGCTTCTGAATCGTTTCAAGTGTTGGTACGTAAGTAGACGGTCTCCCGATTCCAAGCTCTTCAAGCATCCTAACTAAACGGGCCTCTGTATAACGTGGTGGGGGCTGCGTAAAGTGCTGCTTTGGATCCATATCTTTTGAAAATACAGTTTCTCCTATTTCTAAAGGAGGCAACATTTTATCTTTTTCTTCCGCACCATCATCTTTCGATTCTACGTAAACTTTCATAAACCCTGAAAATTTCACTACTGAGCCACTTGCACGGAATTGAACGTTATTATTAATGAGTCTAGCTGTAACAGTATCCATTACAGCAGATGCCATTTGACTTGCAACAAATCGCTCCCAAATCAATTTGTACAAACGATGTTGATCACGACTTAAGAAACTTTTTAGTTCCTCTGGCTTCCTCATTACCGAAGTTGGACGAATTGCTTCATGCGCATCTTGTGCATTCGCTTTTTTCGTTTCCTTCTTCTTCTCTGTCCCTATGTATTCTGAACCAAACGCCTCAGTAATATAAGAGCGAGCTTCCTCTTGAGCAGTTTCCGATATACGCGTTGAGTCTGTTCTCATATACGTAATAAGACCTACGGTTCCCTGTTTACCAATATCTATCCCTTCGTATAGCTGCTGCGCAAGCATCATTGTCTTCTTTGCTCGCATATTTAATTTACGTGCAGCTTCTTGTTGTAAAGAAGACGTTGTAAATGGTAATGCAGGATTACGTTTCCGCTCTTTTTTCGTTACATTTTCAACTGAAAACGCATTGTTTTTCATTGTTTCAATTATGTCTTTTACTTGCGCTTCATTTGTTAATTGAACCTTTTCTCCATTCACACCATAAAAAGATGCTTCAAATGTGTCTTTTCCTTTGACAAATTCTGTTTTAATTGTCCAGAACTCTTCCGGAATAAAACTTTGAATTTCTTTTTCACGATCAATAATTAAGCGAACCGCTACAGATTGTACACGTCCTGCACTTAATCCCTTTTTGACTTTCTTCCATAATAAAGGACTAATATTATAACCAACAAGGCGATCAAGTATCCGTCTTGCTTGCTGTGCATCTACTAAATCCATATTAATTGCACGAGGATGCTTAAATGACTCTTTAATCGCATCTTTTGTAATTTCATTAAATACAACCCGGCAATCTGATTCAACATCCACATTTAGCGTATTCGCTAAATGCCAAGCGATCGCTTCTCCTTCGCGGTCTGGATCGGCCGCGAGATAGACTTTTTTTGCTTTTTTTGCTGCTGATTTTAAATCTTTTAAAACAGGACCTTTACCACGGATGGTAATATACTTCGGGGTGAAATTATTTTTTACTTCTATCCCCATTTGACTTTTAGGCAAATCGCGAACATGTCCCATAGACGCGACGACTTTGTATTTTTTCCCTAAATATTTCTCAATGGTTTTCGCCTTAGAAGGCGACTCCAC
The DNA here is from genome assembly GCF_000374965.1 of Bacillus sp. 95MFCvi2.1. NCBI lineage: Bacteria > Bacillati > Bacillota > Bacilli > Caryophanales > Bacillaceae > Bacillus > Bacillus sp. 95MFCvi2.1. The sequence goes on along the minus strand of NZ_KB895691.1, from coordinate 377,364 downwards.
GATTACGAGGTAATCTGACATGCTAGTGCCTCCTTAAGAGGTGGATTCAAGTCTTCATTAATCTTATTGATTTCTCTTGTTTTTGTCAATCAAGAATGAGTATAACATACAGTGCCACTCTACCATTTGTCAATAATTGTTTAATAAAAACATAAAAATATACGGTTAATTTAAAAATTCCTCGAGAATATCCTCTGCTTTTTGAACAAGTTTCGCCCCTTGCTTTATAAGTTGATTTGTTCCTGCTGCACTTTCTGTAAAAATAGGACCTGGAAGAGCAAACACCTCCCTATTTTGTTCTAAAGCGAGATCTGCAGTAATAAGCGAGCCACTTTTCGATTTCGCTTCCACTACTAGAACCCCTTTACAAAGACCACTGATAATTCGATTTCGCTTTGGGAAATACCATTTTCTAGGCGCGTAATGTGGCGGATATTCTGTTAATAACAGTACAGTATTCTTCCATATTTTATAAAAGTAGCAATTCTCTTTTGGATACATATACTGTAATCCATGCCCTAAGACAGCAATAGTAGGGCTATGTTGTTGCACTGCGATTTGGTGAGCAATAGTATCAATTCCATTTGCAAAACCACTTACAATTAGCCATTCTTTGTCTATTAGCGGTTGTAAAATAGATTGTATGCTTTCTTTCCCGTATAAAGAAGGTTTTCTTGTTCCAACTACTGCAAATTTATTTATTTCTCCTAATAATTCTCTCTTTCCCTTTCCATATAAAATGAAAGGCGGATCTGATATTTCACGTAATAATTCTGGATAATCATCATCCCATATTGTGACATAAAAAATATGCTTTTCTTCTAAATGATGTATACATTGTGCCGGGGTAGATGTTTGTAAGAAGCTAACTAATTCAGCAGATTTTTTCGGAGTCAGCCCAGCATACTTTTCAAATTCCACTGAACTAAATTTATACAGTTTCTTTATCTCTGGATCTATATGCAATAAGCGAGTTAACGCTTTCCAATGATCCGCTAACACATAATGAAGATGGAGCAATCGTTCCCTTTTCATGATCATTCTCCTTACCCATAATTTTTATTATGTAAACAGGAAAAAGTGTAAAAAGACACCCTCTAGCACGAAGGTGTCTTTCAAAAAAGATTAATAGTTTTTACAAGTTTCAAATAATCCTTTTTCTTTTAAAACAGCGATTAAAGTTTCGCCCATAACAGCTGGTGTTTCAGCAACTTTAATACCACAAGCTTCCATTGTTTTGATTTTTTCAGCAGCTGTACCTTTACCGCCAGAAATAATCGCACCAGCATGGCCCATACGTTTTCCTGCAGGCGCTGTTTGACCACCGATAAATCCAACAACAGGTTTTGTCATATTTGCTTTTACCCACTCAGCAGCTTCTTCTTCTGCTGTTCCACCGATTTCACCAATCATAATAACAGCATGTGTTTCTTCGTCCTCATTAAACGCTTTTAACGCATCAATAAAGTCTGTACCATTGACAGGGTCGCCACCGATACCTACAGCAGTAGATTGACCAATGCCTTCTTGTGTTAATTGATGTACAGCTTCGTATGTTAATGTACCAGATCGAGATACAATACCTACATGACCTTTTTTATGAATATATCCTGGCATAATACCAATCTTACATTCATCTGGTGTAATAACACCTGGGCAGTTTGGTCCAAGTAAACGCGTCTGTTTACCTGCCATATACTTCTTAACTTTAACCATATCTAATACAGGGATTCCTTCTGTAATACATACTACTAAGTCAATCTCTGCATCAACCGCTTCCATAATCGCATCAGCCGCAAAAGCGGGTGGAACGTACACAACTGAAGCATTTGCGCCCGTTGCTTTTACAGCATCTTCTACCGTATCAAAGACAGGTACACCTTCAATTTCAGTGCCACCTTTACCAGGTGTTACACCACCGACAATTTTCGTACCATATTCAATCATTTGTTTTGTATGGAATAAACCTTGTGAACCAGTAATACCTTGTACAATAACTTTTGTATCTTTATTAACTAATACGCTCATTTTTCTCCCCCGCTTTCTATTAGCCCACTAGTGAAACAATTTTTTGTGCACCGTCTGCCATAGATTCTGCTGCAACAATATTTAAACCAGATTCATTTAAAATTTTCTTACCTAGCTCAACATTTGTACCTTCAAGACGAACAACAAGTGGTAATTCAAGGCCTACTTGTTTTGTCGCTTCAATAACACCTTCTGCAATAACATCACATTTCATAATGCCACCAAAAATGTTAACGAAAATACCTTTTACATTTTTGTCAGAAAGAATAATTTTGAAAGCTTCTGTAACTTTTTCAGCTGTAGCACCGCCACCAACATCTAAAAAGTTAGCTGGATCGCCATGGTAATGTTTAATGATATCCATTGTTGCCATTGCTAATCCTGCACCATTTACCATACAACCAATATTTCCATCTAAAGGAATATAGTTTAAGTCGTATTTAGAAGCTTCAATTTCTTTCGGATCTTCTTCTTCAAGATCACGAAGTTCTAGAATGTCTTTATGACGATATAATGCATTAGAATCAAAGTTTAATTTTGCATCTAATGCCATAACTTTTCCATCACCTGTTGTAACAAGTGGGTTGATTTCTGCAATAGAGCAATCTTTTTCGATATAAGCACGATATAAGCCCATCATAAACTTCACAGCTTGTCCTACAAGCTCTTTTGGAATATTGATGTTAAATGCAATGCGGCGTGCTTGGAAACCTTGCAGACCTACTGCTGGATCAATATATTCTTTAAAGATTTTTTCTGGTGTTTTTTCTGCTACTTCTTCAATTTCTGTTCCGCCTTCTTCAGACGCCATTAAAACAACTTGAGAAGTCGCACGGTCTAAAACTAAACCAACATAATATTCTTTTTTAATATCGCAACCTTCTTCGATAAGTAAGCGTTTTACTTCCTTACCTTCAGGACCTGTTTGATGCGTAACAAGCGTAGTACCTAAAATACTTTCCGCATATGTACGAACTTCATCTAAATTTTTCGCAACTTTTACTCCGCCAGCTTTGCCGCGTCCACCAGCGTGAATTTGTGCTTTCACTACACATACATCTGTTCCTAATTCTTTCGCTGCTTCTACAGCTTCTTCTACTGTAAATGCAACCTTCCCGTTCGGAACGCTAACCCCATAGCTTCTAAGGACTGCTTTACCTTGGTACTCATGGATATTCATGGTCCCATCCTCCCCTGTTTTCCTGTTTTACTCAAAAAGTTTTTTAATGTTTAAAAAACACTACATTGCCATTGTATAAAATGATTGGCACGCTGTCTACAATAAAGTGTCAGAAAACTGAAATCGCTTTATTCTTTTTTGAAAATAGTAATGTTTATATACCAAAATAAAAAAATAAGCTGTGAGTCACAGCTTATTTTTGAATCATATCCTTAATCGGCGCAAATGTTTTTCTATGCTCTTCTAATACTCCATACATTTCAATCGCTTGTAAATGTTGTTTCGTTCCATAGCCCATATGTTGCTCAAATCCATATGCTGGATATTCTTTCCCAAGTTCTTTCATCATGCGATCTCTCGTTACTTTCGCAATAATAGACGCAGCTGAAATAGAAATACTTTTTGCATCACCTTTAATAATAGATGTTTGCGGAATTGGTGTAGGAAGCTTCATTGCATCAATTAATAAATGCTCTGGTGTACATGCTAAATTCGCAATTGCATCTAACATTGCTCGCTTCGTCGCTTGATAAATATTTATTTCATCAATAACTTGCGGAGATACAATTCCAACCCCAATCGCGATTGCCTGTTCTTTAATTTCATCATAAAAACGCTCACGTTTCGCTTCACTTAGTTTTTTAGAGTCATTTAACCCTGGGATATAGAAATCTTTTGGAAGGACGACAGCAGCCGTAACAACGGGCCCAGCTAGCGGCCCCCTTCCCACTTCATCGATACCAGCAATATATGTGAGCCCTTTTTCACGTAATGCTTTTTCATATTTTGACATCTCTAAAAACTTTTCTTTTTCCTTTTGCGCTAACTCTTTTTGTTTATACCATTTTAAAATGAGCTTTTGAACGCCTTTCCGCTCATCCTTCAATAACACTTGAAATCTTTCATCTTCTTCATTCTTAATTTCTTGCAATACACATTCTGCCTCTTGAATTGTGATTTTTTGCATCAATGTACACTCCCTTTTAAAAATAACCAAAAAGAAAAGACGCACAAACGCACGTCTTATACTTCTTCTACTTCCTCTGCAAATTCTTCCGGTGTTTCAAATGTCATTTTTCCAAGTTTACCACCGCGAAGCTCGCGAAGAATAAGCTCAGATGTTTTATCATAATCAATCATTCCGCCGCCCATTAAGCAACCTCTATTTCTTCCAATCACATCAAAGAATTCTACAATGTCTTCTGGAATTTCACTTATTTTATAACGTTCTTGTATACGTTCTGGATAATGCTTTTCCATAAAACGAAGTGCATATACTGCTACATCCTGTAAATTTAAAATAGAATCTTTAATTGCACCCGTTGTCGCAAGGCGAAGTCCAACTAATTCATCTTCAAATTTAGGCCATAAAATACCTGGTGTATCCAGTAGTTCCATTTCCTTACCAACCTTAATCCATTGTTGGGCTGTTGTAACACCTGGACGATCGCCTGTTTTTGCAATATTTTTCTTTGCTAATTTATTAATCAATGTAGATTTACCGACATTGGGAATACCTACAATTAAAGCGCGAATTGCTCTTGGACGAATGCCTTTTGCAACCATTTTGTCAAATTTTTCTTTTACAAGCACTTTACATGCAGCTGCAATTTCTTTCATACCTTGTCCAGCCTGCGCATTAATTGAAATTGCTTTATGCCCTTTTTCCTCAAAATAGGCGATCCATTGCTTAGTTAAGCGATCATCTGCCATATCCGCTTTATTTAAAACAACAAGCCTCGGCTTATGTGTAATAATTTCATCAATCATCGGGTTTCGAGAAGATAAAGGTAATCGAGCATCTACAAGTTCGATTACAACATCAATTAACTTTAATTTCTCTGTTACTTGGCGCCTAGCTTTTGCCATATGCCCTGGGAACCATTGAATTACCATGTTGCCACCTTCTTTTTTCGTTTATTTCACAATACGTGCGTCTTTTAATGGCCAATATAACATATTCGCTTCTCCAATTACTTGGTCCATCGAAATCGTTCCAATAGTACGACTATCTTTACTAAAACGACGATTGTCACCTAGTACAAATAATTGACCTTTTGGAACTGTTTTCTTACCTGTAATTTCTTCAAGCTTGAAATCATATGTAAGTGGTCCATCAGCAAGTTGTTTTTTCTGCTTGTCTAAATACGGTTCCTCATAAGGTTTTCCGTTAATATAGAGTTTATCATTTCGATACTCAATTTCATCGCCTGGCAAGCCGATAACACGTTTAATATAATCTTTTTCTTCTGTTGCTTGGAATACGATTATGTCAAAACGTTTCGGTTCACCAATGTGATAGCCGATCTTATTGACAATCATTCGATCACGATCATGTAGCGTCGGTGACATTGATACACCATCCACAAGGATTGGAGCAAAGAAAAATTGTCTAATAACACCCGCTAACACAATAGCAATCAAAATTGCTTTTATCCATTCCCAAAGTGAACTCTTCTCTTTTTTCATGTATTTCCCCTCCACGGTTATGTAAGCTGTTCGTATTATATCAAAATTTCATATAGATTGGAAAAAGGGAGCTTGTGCATTTACAAGCTCCCATACATGTCTTATCGAATTTCTTTGATACGCGCTTTTTTACCGCGAAGGTTACGTAAGTAGTATAACTTAGCACGACGTACTTTACCACGGCGAAGTACTTCGATTTTCGCGATTCTTGGCGTGTGAACTGGGAATGTACGCTCAACACCTACACCGTAAGAAATCTTACGCACTGTGAATGTTTCACTGATTCCGCCACCACGACGTTTAATTACAACACCTTCAAAAAGCTGAATTCTCTCACGAGTACCCTCAACTACTTTTACGTGTACACGTAAAGTGTCACCAGGACGGAATGAAGGTAGGTCAGTTTTTAATTGGCCTTTTGTAATTTCTGCGATTAATTGTTGCATATTCAATTCTCTCCTTTAAACGGATGCTCTTATAAAGTCTTAATAAATTACAGCGGAACATCGTTAATACGGCTACTGTTTTCAGTAACACAAATGTTATAATATCATATTGCTAGGCCTGTTGCAATAGAAAATATATGAAGTTTTTATTGCTCTTTTTTAATTTGTTCAAGCCATTTTTCTTCTTGCTTCGATAATCGACGTTCTTCAAGTAAATCCGGTCGACGTGTATACGTACGGCGCAGGGATTCTTTATGACGCCATTCATCAATATTTTTATGATTCCCTGACGTAAGTACATCCGGTACCTTCATGCCACGGAAATCAGCTGGACGTGTATAGTGCGGATGCTCTAACAAACCAGTACTAAAAGAATCTTCCACCTGAGAAGCATGATTTCCAAGTACTCCTGGCAAAAGACGTACAACACTATCGGTAACAACCATAGAGGCTAATTCTCCGCCCGTTAATACGTAATCACCAATAGAAATCTCATCTGTTACAAGATGTTCACGAATTCGTTCATCATATCCTTCATAATGACCACATACAAAAATAACATGCTCTTCTCCAGCAAGCTCTTCTGCCTTTTTCTGCGTGAAACGCTCTCCTTGTGGACACATTAAGACCACCCTTGGTTTACGGTCAGTTTCCTTCGTTAACTCTTCCACCGCATCAAAGATAGGCTGTGGGGTTAATACCATCCCCGCGCCCCCACCGTACGGATAATCATCTACACTGTTATGCTTACTTGTTGTATAATCACGAAAATTTACAACCCTAAGCTCCACTGCCTCTTTTTCTTGCGCTTTTTTTAAAATCGAAGATCCAAAAACACCGGTGAACATCTCTGGAAATAATGTTAAAATATCGATTTTCATTATAGCAATCCTTCCATTACATGAATGGTTACTAATTTATTTTCAATGTTAACTTGAAGTACAACATCATCAATGTAAGGGATTAAAAGATCTTGACCTTTCGGGCGTTTGATCACCCAAACATCATTCGCACCAGGAGATAGAATCTCTTTTATCGTACCTAAATCCTCTCCCTCTTCTGTTACAACTTTACAGCCAATAATTTCATGGTAATAGTACTCACCTTCAGCAAGTTCACCTAACTGCTCTTCTGGTACTTTGATTGAAGAACCTTTTAGCTTCTCTACTTCATCTACATTGTTATACCCTTCAAATGTCAATAAATCAAATGTTTTGTGTTGGCGATGAGAAGCGACCTTTACCGAAAGTGGTTCCGTCCCTTTATCATGCCATATGTATAATGTATTCCCTACTTTATATCGTTCTTCAGGAAAATCGGTACGAGAAATAACTCGAATTTCCCCTCTAACACCATGAGTATTTACAATTTTACCTACGTTAAACCATTTTGTCATAAACAGCATGTCACCCCTGTTTTCTATATAAGTTAAGCATTTCCATTCCATATATGGAACATGCAATTTCTTTAAAAATGTTAAAAAAGGGAGAGGAAAAATCCTCGCCCTTTTAACGTTTATTGAATTTCCAGTGTGACTTTCTCATCATTGTGATGTCCCACTGAATACAAGAGCATCCGAATTGCTTTCGCAACTCGCCCCTGCTTTCCAATGACTTTTCCAACATCCTCAGGATGCACAGTCAATCGATACTTTATCTCTCCGTTGCAAAGTTCCTGTGAAACTTTTACATCTTCAGGATGATCTACAAGAGGTTTGACAATTGTTTCGATCAACTTTTTCATTGTCATTGCCTCAATTACTTACCTTGTTTAGATAAGTGGAATTTCTCCATGATACCTTGGTTAGAGAAAAGATTGCGAACTGTATCAGATGGTTTCGCACCATTTCCTAACCATTTTAATGCTGCTTCTTCGTTGATTTTCACTTCAGCTGGTTGAGCAACCGGATTGTAAGTACCGATTTCCTCAATGAAACGTCCGTCACGAGGAGAACGAGAATCTGCAACAACTACACGATAGAAAGGAGTTTTTTTAGCTCCCATACGTTTTAAACGAATTTTAACTGCCATTTATAAAGCACCTCCGAATTTATTTCACACAGATAATTATATTAGCAAAAAGACTATTGCTTTGTAAAGTATTTTTTCTTAACAGAGCCATCTTTTTTTCCTTACATAAATGGAAACTTCAATCCACCTAGTCCTTTTTTCTTACCTTTTTGCATGCCTGTCATCGTCTTCATCATTTTTTTCATATCTTCAAACTGCTTCAGTAGACGATTAATTTCTTGTACTGTTGTACCACTACCTTTGGCAATGCGTTTTTTACGACTAGCATTGATAATTTCCGGATGTTCTCGCTCTACTTTTGTCATAGAACGAATAATTGCCTCAATATGCCCAATTTGTTTTTCATCAACTTGTGCATTTTTCAGCCCTTTAATTTTATTTGCACCAGGAAGCATTCCTAGCAATTCATCAAGTGGTCCAAGTTGACGCACTTGTCCAAGTTGCTCTAGGAAATCGTCTAGCGTAAACGAAAGCGTACGCATTTTTTGCTCAAGTTCTTTTGCTTTTTCCTCATCAACTGTAGCTTGCGCTTTTTCAATTAATGTTAAAACGTCACCCATCCCTAAAATACGGGATGCCATGCGTTCTGGATGGAACGCTTCAATCGCATCTAGCTTTTCACCCATACCAGCAAATTTAATTGGTGTGTTTGTTACTGCTTTAATAGATAGTGCTGCACCACCGCGCGTATCACCGTCTAATTTCGTTAAAACAACACCTGTTAAACCTAACTGTTCATGGAAACTTTGTGCAACATTTACCGCATCTTGTCCTGTCATCGCATCGACAACAAGGAAGATTTCATCCGGTTTCGCAACTTCTTTCACTTTCGCTAATTCATCCATTAGTTCTTCATCAATATGCAGGCGACCCGCTGTATCGATTAAAACATAATCATGATGATCTTCTTTTGCTTTCGCAATCGCTTGTTTTGCAATTTCAACAGGACTTACTTGATCTCCTAATGAGAAAACAGGCATGTCCAATTGCTTCCCTAATGTTTCAAGCTGTTTAATCGCTGCAGGACGGTAAATATCGGCTGCAACAAGCATCGGTTTACGATTATGCTTTTTACGAAGCAAATTCGCAAGTTTACCTGTTGTCGTTGTTTTACCTGCACCTTGCAGACCAACCATCATAATAACAGTTGGCGGCTTATTAGCGACAGCAATTTTACTTTGCTCTCCGCCCATAAGTTCTGTAAGTTCTTCCTGTACAACTTTAATTACTTGTTGGCCAGGTGTCAAACTCTTCATTACATCTTGTCCGACAGCACGCTCAGACACACGCTTTACAAAATCTTTTACTACTTTAAAGTTAACATCCGCTTCTAAAAGAGCAAGACGAACTTCTCTCATCATTTCTTTTACATCGGCTTCAGAAACTTTTCCTTTGCCGCGGATTTTTTGCATCGTCTGTTGAAGTCGGTCGGCTAATCCTTCAAATGCCATATTGCCGCCCTCCTAATCTAATTTTTCGATAGCTTCAACAACTTGTTTCATTTCTTCATTCACATGCTCTTCTTCGCTGATTAGCTGTTTTAGCTTTGCAACAAGTCGCTGTCGCTCTTGAAACTTTTGAAGTAATACTAATTTCTCTTCATATTCTTCAAGCATCGCTTCAGTCCGTTTAATGTTATCATACACGGCTTGGCGACTTACATCAAATTCTTCCGCAATTTCACCAAGAGATAAATCATCTAAATAATAAAGCGACATATAACTTCTTTGTTTTTGCGTTAACAACGATTGATAAAAATCAAATAAATAATTCATTCTCGTTGTTTTTTCGAGCATGTTGGATCATCCTTTGTTAAGTGATTTCCCTTTACATGAATTAGTTTACATGGAGTATAAAAGAGTGTCAAGTTTTTTTCTTAACATGATATATTTTTTATAAAAAAGAAGCGGTTTTTCCGCTTCTTTCACTGCCCCCGCTATTTGGGGGCAGTAAGACCTCCACCTTAAGATTCAAAAAGAAGTGAAGAAGATAGGTGGAGGATAACCACCCATAAATACCCGATTGGTGAGGGCTAACCATCCATGGAAAATGCCTCCACGGATGGAAGTTTCACTTTATACTTCTTCTTTTTCTACTAAGTTTGCAAATAAACCATACACATATTGTTCTGGATCAAATTGCTGTAAGTCGTCCATTTGTTCTCCAAGTCCAACAAATTTCACTGGTACGTCCATCTCATTACGAATCGCTAATACGATACCACCTTTAGCAGTCCCGTCTAATTTCGTTAGAACAATACCTGTAACATTCGTTGCTTCGCGGAATGTTTTCGCTTGACTTAAACCATTTTGACCTGTCGTTGCATCAATAACAAGCAATACTTCATGAGGAGCACCTGGAACTTCGCGTTCAATGACACGTTTCACCTTTTCTAACTCCTTCATTAAATTCACTTTATTTTGCAAGCGACCTGCTGTATCACATAGCAAGATATCTACTTTACGCGCTTTTGCAGCTTGAACAGCATCATACATAACCGCTGCCGGGTCAGAACCAGATCCTTGTTTAATAACTTCCACACCAACTCGGTCGCCCCATACTTCTAGCTGTTCGATTGCTCCTGCACGGAACGTATCCCCTGCTGCTAATAAGACAGACTTACCTTCGGATTTAAACTTATGAGCCATTTTACCAATTGTTGTCGTTTTCCCAACACCATTAACACCAACAAATAAAATAACCGTTAATTGATCTTGTTGTATGTTAAGTTCATTACTGAAGTCTTCTTCACCTTTGTAAATCCCTACTAGTTTTTCCGAAATAACAGCTTGCACTTCTCTCGGATCTTGAATATTGCGGCGTTGTACTTCTTCCTTCAACTGATCGATAAGTTCCATTACTGTTGCAACACCAACATCTGCACCAATTAAAATTTCCTCTAATTCCTCAAAGAAATCCTCATCGACTTTACGATAGCGATACACTAAATCATTTACTTTATCCGCAAATGAATTTCTCGTTTTTTCTAACCCTTGCTTAAACTTCTCTGTTACAGTATCTGTTTGTTTCGAAATCTTTTCTTTTAATTTTTTAAAGAAGCTCATTCTTCTCATCCTTCCTATTTGCTTGCAACAAGCTCTTCTCCGTCATCTAAACGAACGGAAACAAGCTTAGAAACACCTGATTCTTGCATTGTTACCCCGTACAGTACATCTGATTCTTCCATCGTACCTTTTCGATGTGTAATAACAATAAACTGCGTTTCATCACTAAACTTTTTCAAATACTGCGCAAAACGAGCTACATTCGCTTCATCAAGCGCCGCTTCAACCTCATCTAGTACACAGAACGGAACAGGTCTTACTTTTAAAATACCAAATAGCAGTGCAATTGCAGTTAAAGCACGCTCCCCACCTGAAAGTAAACCTAAATTTTGCAGTTTCTTCCCCGGTGGCTGCGCAACAATATCAATGCCTGTATTTAATAAATCTTGCGGATTTGTCATCACTAAGTCTGCTCTTCCTCCGCCAAATAGTTCACAAAAGACAGTCTGGAATTCTGTACGAATTGCCTGGAATGTAGTAGAGAAGCGTTTTTTCATCTCTTCATCCATTTCCATAATAACTTGGTGCAATGTCGCTTTCGCTTCTTCTAAGTCATCTCGCTGCTCTAACAAGAACGTATGTCGTTCTGCTATGCGTTCATACTCTTCAATTGCCCCTAAGTTTACTGTTCCGAGCTCCTCGATTGATAGTTTGATTAATTTCACCTTTTTACGCGCATCTTCTGCAGGCATTATCATTGTATACTTCAGTTTTGCTGCTTCAAATGAAATCGTATACGTTTCGCGTAAATGTTGCAATCTATTTTCTAATTCAACATCAAGGCGATTGATTTTCACTTCTTGATCTTTTAAAACCTCGAGAACATATTTATGGCGCCCTTTCGTATCTTTCACTTCACGCTCTATATGTTCTACCCGTTCTTGAAGGCTCAGGCGTTGCTCACGACGGGAACTAATTAATTCCGATGTTTGATTTCGATCATGTGCTTTCTTTTCAATCATATTCGTAATTTGCTCTTCACCGCTTGAATTCGATGTCATTTCTTGCTTTAAGAATGCTAAATCTTCTTTTGTTTTTACAAGCGTTCGCTGCGTTTCCTCTTGTTCTTTCGTCAAACGATCTACTTTCTCTTTTTGATTAGACAAACGTTGCTGCTTTTCTGCTGCTTGTACTTTCAGCTCCGTCATCTCCGCCTGAACTTTTTCTTTCGAAGAATGCTGGTCACTTTTTTGCTTCGTTAAAGCAACAATTTTTTCATCAAGCTCTGTGATATCTTTTTGAAGCTCTACTAAAATTCTATCCAGCTCTTGTTTTCGCCCTTGCATTTTCACTTGATCTTGTAAAAATCCTTCTATTTCCAAATCATAAATAGATAAACGATCATTAATACGATGCTCTTCTAGCTCAAGCTGATTAATTTCTTCTTTTAATTTTTGTTCATCTACACGCTCTTGTTCTGCATCGTGACGTAATTCTTTTATCTTAACTTCTTTTTCTTGAATTTCTTGTTTTAACGCTTTAACAAAGTTTTCTAACTTAGAAGTTTTTTCTTCCATTTCAGTAAGCTTCTTGCTCCACTCTTCTAATTCACGTTGTCGCCCTAGTAGAGAAGATTTCGCTTGTTTTACAGCCCCACCAGTCATAGAACCGCCAGGATTTACAACATCTCCTTCAATCGTTACAATACGGTAGCGATATTGTAATTGCTTCGCTAACTCATTCGCACCTCTTAAATCTTTTGCAACGACGACCGTTCCTAATAAATTTGAAACTATATTTTCATATTTATTATTGTAATGCACGAGTTCTGCTGCCACACCTATAAACGCTGAATGTTGCTTTATCATACGTAGCTGTTCAAATGATAACGATCTTCCCTTAATAACTGCCTGTGGTAAAAACGTCGCACGTCCATGGCGATTTTGTTTCAAAAAGGCAATTGCCTCGCGAGCATGCTCTTCTGTTTGTACAACAACGTGTTGCATTGCTGCACCAAGTGCAATCTCCATAGCAACTTCATATGCCTTCGGTACAGTAAGTAGTTCAGCGACCGCACCTTCAATGCCATGTAGTTTACTTTCACGGGCCTTTAATACTTCACGTACACCTTGATAAAACCCAGAATAGTCTTCTTGCATCTCTTCCAGCATTTCTTTTCGAGAGCGAGCTTGTTGAACAAATTGATATGCTTGATACAATTTTGTTTCATTTTCACTATATTGTGCCTTGCATTTTCCAAGCGCCGCTTCTGTTTTTTGTATATTGGTAATAACGCTTGTCACTTTCTCTTTTACTTCTTCATAACTCTCTACAAATTTTTCCTTTTTAGCTGTAATTTGCATACGCATTTGTACATACTTTTCATTTTCTTCATCAAGGCGTTGATTTTTAGAATTTTGTTGTTTGAATTGTTCCTCAAGCATAGATAATTCATTACGATTACTTGCTTGTTGATTTAAAAGTTCAATATAATCTCCTTTTAAATGCTCAATTTGCTCTTCTAGGTTTTCTGCATATGTAGAAAGAAGTTTCTCATTTTCGTGTAGCTTTTGTTCTAATGCTTTTACCTGATTTGCAAATTTCATTAGTTCTTCTGTACTGGTTTCAATTTCCACATCATAAATCTTGGCTTTTTCTGTTAACTCAATAATTAACTGTTCAAGCTGTGTGCAGTGCGTTGTTGCATTTTGCTTTCGTTCCTTTAGCAATTCACGCTGCCCTTCTAATTTTTCTAACTCTTTACTAGAAAGAAGGAGAACTTCTTGCAAGGAATCTACAGATTCATCAATCGCTTGCAATTGTCCGCGTAATTCTTCGAGCTCTGCTTCATTTTTTTGTAAATGCGTTGACATTTTTACTTCTTCATCTTTATTGTGTCCAAACTGCTTTCTAAGCGCTTCCCATTTTTCATGTAATTCTTCAATTTCATATACAATGAGAGCTGCTTCTACTTTTTCTAGTTCTTCTTTTTTCTCAAGATAGTCTTTCGCAATAGAAGCTTGTCTTTCAAGCGGCTCTACTTGAGTGCTTAATTCGTGAATAATATCTTGCACACGATTTAAGTTTTCTTGTGTTTCTGCTAATTTTCCTTCAGCTTTCTTTTTGCGAAGCTTATATTTTAATACGCCTGCTGCTTCTTCAAATACACCACGACGCTCTTCAGATTTACTGCTTAAAATTTCTTCTACTTTTCCTTGGCTAATGATTGAGAAAGCTTCTCGTCCCATACCAGAATCCATAAATAAATCAACAATATCTTTTAATCGACAAGATTGTTTGTTAATAAAAAAGTCACTATCTCCCGAGCGAGAAACGCGGCGCGTAACACTCACTTCATTATACTCAATAGGTAAACGCTGATCTTCATTATTTAAGGTTAATGTTACCTCTGCAACATTAACTGCTCTTCGCGTATCACTTCCCGCAAAAATAATATCCTCCATTTTTGCACCGCGTAATGATTTTGCAGATTGTTCACCAAGTACCCAGCGAATCGCGTCAGTAATATTACTCTTTCCGCTTCCATTAGGACCAACTACAGAGGTTACACCTGGAACAAAATCAACAGATACACGCTCCGCAAAGGATTTAAATCCTACTATTTCTAATCTCTTTAAAAACACGAAAGGCCTTCCCCCTATTCTCCGTTTTTATAGTCTCTGCCTATAAAAACAAACTACTGTACGGATTCATATTTATCTTTTCATATCCAAATAAAAATAAAGTTTCATTCTATGCATAAGGAATCCCCCTCATGTAAAGGGGGATTCCTTATGATTGTTCTTTTAACTTTTTCAACGCCTCTGAAGCAGCTTGTTGCTCTGCTTCTTTTTTCGACTTACCGCTACCAAGACCTAGAGCCACGCCACTTAATGTAACACGTGACACAAACTCTCGATTGTGAGCAGGTCCTTTTTCTTGCAAAATTTGATATTCAATATTACCGCTACCATCACGCTGAATTAATTCTTGTAGTTGACTCTTATAATCCATCACATGAGAAAAAGCACCTTCATTAATTTTTGGATATACAATTTCTTTTAAGAATTCCCAAACTGTCTCCAACCCTTGATCAAGATAAAGGGCACCAATAAACGCTTCAAAGACATCCGCTAATAAAGCTGGTCGTTCACGTCCACCTGTCATTTCTTCACCTTTTCCTAGTAAAACAAGGTTACCAAATGACAATTCATTCGCAAAGCGGACAAGAGATGGTTCACATACAACAGCTGCACGCAACTTTGTTAGCTCTCCTTCGCTCATTGTCGGATATTTTTGAAACAAATACTGTGATACAGTTAATTCTAATACAGCGTCTCCAAGAAATTCTAGACGTTCATTGTCTTCATGTGGCTTTTTTCGATGCTCATTCACATACGATGAATGCGTAAATGCTTGAATTAATAATTTTTCGTCTGTAAACGTAATACCTATTTTTTGTTGAAACATTTTAAAAGCTTCACGATATTTTGTTTCATATTTTTTTTCTCTATATTTTCGGTACGGCATAGGTCCCTCCAGATATAAGCCGAGAAAGCCCCGCTATAAAACGGGACTTCACTCAAACATTATAGATGACTCTCTATGTAAGTCACAGCATCGCCAACAGTAGCAATTTTTTCTGCATCTTCATCAGAAATTTCCATTTCAAACTCATCTTCCAATTGCATTACAAGTTCAACTACATCTAGGGAGTCTGCACCTAAATCTTCTTTAAAGCTTGCAGCTGGTACTACTTCTGTTTCTTCTACTCCTAAACGATCCACGATAATTTTCGTTACACGCTCTAAAACATCTGCCATAATTCATTCACCTCCCCTCAAATATTATATTAAATATTTCACAAAAAAACTAGGTGAAATCGTTTCTTTTATTACATTACCATACCACCATCAACATGTAATGTTTGTCCTGTAATATATTTGCTGTGATCAGCAGCAAAAAATGTTACAGCATTCGCAATATCTTGCGCTTCTCCAAACTTAGCAGCAGGGATTAATTTTAACATTTCCTCTTTTACGTTTTCGCCTAATACATCTGTCATATCAGTAGCAATAAACCCTGGAGCAATTGCATTTACTGTTATATTTCGGCTAGCCAATTCTTTTGCGGAAGTCTTTGTCAATCCAATTACCCCAGCTTTTGCTGCAACGTAATTTGCTTGACCGGGATTCCCTGTAACACCCACAACAGAAGCAATATTAATAATACGACCATGACGCTGACGCATCATGTAACGAGATACTGCTTTCGTACATAAGAATACACCTTTTAAGTTTGTATCAATAACTGTATCCCATTCTTCTTCTTTCATACGCATTAATAAATTATCTCTTGTTACCCCTGCATTATTCACAAGAATATCAACTCGTCCAAATGTATCCACAGTGTGTTTTACCAGGTTTGTAACTTCTTCAACATTAGCAACGTCTGCTCTCACTGCGATTGCTTCTGAACCAAGTTTTTTTATTTCATCAACTACTTCATTTGCTTTTTGCTCATTACCAGCATAGTTAACTACAACTGTTGCCCCTTGCTTCGCTAAATCAATTGCAATTGCGCGGCCAATTCCACGTGATGCACCTGTTACTAATGCAACTTTCCCTTTTAACATCCGCTTTCTCCTCTCAAACTTGAAATGGTATCTTTCAATGTCTCTTCATCATATATCGCATATACCTTTGCAGATGGAGCAATTGATTTCATAAGACCAGCAAGAACTTTCCCGGGACCAATTTCAATAAATGTATCTACACCTTGTTCTACCATCTGTTCAATAGATGGGTACCATAAAACAGGTGAATAGAGCTGTTCAATTAGCTTTTCTTGAATATCTTCACTGCGATTAACGCAATTAGCCGTAACGTTTGCAACAACTGGAATGTTTGCATCTTGAATTGTAATTTCATTTAAAACATTTTGAAACTTCTCAGCTGCTGGTTTCATTAATGAAGAATGGAACGGACCGCTCACACGAAGCGGAATTGCTCGTTTTGCACCATTTTCTTTCACTTTTTGAGAAGCGAGTTCTACTCCTCGTTTCGTTCCAGAGATAACGATTTGCTTCGTACTATTCATATTAGCAATTTGCACAGCATGACCTTCACTCGTTACTTCTTCTGTAACTTGTTTCAGAACATCTGGATCTGCCCCTAAAATAGCGGCCATTGCACCTTCTCCGCTTGGCACAGCTTCTTCCATATATTCACCACGTTTTCTTACAGCGTAAACAGCATCTTCAAATGTTAATGCTCCCGCTGCAACAAGCGCGCTATACTCACCTAAGCTATGGCCAGCAACATAATCAGGCGTAATATCATATTGTTTCAAAGCTGTTAAGATTGCAATACTTGTCGTTAATAGTGCTGGTTGCGCATTTGTCGTTAATGTTAGCTTCTCCTGAGGTCCTTCAAAAATTAATGATGAAAGAGACTCCTGTAAAACTTCATCCGCTTTTTGAAATATTTTTGCAACCTCTTTATTATTCCCTGCTAATTGCTGTCCCATTCCAACCGCCTGTGAACCTTGGCCCGGAAAAAGAAATGCTAGTTTTCCCATTTCAAACCCTCCTCTTATTGAAGCGGCTCTTTCTCCATTACACTTGAAATTGTAGGAATGACTTCTTTCGCTACCATTTCTCTAGTTTGACGAATCGCACTAAAAATCGATTGATCATTAGAAGATCCATGAGCCTTAATGACAGGAGCTTTTAATCCAAACAATGCTGCTCCGCCATACTCCGAATAATCCATTTTATCTTTTAATATCATCAGCTTCGGTTTTAATACTGCCGCTGCTAATTTACTTGTGAACGAACTCATTAATTGTTCTTTTAACATAGAAAATAATGCTAGTGCAGTTCCTTCTAATGATTTTAATGCTACGTTTCCAGTAAAACCATCGCATACAACTACATCTGCCACACCTTGTAATAGGTCTCTTGACTCAACGTTTCCAACAAAATTAATTGGCGCATCTTTTAGCATAGCGAATACTTGTTTTGAAAGTTCGTTTCCTTTGCCATCTTCTGTCCCGACATTCAAAAGACCAACACGCGGATTGTTAATTCCTCTTACTTTCTCAGCGTAAATAGAACCCATTACCGCATATTGATATAAATGAATTGGCTTCGCGTCAACATTTGCTCCAACGTCTAACATAACAAAACCTTTCCCATCAATTGTTGGCATTGTAGGAGATAACGCTGGACGTTCAATCCCTTCCATACGTCCTACCACAAACAATCCAGCTGCCATTAAAGCCCCTGTGTTACCTGCTGATATACAAGCATTGGCTACACCTTCTTTTACTTGCTGCGCTGCAAGTACCATTGAAGCTTGCTTTTTCCGACGAACAGCTCTTACTGGTTCATCTGTCCCTTCAATCTTTTCATCTGTATGAAGTACAGTAATACGCTCTTCGCTTGTTAAATACTGACGAATCTCCTCTTCTTTTCCTACCAAAGTAATATGTAAATCTGAATATTCCTTAATAGCTTTCATTGCTCCTAATACAGCTGCTTTTGGAGCGTGATCGCCACCCATTGCATCTATTGCGATTTTCATAAATTGTTACCTTCCTCACTATAATTACTAGATCGATACATTTCAAAAGTGCCTGTAAAAACAAGTTCTTCGCCAACAAAGCTATGCACTTTGACAACCGTCCGTCCTTTATCATTCTCCACATCTTCAACGCGGGCTTTTGCAACAACACGTTCTCCTAATTTTACAGGACGAATATATCGAATGGTAGACTTTGCAGTTAAAGCTAATTCTTCATCAATAACTGCAACAGCTAGTGAGTTCGCTTGAGCAAACAAATGGTGCCCACGCGCAATTTGATTTCTTTTAAATACATGCTCCATCTTCACTTCAAAAATAGAAATTGCATGTCTATCTAATTCTATATCAATAATTTCTCCAACTACCTCTTCTAACGGTAAAGATTTTACATCTTCTTCATGCTGTTTCGTTGCCACATGTTTAATTCGCTCTCTTAACTCAGGAATCGATAATTCCATTCGATCAAGGCGAACAGTTTGTATACTTACTTGAAACTGCTCTGCTAACTCTTCATCCGTTATGAAAGGATTCGTTTCTATTGTTTGTTGTAATAATACTTGTCTTTCTTTCTTACTTTTTCTTTTTTTCATACCGCACCATCCGTTTTTTATGACTAGGTACTAACAGTAGTATATAATCATTAAAAGTAGAATGCAACAAAAAAATTTGCACATTCCATTTTTAATCGAGCTTTTCTCCTTGAAACACACCTGCTCCTTCAAGATATACGCGTAATGCAGCATACTGCTCGTTGTGCCAAAACGCTTCAGAATCAACCAGCACGGCCGCATCTTGTCTCGCCGTTTCCAACGCTCGATAATCATGTACCATATCAGCTACCTTAAACTCTGGTAGACCACTTTGTTTACTTCCAAAGAAATCTCCAGGACCACGTAACTCTAAATCTTTTTCCGACAATACAAATCCATCATTTGTTTCTGTCATAATGCGCATGCGTTCTTTCCCAGTTTCCGATTTCGGATCTGCAATTAACAAACAATACGACTGCTCACTCCCACGGCCAACACGACCTCGAAGCTGATGCAATTGCGATAAACCAAAGCGCTCCGCATCATAAATTACCATAACCGTTGCATTCGGCACGTTGACACCAACCTCAACTACAGTTGTTGAAACAAGAATTTGCACTTTATTTTCACTAAATTTCTCCATTACATCTTCTTTTTCTTGAGAAGATAAACGTCCGTGCATTAATCCAACCTGAAACTTTCCTTGATAGTGATGCATCAGCATACTATGCAAATCAATTGCATTTTGCACATCAAGCTTCTCAGATTCTTCAATAAGCGGACAAATTACATAAGCTTGTCTCCCCTTATTCACTTCCTTTTCCACGAAACCAAGGACACGTTCTAACATATCATGTTTTGCCCAATACGTTTCAATCACTTTACGCCCAGCAGGCATTTCATCAATAATAGAAACATCCATCTCTCCAAAAGCAGTAATCGCCAATGTACGAGGAATCGGTGTTGCTGTCATAAACAACACATCTGGACTTTCACCTTTCTCTCGTAAAACGCGGCGCTGCGCTACACCAAAACGGTGTTGTTCGTCAGTAATAACAAGTCCAAGTCTATGGAAAATGACTTCATCCTGAATTAAAGCATGTGTCCCAACAAGAATATCTATTTCTCCTTGTTCAAGTTTCGCTAAAACTTCACGACGACGTGCCCCCTTAACTGAACTCGTTAACAATTCCACATTCATATTAAAATGCGAGAACGTCTCTGCTAGCGATTGATAATGTTGCTCAGCTAAAATTTCTGTAGGGACCATTAACGCACCTTGATAATGTGCAAGTTTCGCTGCATAAAGAGCAATTGCAGCTACAACTGTTTTTCCTGATCCAACATCCCCTTGTAATAACCGATTCATCCGGTACGGAGACTGCATATCTTTTATAATCTCAGAAACAACGCGACGCTGTGCGCCAGTAAGCGGGAACGGAAGTGCATCAGTGAACTCTTCTAATTCTTTCATTGAAATATCTTTTTTCGTCCCCTTCGAACTCTCTCTTTCCATTTTACGCAACGCTTGCATTTTGAGCTGGAATAAGAAAAATTCTTCATATACAAATCGACGACGTGCTTGTTTTAAATCTTCTTGACCAACTGGAAAATGGAGCGCTCGAAGCGCTTCATAACGCGGTAATAATTTATAACGCCCTAACAAACCATCTGGCAACATTTCTTCTATAGAGGAACCATACTCTTTTAAAGCTTGTGCAATAAAACGTCGCATTTGTTTTACTGTTAATTTTCCTTTTACTGAATACACAGGTTCCACTTCTTGCTGACGTACGACTGGACCAAAGTGAAGCTCGGATATAGAAATCGTTTGACGATGCTGATCCCATTTACCAGTAATCGTCACCGTTTCATCAAGCTTTAACTTTTGCTTATAATACGGTCTATTAAAACATACAGCCGTAATTAAATAACGGCCAACAAGTACGCGAACAGTAAGACGCGATTTCTTTTTCCCGTAATATTGTAATAAAGGAGCACTATGCACCTTTCCTTCCACTGTTACACGCTCTTCATGTTTCACTTCTGCCAAATCTTTCATCGCGTAGTCTTCATAACGGTACGGAAAATGCTCTAATAGATGGGAAACTGTATAAATCCCCATCTCATGTAATAATTCAGATGTCTCTTCCCCGATTCCTTTTACATCCGTAACAGGAACTTGCACAACTTCACTCAAGATTTTCACGCTCCGTCACATCATTTTCTTATTTTTACTCGCGTATATACTTCATGCATATATGGATATACAATTCCATATAACTTATACATTTACTATCCTAACTTGTAATCGTTCTCTTCTGCCTTTTCTATTCTATCATAGGCATTCTCAAGGAAACTACCCTTATACATTATCAGCCATATATAATGACCCTTTCATTAACCTAAATACCTACTTGATTAAACTTTGCGAAATCTTTTATCAAATTATGTATATTCCAAAGAAAGATATGCGATAAAAAAGAGCCTTACTATAGCAGCAAGGCTCTTTTTTATCGTCATTATGCTAGCCTTTTGAAAAAGAACCACTGACGATAGATTATCGCTAGTTCTTGCTCATTAGCAAGTAAAACCATTCATCTCTATGCAAAAAAGAAATTCCCTTTATTCTACAGAGAATATGAAAGAATATACAGGTTGATTTCCTTGGTGAACTTCTACCTCTACATCTTCAAACTTCTCTTCTACAAATGCAACTAACTCTGCAACTTCTTCATCTGTTGCATCTTCACCTTGCAAGATCGTTACAATCTCAGAATCTTCATCAATCATACTTTCTAGCAATTGCTTCGCTGCATCTACTTTTTTAGCATTTGTAGATACAATTTTCCCATCTGCAATACACATGAAATCATTTTTTTGAATCGCTACACCGTCAATTTCCGTATCACGAACTGCATACGTAATTTGACCTGTTTTCACATGTGCTAGTGCTTCTTGCATGTTCTTTTCGTTTTCTTCTAACGTTCCAACTGGATTAAATGCTAACATTGCAGCCATTCCTTGAGGAACAGTTTTTGAACGAACAACAATCACTTCTTGATCAACAACAGATGCCGCTTGCTCTGCTGCCATCACAATATTCCCGTTATTCGGTAATATAATGATTTTTTCAGCATTCGCTTCTTCGATTGCCTTTACGATATCCTCTGTACTTGGGTTCATCGTTTGACCACCTTCGATAACTTGTGTTGCCCCAATGCTCTCGAATAGGTTTTTAATACCTGATCCCATTGCTACAGTTACAATACCGTATGGTTGCTTTTCTTTTACTGGAATTACTTTTTCCGGCATCGGTGTTGGCTCATCTAATAAAGCAGTATGCTGTTCGCGCATATTTTCTACTTTAATTTTAATCAAACTACCATAACGTTGACCGTAGTTCATCGCATCACCAGGATGTTCTGCATGAATATGAACTTTTACAACTTCATCATCCGAGACAACAAGCAATGAATCTCCATATACACTAATATCTTCACGGAATTTCTGCTCAGAGAAATTATGTTCTTTCATTTTTTCAGACTCTAATTTCACCATAAATTCCGTACAATATCCGTATTTAATATCTTCTGTACTCAATTGGCTTTGTACACTACGGTGATGCTCCGCACGCACCATTTCATTCATAGATGGTTGTGCTGGTACATCAGAAGAAATTGTTTCTCCTTTTAAATCAGCTAAAAAGCCTTCGTATACAACAACAAGACCTTTACCACCGCTATCTACAACGCCAACTTGTTTTAATACAGGTAATAAATCTGGCGTACGATTTAACGATGCATTTGCTTCTTTGACAACGTCTTCCATAAACAAAACAAAGTCGCGCTGTTTTTTCGCAACTGTGACTGCATATTTCCCCGTTTCTCTTGCAACTGTTAAAATCGTTCCTTCAATCGGCTTCATAACCGCTTTATACGCCGTTTCTACACCAGCTTCTAAAGCTGCCGCAAAATCAACTGTTGTTAATTCTTCTTTTTGTTCAATGGATTTAGAGAAACCACGGAACAACTGAGATAAAATAACACCTGAGTTACCACGAGCTCCCATTAATAATCCTTTTGCTAAACTTACGCCGACTTTACCAGCATGCTGCGAAGGGTTTGCTTTTACTTCACGCGCGCCTGAAGTCATTGATAAATTCATATTTGTACCGGTATCGCCATCTGGAACTGGAAAAACGTTTAATGCATCAACAAGCTGAACATTGTTTGTTAAGTTATTCGCTCCTTGAATAATCATTTGTGATAAACGTTTCCCATCAATTTTTTGAATTGACACAGATTTTCCTCCTTAATGCACATTACAAGTTTATTACTTTAACTCCTTGTACGTAGATGTTTACAGAATCTACTGCTAGTCCTACCGTTTGGTCTAATGTATATTTCACTTTCGTTTGGACGTTGTGTGCTACCTCTGAAATTTTTGTACCATAGCTCACAATAATATACATATCAATATGTACTTCATCTTCGTCTTTACGAACAATAACGCCTCTAGTGAAGTTTTCTTTTCGTAAAATTTCTGTTAATCCATCTTTTAATTGGTTTTTTGAAGCCATACCAACGATACCGTAGCAATCTACCGCGGCACCTCCAGCAATCGTTGCAATTACATCTGTACTAATATCAATTTGACCGTACTTCGTTTTAATTTCAATTGACATCTCTTTTCCCCCTTCATAAATGGTGAAAGTGAGCTAGACTACTTTAATTACTATCATATAATCTTTTTAAAGAAAATTCCATCGTTCTTTCTTTTCGCTCTCATATTTTATACTTATTATTACACTTTTCTACGACGAGCAAAATAGTCCATTGTTATTATACAACATGTACCACTATAATATGTCAAGTGATTTTTCTTGATTTCTACTTTTCTTTACTGAAATTTAGTGTCAAGTAATTTTTCTTGATTTCTTTTTTATACACTGTTGCATTCTCTTTTTAGTTGTGTTAAATTATAGTAGTGTTTTTAGCATCGCATAAAAGACTAACATTGAAAAAATTACGTATGGTAAGGTAGTTAAGGGAGGGAAATATAGATGGCTCGTGTTTGTGCTATTACTGGAAGAAAAGCTCGTTCTGGTAACTCTCGTTCTCACGCAATGAACGCTACAAAACGTAAATGGGGCGCTAACCTTCAAAAAGTTCGCGTACGCATCGACGGTAAAGTTCAACGTGTTTACGTTTCTGCTAGAGCATTAAAATCTGGCAAAATCGAACGTGTTTAATAATAAAAAAAAGAGCCAATAGGCTCTTTTTTTATTATCCTCATGAAAAAAGCACCATTAATGGTGCTTTTTTAGTCCTTTTTAAAGGTATTTAACACCGCGCGAACAATTCCACCAAGAAA
Organism: Bacillus sp. 95MFCvi2.1; assembly: GCF_000374965.1. Classification (NCBI taxonomy): domain Bacteria; kingdom Bacillati; phylum Bacillota; class Bacilli; order Caryophanales; family Bacillaceae; genus Bacillus; species Bacillus sp. 95MFCvi2.1. Next base: position 352,714 of record NZ_KB895691.1, on the reverse strand, counting down.
TTTAGGTAACTTAATTGTATAAAATCTCATGGTTTCCCTCCTAATCCCCATTACTCCACTTGTTTACTATATGATGCAAGTAGCAAAAGTGTTTCTTCAATCAGTGCTTCTTATCACCATTAATATGCCAGAAGCAAATGAAAAAGTACCTTTTTCCGCAATGAGTTCATTACTAATACAAAGCGTCGATCCCCATTCTATCGTTTTATCAGTAAGAGGATATTTAAAGCCACGAAGTGTAATACCTTTTACAATTTCCGTAACAGGCACAAAGGATACGTATGGAAATTGTTCATTTTCTTCAATTATATATGTGCCTACTTTTTTTACAGAGATTTCATTTTTATTGTCAACGATATACATTTCAGTATGTGCTTCCAGCCCTTTTAAAAGCATTTGTATGTTCGCTAACCCATGATCAAGCCTTCCGCCTGTAGCACCAAAAATGCGAATCAAATCCGGCTTTTGCTCCAGTGCCCAATGAATTGCAATTTCTAAATCCGTTTGATCTTTTTCACGCGGAACAATATGTAACTCATCTGTCTGTTTTTGCATCCACGCTAATTCTTCATCTGTAACTGAGTCATAATCACCAAATGCAACAGTAGGTATGATTCCTCTTTGCAACAAACGATATACACCACGATCAACCGCAGCCCATACTACTTCCTCATTTTCATACCGAGAGAAATCAGCACAGTACTCCGCCGGTCCTCCAGCTAAAATATGAATAATCATCTTTTCTTTCCCTTCTATAGAAAAAAGCAATCTGCCAGTCGGTAGATTGCTTTTTTCACATTAGCCCGTTCTAACAGGTCTTAAAAGTTTTCTTATCTATATTCCTTATCCACGAATTACTCGAATTGCTTCACCGCGGTCTTTTTGATTGTACACTGCTGATCCTGCTACAAGAACATTTGCTCCAGCTTCTACACAAAGTCTCGCAGTCTCAGCATTCACACCACCATCAACTTCGATTTCTACTTGTAAATTACGCTCTTTGACCATTTCTGCAACTTGTTTAATTTTCGGTAATACAGAGTGAATAAACTTCTGTCCACCAAATCCTGGATTTACTGTCATAAGTAATACCATATCAATATCTCCCAATACGTGTTCAATCATTGAAACTGGTGTATGTGGATTTAATACAACTCCAGCTTTAATACCATGTGATTTAATTAATTGAATCGTACGATGTAAATGCGGGCACACCTCTACATGAACAGTAATAATATCCGCTCCAGCTTTTGCAAAAGTAGGGATATAGTTATCCGGGTTTTCAATCATTAAGTGTACATCTAATGGTAAAGATGTAATTGGACGAATCGCTTCTACAATTAATGGACCAATTGTAATGTTCGGGACAAAATGCCCATCCATTACGTCAACATGGATATAATCCGCTCCGCCCTTTTCTACATCTTTAATTTCTTCCCCTAGTTTGGAAAAATCTGCTGATAAAATCGATGGTGCAATTTTAATCATAATTAATACCTCGGCTTTCTCTCTCTAATTTCTTCTACAAATTGTTTGTAATGTTCATAACGATATTGTGTAATTTTCCCTTCTTCAACCGCAGCTTTTACTGCACATTTCGGTTCTGAAAGGTGTGTACACCCTCTAAATTTACAGTATTGACTCTCTTCTTTCAACTCTGGAAAACAATACGTAAGATCTTCTACTTCGATATCAATAAAATCAAGAGAGCTAAAACCCGGTGTATCTGCAACCAGACCGCTTCCTACTGCAATTAATTCTACATGCCTTGTCGTATGCTTCCCTCGCCCTAAATGCGATGAAATATCATCTGTTTTTAGGGCTAAATCTGGGCGTAATACATTTAACATGGAAGATTTCCCTACACCAGATTGCCCCGCAACAACTGAGACACAACCTTCTAAGAATGGTTTTAAAATATCAATACTTTCCGATGTATTTATAGAAGTAAATAACACATCATATCCCATTTCACGATAATCATTTGCATAAGATTCAACAGTTTCTCGCATTTTTTCATCTACTAAATCCATTTTACTGATACAAATAATTGGTTTAATGTTATGATATTCAATTAATACTAAAAATCGATCTAATAACCCTGGGTTAAAATCTGGTTCAACTGCTGAGAAAACAAGGATTGCTTGATCAACATTGGCAATTGGCGGCCTAACAAGTTCATTTTTCCGCTCAAAAATCTCTAAAACATAGCCTTCATTCGGATTCTCCGCTTGAAAAACTACTTGATCTCCTACAAGTGGTGTAATTTTATTTTTTCTGAATACACCACGACCACGGCATTGTGTAATGCCACCTTCATGCTGTACATAATAAAAACCACTTAAAGCTTTTACAATTTTTCCTTCTGCCATATAATTCTCCTTTATTCTATATAAAGTGAAATTGTTATCAGCCTCTCCATACAGTTATCCCTTCCTTAAAATATTGAGACGGGGTACTGCCAGCGAATACTAGGATAAAACTGACTATTTATCAGTTCAGATTCTCCTTTATTTCCACTTCACTTTTATGGCTGTCCTTCTATTTCAAAACGTAATTTCTTACCCTTCTACGTTAACAGCATAACAGGCAAGAGCAACAAATTCCACTCTCCATACAAAGAAGGTGGAATCCACCAAATGGAGACACACCTTTACTAGGCTGGATATGGCACTTCTTTATCAATAATTGTCGTCCCATCTCGAACAATTTTGTAATGACCTTTTGTTCCTTCTTGAATCACAAATTCCAAAGAAATAGTAGCAGATTCTGTTATTGTTCGCGTTTCAATCGGCTTATCCATTTTCTGCTGCATATCTTCTTTATAAATTTCAATTGTTTGTGGCTTTTTCTCACCTGTCGCAGGAGGCTCATACGGAATCGAAATGTTATCAACCTTTACTGTTTTCGTTACTTTAGGCTTCGGACCATCAGAGACAGTAATCGTTACTTTATCCCCTTCTTTTAACGGCGTTCCTGGTTTTGGTGATTGTGAAATTACTTGTCCCTTATCAACAGTATCCGAATATTCTCTTTTTATATTTGGGACCAGCTTCTTTTCATTTAAATAGCTATTCACACTATTTTCCGTCCATCCAGAAAAATCAACAGGTCGAATTTGGTAAGGACCTTTACTCACCCAAACTTTCACATCTTGCTCCGCTTCCACAACCATTTGGTCTGCTGCTGGACTTTGTTCTACGATTTCACCTTTTGGTTTTTCGCTTTCAATATCGTATCGAACAACAATTTTATACTTCCCTTCCAATTCGTCCTTCAAACTATCAAAATCTTTTCCGATTAAATTACTCATCTTATCCTTCTTTTTTCCACCGGATTGATAGATAGTAATTTTCGACCTTTCTTTTACAACCCTTCCTGCTGCCGGACTTGTTTTAATTACTTTCCCAGCTTCAACATCATCTGTATAAACAATGTTCGGTTCAGCAACTTCAAATCCTTTCTCAACAAGAGTGTTAACAGCAGTCTCATACTTCATACCAGACACATCAGGAGTTTTTACGTCTTTAGGAATAAAGAATCCTGGAATCACAGTCAGCGCTAACGTTGTGCCGATTGCTAAAAGTAAAAATGTTGTAAGTAACACTTTCAGCCATTTGTTACTTCGCTTTTTTTTCTCGTTCGGTTTCACTTCTTCATCTTTTATCTGTTCATCCGCTTTACTTCCATTCAATACAATTGTTTCATCGCTTACATTTCCAAATAATTGTTCTTGTTGAATAATTGGAATTGCCTTCGTCGCTTCCATATCTTCAGGTATATAAAATGGTTGTTCGTTAATACGTTCTGGATATAGCGCCGTTTCAATATCTCTCTTCATCGCATTAGCAGACTGATAGCGATGAAATGGATCTTTTGCAGTTGCTTTTAAAATAATATTTTCTACACTTTGCGGAATATCTGGATTCCAGCGTTTTGGAGATGGTGTTTCATTCTGTAAATGTTTTAAAGCGATCGCAACTGCAGACTCTCCTGAGAAAGGTTGTCGCCCTGTTAGTAATTCAAACATAACAATACCAAGCGAATAAATATCCGATTGTTTATTCGCTATCCCTCCACGTGCTTGCTCTGGTGACAAGTAATGGACCGAACCAAGCACTGAGTTCGTATGCGTTATCGCCGTTGCACTTGTAGCAGTCGCAATCCCAAAGTCTGTCACCTTCACGACTCCATCATTCCGAATTAAGATGTTATGTGGCTTTATATCTCTATGGACAATTTCAAAATGATGCGCATGTGCCATTGCAGATGTTAACTGCTCCATAATATCAAGAGCTTCTCCTATCGGTAACATTCCACGCTGCGTTATGTATTGCTTTAATGTTTGTCCAGGTACATATTCCATAACAAGATAATAAATTCCATCTTCTTCCCCAACATCATACATATTCACAATATTTGGATGCGACAACGTTGTAACAGATTGCGCTTCTCGATGGAAACGTTTAATAAACTCATCATTATTTGCATAATCGAGTCTTAATATTTTTACCGCTACATCTCGGCCTAGTATATCATCATGAGCCAAATATACATTGGCCATCCCTCCGCCACCGATCATTTTCAGTAGCTTATAACGGTCGTTTAGGCGTTTTCCAATCAGCACGTTGTAATTCACCTACTTTCGTTTGCCGAATCCGCATAATCAACAATGACAAGGGTAATATTATCTTCTCCCCCACGATCATTCGCAAGTTGAACAAGATGTTCTCCCTTTGTCTCGAGTTGTTCGTTTAATTGCAAAATCTTTCGCATATCATCCATAGCAACTTTATTTGATAATCCGTCAGAGCAAAGAAGCAGTTGATCATTTTCTTCTAACACTAATGTTTTAACATCTAATCCAACTTTTTCTTCTGTTCCAAGCGCTCGTAAAAGCAAATTCTTTTTTGGATGATACTCTGCATCCTCTTTTGAAATCTCACCATATCTAACAAGTTCATTTACAAGTGAATGGTCTTCAGTTATAAGTGAAATCTCATCATCTGATAACATGTAACATCGACTATCTCCTATGTGTCCAATTGTTACAAATCCCGCTGTACAAATCGCAACAATAACAGTAGTTCCCATACCACTACACTCTGTATGTTTCTTCGAGTATTCGTATACCCTCTCGTTAATCATCTCAACGTTTGTATGTAGCCATTCTTCGGCCTTTTTTGGTGTATCCATATTATACGTTTGTTTCCAATAATCATGGAATAGTTGAATGGCCATCGAGCTAGCAACATCGCCTGCTCGATGACCTCCCATTCCATCAGCTACAACAGCTAAAATATCTCCATCTAAATTATGAAAAACTCCTGCACTATCTTCATTATGTTGACGAACTTTCCCTTTATCCGATAGAAACACGGCTTTCATCTTGTCACCTCGTCTCTTCTTTGCGCTCCTTTGCACGCAACTGACCGCAGGCAGCATCAATATCATGACCTTGTTCACGGCGAATCGTTACATTCACTCCACGGTCTTTCAACGTTTTTTCAAATAAGAAAATTTGTTCACGTGGTGTTCTTACGTAATCGCGTTCTGGTACATAGTTTACCGGAATTAAGTTCACATGACATTTTACACCTTTTAAAAGTTGAGCCAATTCTTCGGCATGCTCAACTTGGTCGTTTTCTCCTCCAAATAAGCCATATTCAAACGTAATGCGACGCCCGGTTCTATTTACATAGTATTTAATAGCTTCCATTAAGTCAGGCAGCTTATAAGCACGGTTAATCGGCATTAATTTTGAGCGTAATTCTGTATTTGGAGCGTGCAATGAAATCGCAAAGTTAATTTGCATATCCTCTTCAGCAAACTTATAAATTTTCGGGATGATTCCACTTGTTGAAACCGTCATATGACGTGCACCAATATGAATTCCTTTTTCATGGTTAATAATGCGTAAAAACGACATTAAGTTATCGTAGTTATCAAACGGCTCTCCAATTCCCATTACAACAAGAGAACTCACGCGCTCATCTGTCTCATCAAGCGCACGTTGAACCTCTACTACTTGCGCTACGATTTCTCCAGCCTCCAGGTTTCGCTTTAAACCACCTAGTGTTGATGCACAGAATGTACAACCAATTCGGCAACCTACCTGTGTTGTTACACAAATGGAATTTCCATATTCATGTCGCATTAATACTGTTTCGATAGAATACCCATCATATAATTGGAATAAAAACTTAATTGTCCCATCAGAAGATGTTTGCTTTACTAATGTATTTAAAGTAGTAATATCAAAGGAATTCGACAATTTATCACGCAATCCTTTTGAAAGATTTGTCATATCCTCATAATTTTTTACACGCTTTTTATATAGCCAATCAAAAATTTGACCTGCGCGGAATTTCGGTTCACCTTGTTCCTTTAACCAATTTTGCATTTCATGAAGTTGTAAAGAGTAAATAGATGTTTTTTTTGTTTCTAAATCTTTCTTTTGTTTTTTTACAGTCGTTTCCATGATGCTACACCTTCTTTCTTAAACAAGCAATATAAAAGCCATCTGTTGCAAAATAATGCGGTAAAATTTGTACTTGCCCTTCATTTATATAAGGACGTAATTTTTCTGGCATGCGCTCTTTCATAGTAGTATCCCATTCAAATTCAGGATGCTCTTGTAAAAATTGCTCTATCACTTGTTCATTTTCTATTTTTTCAATTGTACACGTACTATAAACAAGGCGACCACCTGCTTTTAACAGTGGAGCTACCTTTTCTAGTATCGATAGCTGAATTGTCGACAGTCTTTCACTATCGCCTTTTTCTTTACCTAATTTAATATCAGGCTTACGTCTGATAACACCAAATCCAGAACATGGTGCGTCTACTAATATTTTGTCAAAGCTTTCGTTCGCAAAATGTTCTTGAACTTTTCTGGCATCTAGCGCCTTTGTTTCAATGTTCTCTAATTCTAGACGCTTCGCCTGTTGCTGAATTAGACGAACTTTATGCGGATGTAAATCCAGCGACGTTACCTGACCAGTCCCCTTTAAACGCTCTGCAATGTGTGTTGTTTTCCCACCAGGCGCCGCGCAGCTATCAAGAACCATATCTCCTTCTTCGGGTTTCAAAGCACGCGCAACAAGCATAGAGCTTTCATCTTGAATAGAAAGGAAACCGTTTTTAAACGCTTCTGTATGCGCTACGTTTCCTTTTTCAATTTGGATAGCATCTTCTGATAAATCACCACGTTTTGCTTGTACACCCTCACGTTCTAGCAAAGCAATCGCTTCTTCTACCGTTATTTTATCAACATTCACACGTGCTGTCGGTACCGGCGGAACCATATTTACTTCGCACATTTTTTGCGCTGTTTCTAAATCGTATGCTGATACCCACTCTTGTACAAGCCACTCTGGATGACTCGTTGCAACAGAAACTCGCTCTACAGGATTTTGTATCTCCTCTAAAGATGGCACACCTTCACGTTGAATCGAACGGAGTACCCCGTTTACCATCCCTGCAATTCCTTTATGACCACGACGTTTTGCAATCTCAACAGCCTCATGAATCGCCGCTCTTTCTGGGACGCGATCTAAATATAGCATTTGATATAAAGATAAGCGAAGTAATATTTTTACCCACGCTTCAACTTTTTTTCTTAAAAATGGTTGTAAATAATAGTCAAGTGTATCACGACGTTGAATCGTTCCATAGACAATCTCAGTTAACAAACCAATATCTTTTCTATCAATCGCACTTTTTTCAATCAAATTATTTAAAAGTAAGTTGCTATAAGCGCCACTTTTCTCTACTTGAATTAGACCATCAAGAGCTAACTCACGAACATTTTGTCTCATGCGTCTTCTCCTAACTTCGTACCAATTTCAGGTTTTGTTCCACGTAAAAATTGTGAACAACTCATGCGCTTTTTACCAGATGGTTGTAATTCAGTAATTTTAACACCTGTTTCATTTCCTGTTGCCACAACGAAACCATCTTCTTCAATTGCTACAATAGAACCAGCTTCAGCCTGTACTGTTACAGGAACTTTTTCGCCCCACCATACTTTTACAACTTGCCCTGCTAAAGTTGTATAAGCAACTGGCCACGGATTTAAACCACGAATGTGATTGTAAACCTCTTCTCCTGTTTTCATCCAATCAATCTTTTCTTGCTCACGTTTAATATTGTAAGCGAATGTTACTTCATCCTCATTTTGTTTAATCGGTTCTAATTTTCCTTGTATTAAAAGCGGAACTGTTTTTGATAATAAGTGCGCTCCAGCCTCACTTAATTTATCAAATAATGAACCAGTTGTTTCACGTTCTTCGATTTCCACTTCTACTTGCGTTAAAATATCACCAGCATCTAATTTTTCCACCATATACATAATTGTGATACCTGTTTTTTCTTTTCCCTGCATGATGGAGTAATGAATTGGTGCACCGCCGCGAAGTTCTGGAAGTAATGAAGCATGAACATTAATACATCCATACTTTGGTGCTTCTAAAATTTCGTTTGGTACAATTTGTCCGAACGCAGCTGTCACAATTAAATCCGGCTCTAATGCCAATACTTTTTCATATTCGTCTTTTTCACGAATTTTTAACGGCTGTAACACCGGAATACCATGTTTTTCCGCTTCCACCTTAACAGGTGTTGGTGTCATAACCTTTTTTCTTCCCACTGGACGATCCGGCTGCGTTACAACACCAATTACATCATATCCATCTTCAATAAGACGACGAAGCACCGGTACAGAAAAGTCCGGTGTTCCCATAAATACTACTTTTATCATTCAAAAACCGCTCCTTTTACATCTCTTCTAATTCATTTTCCTCATAATATCTCGTCACTTTTGATGTAAATAACACACCATGTAAATGGTCGATTTCATGTTGGATTGCGCGTGCTAAAAAATCATCTGCCTCTAATAAAAAGATTTTACCACGACGATTTTGTGCACGTACTTTAATATACTCTGCACGCTCCACTTCACCATAAAGTCCCGGAAAGCTTAAGCAGCCTTCGGGACCTACTTGTTCACCACGTTTTTCTAAAATAACTGGATTAATCAGTTCGATTTTTCCCGTATCATCACCAATATCAACAACTGCCACTTGCAAACTTACGCCGACTTGTGGTGCCGCTAAACCAACACCATCTGCAACTAACATTGTTTCATGCATATCTTTTAACAAATTCACTAACTTTTTATCAAAGTTCATTACCCGTTCACATGGGGTTTCTAACACTTCATCTGGATGCTTTACAATTTCTAAAACTGCCATATTTTCCTCCGCTACATTAACATTGTTGGATTAAAGTCGATTGAGATCTGCAAATCTTTTTGCATTTCTGCTTGATAATGTTCATTTACCATTTTGAGCACGTACTTTAAGTTTGGTTCCCGCTTGTATTTTATCATGCATTGGTATCGATATCTATCTTTTATCCTTGGAATTGCTGAAGCAACCGGTCCTAGCACCATTGTTTGCCGCGAGCAATGCGTTCGTAAATAACCGACAATTTTTTCCGTTACTTGCACTGCTTTTAATAACTCTGGATGCGAAACGGTTACAAGTGCGACATAGTAGTATGGCGGGTATTGCCTCGTTTTTCTCATTTGCATTTCTTGTTCAAAAAATACATCGTACTGCTGATTCTTTGCTAGTTCTACGCTATAGTGTTCTGGCGTATACGTTTGAATTACTACTTCTCCTGGTAATTCATGTCGACCTGCACGTCCACTCACCTGTGTCAATAACTGATACGTTTTCTCGCTTGCTCGAAAATCTGGTAAATGTAGCATCGTATCAGCTGTTAAGACACCAACAAGTGTAACCTTTGGAAAATCAAGCCCTTTAGCGATCATCTGTGTTCCAAGTAAGATATCAGCTTTCTCTTCACCGAAGGCTTTTAATAACTTTTCGTGCATTCCTTTGCGACTCGTTGTATCAACATCCATACGGATAACCCGCGCCTCTGGAAATAACTTTGTAATTTCTTCTTCTACCTTTTGTGTTCCTGTCCCAAAGAAACGAATATACGAACTATTACAAGCAGGACAAGCAGTTGGCATACTTTCCTCATAACTGCAATAGTGACATTTTAAACGATGATTCATTTTATGATAGGTGAGTGATATATCACAGTGTGGACATTGCACGACATAACCACAATCACGACACATGACAAACGTTGAATGGCCTCTTCGATTTAAAAAAAGAACCATTTGTTCTTTCTTTTCTAACCGATCCGCTATTTTCTCATGAAGTAATTTTGAAAACATAGAACGATTTCCATCACGCAGTTCCTCACGCATATCAACAATTTCTACTGTCGGCAACGCTTGTTCATTCATACGCTTTTGCATGGTTAGTAGCTCATAAACACCTTTTTTCGCTCTAGCAAATGATTCGAGAGTCGGCGTTGCACTGCCGAGCACGATTGGACAATTATGATATTGCCCTCGCCAAATCGCAACATCCCTGGCATGATATTTCGGATTATCTTCTTGTTTATAACTTGACTCATGTTCTTCATCAATAATAATAATTCCTAAGTTTTCAAATGGAGCAAAAATAGCGGAGCGTGCTCCAACAACAACTTTTACTTCTTTTCGTAAAATTTTCCGCCATTCATCATATTTTTCCCCAACAGAAAGCGCACTATGAAGAACCGCAACTTGCGAACCAAAACGTCCTTTAAATCGATCTACCATTTGCGGTGTTAACGCAATTTCTGGAACAAGTACAATCGCCTCTTTTCCCTTTTTCAACACCGCAGCAATGGATTGCAAATACACTTCTGTTTTACCGCTTCCTGTAACACCATATAGTAAAAATGGATTATATGTTTCATTTGTAATGGATGACAAGATGGGCGTAATCACTTGATTTTGTTCATCTGTGAGCGGAAATGGCTTTGTCTGTTCAAAAGCCTCATCGTCATATGGGTTACGATATACTTCAATGTACTGTTCTAAAAGCAACCCTTTTTTCACAAGCGACTTTACCGGTGCATCTGTTATTTGTAGTTCTTCTGTTAATGTTTTTAATGGCACACTGTGATAATTTTCTACAAAGTAATACAGTACATCTTGTTGCTTTTTACTTTTCAGCTCAAAGGCAGCTGCCTCTAATTGTTCCTGTGGCAATTCTGGCTGAATCACCCTTTGTTTCTTCTTTTGCACCTTATCTTTTACTTTATAGATGACTTCAATAGTGCCGTTTGTTATCTCTTTTTGAACCATGCGATACATATGTGAGTGCGTAGCAATTTCTTCCCAATCTATCGCTTCTTTCCCTTGAAACAAATCACGAATTTCCGGCGCCACTGCAGCTGTTTTATGGAGCTGTAGCCGTTTTTTATAAGTCGCTTTTATCGCAGCTGGAAGCATAACTTGAAAAGCTGAAATCATATAACATAATGTTTCATCCGTCAGCCAAAAACCAAGTTGTAATAATTCTTCATTTAAAACTGGCGTAACATCTAGTATTTCATGCAATGCTTTTAACTTTTTGCTTTCCACATCGACTGAATCTTTTATTTCAATAATAAAGCCTTGTAATTTCCGTGGACCAAACGGAACGACTACACGCATACCTGTTTGTACAATATCTTCCCATTTCTTAGGGATAACATAGTCAAACGGGCGATCTGTTTGACGTGCCGGTACATCAACGATTACACTTGCAAATTTCATACACGATCCTCTTCTAACATCGCTTTAATTTGCATTAAAATTTCACGTGCAACTTCTTTCTTTGTTAAAAGAGGTAATCGAATAACTTCTCCATCTTTTCTATACATTGTTACAATATTCGTATCCGTACCGAATCCTGCACCTTGTGCTTTCACATCATTTGCAACAATCATATTTGCATTTTTTTCACGCAATTTTTTCGTTGCATATTCTTCTATATTTGTCGTTTCAGCAGCAAAACCGATTAGGAGTTGATGCTCTTTTTTCTCACCGAGTGTTTTCAAAATATCGATTGTTCTTTCTAACTCAATGACTGCATCGCCACTTTTCTTTTTCATCTTCTGATTATGCACAATTTTCGGGCGATAGTCTGCTACTGCAGCTGTTTTAATAACAACATCCATAGATCCATAATGTTGCATTACAGCTTCTAACATATCTTGTGCAGATTCTACTTGCACAGTTGTTACATTTACAGGTGGTGCTATTGCAGTTGGACCTGAAACAAGTATTACATCCGCTCCTAAGTTAGCAGCAACTTCCGCTAGCGCATACCCCATTTTCCCTGAAGAAAAGTTCGTCATAAAACGTACTGGATCAATTTTTTCACGAGTTGGGCCAGCAGTTACTAAAATTTTCTTTCCCTTTAATGGTTTATGTTCTGAAAACGCTTCTTGTAATCGAGCGATAATTGTTTCTGGTTCTTCTAATCGACCTTTCGCAACATATCCACATGCTAAAAAGCCTTCTCCAGGCTCAATAAATGTATATCCCAACGCTTTTAACGTCATCATATTCTTTTGGACAATTTTATTTTCATACATATGCACATTCATAGCAGGTGCAATCCAGACTGGCGCTATAGTAGCTAACAATGTTGTTGTGATCATATCATCAGCAATACCATTTGCTAATTTTCCGATACAATTCGCTGTTGCTGGTGCAATAAGCACAACGTCCGCCCAATCCGCTAAATCAATATGAGCGATAACTGCAGAATCTTTTTCATCAAACGTATCCGTGTATACATCATGGCGAGAAAGCGCTTGAAATGTAAGAGGTGTAACAAATTTCATCGCCGATTCACTCATCATTACTTTTACAAGTGCTCCTGCTTGTGTTAATTTACTCGTTAACGCAGCCGCTTTAAAAACAGCAATGCCTCCTGTTACACATAGAAGTATCTTTTTCCCTTTTAGCATATGACTCGTCCTCTTTCTTTTTCAAACTTATTCTGCTGAAATGTATTCATTCCAGCTCGTCAGTGCTAGTATTTCATTAAACAAAAACCTATTTCTTTTAGCTCTATCGTAAAAAAATAACAACCTACTTGTAAATAGGTTGTTACCGTTACATAGAAAAGTATAAAGTCTATGTTTTCATTTGTCGAAGAGAATGCCTTACTCAGATACTTTCTCTTCGCTTGGTACATACTTTAATGCTTCCGCATCGATTTCTTCCAACGCTTTACCTACACATTTATGAGAAACAGGATTTTCAACAACACAGTTGTTAGCCATTTGCATTTCACGAGCGCGTTTTGCCGCTACTGTTACTAATGTATATTTAGAGTCGATTTTTTTTAGCAATGAATCAATTGATGGATTTAACATATTATATACCCTCCGTCATTTCTTTATAATATTTCGCTACTCTGTCGCGGCGGCAATGTTCACCAACCACAATAGCTTTAATGCGTTCACAAGCAAGTTCTACTTTATCATTTTCTACTACATAGTCATAAGCGTCCATCATCTCGATTTCTTCTTTTGCTACAGTTAAACGATTTTCAATAACATCTTCAGTCTCTGTACCGCGACCAACGATGCGATTCTTAAGCTCTGATAAGCTTGGAGGAGCTAAGAAAATAAATACCCCTTCTGGGAAAGCTTTCTTTACTTGAATTGCTCCTTGTACTTCAATTTCTAAGAATACATCTTTTCCTTCTTGCAATGTTTTTTCAACATAATCGATTGGTGTTCCATAGTAATTCCCAACGAACTCTGCCCACTCAAGCAGCTTTTCGTTACGAATCATTTCTTCAAACTCTTCTCTCTCTTTAAAGAAATAATCCACACCATCTACTTCACCTTCACGCGGTTTACGTGTCGTTACTGAAATAGAGTATTGAAATCTTGTATCTTCATGGCTGAACAACTCTTTTCGAACTGTCCCTTTCCCAACGCCAGAAGGTCCTGAAAGAACGATGAGCAACCCTCTTCTACTTCTCATAAATATGTAAAACCTACCCTTCCTCACTTAAATCTTCTTTATTATTTAAACGATGTGCAATCGTCTCTGGCTGAATTGGGCTTAGTACAATATGCCCATCATCCATAACAATAACCGCCCTTGTTTTTCTCCCATACGTAGCATCTAGTAACACGTTATGTTCACGCGCTTCCTGCACCGTTCGTTTAATAGGAGCTGACTCCGGACTTACAATTGCAATAATTCGATGAGCAGATACAATATTCCCATATCCAATATTTAAAAACCGCATGGCCATAGTTTGCGCCTCCTAGTAAGTCTATCCGATTTCCCCACCACGTATAACTTTATATATTTTTTGACAGCTACTCAATATTTTGTACCTGTTCACGAATTTTTTCAAGGTTATTTTTCATTTCTACAACATATTTTGAAATTGTTAAGTCGTTTGCCTTAGAACCGATTGTGTTAATTTCCCGATGCATCTCTTGTACAATGAAATCCATTTTTCTACCAACAGGCTCCTCGATCTCAAGGGCTTCATGAAATTGAGCTAAATGACTTTGCAAGCGAACCAATTCTTCATGAATATCCGAGCGCTCCGCAAACATCGCTACCTCTGTCAGCAACCTTTGTTCATCTAACTCATGATTATGTAATTCTTTTAAGCGATTTTCCAATCGTTCACGATATTTTTGAGTAACAATTGGTGCATGCGGAATAATCGCATTTACACAATCGTGTATCTCTTGTAAACGATACGCCATATCTTTATGTAATCGTTCTCCTTCGCCATCTCTCATCGTTTTTAACGTACGAGCAGCTTGGCGAACAGCTTCATATAAATTTTGTTCAAATTGTTCATTTACATTTTCCATTTCTTCAATCGCCGTTACTTCTGGCATTGCCATTAATTGTTGAAGTGTAATGGAATCTTGTAATTGAAATTTCGTTTTCACGTCTTCCATAATGGATTTATACTGCTTGAGAAGCGGCCAATTCACACTTAACTTTCTTTCAACAAGCCCTTCCCCTGTAATAATAATGGACACTTCAATACGCCCGCGGCGAACTTGTTCTGCAATTAACTTACGAATTTTGTCCTCAAAAACCATCATTTGTTTCGGAAGTCGAATGTTCATCTCTAAAAAACGATGGTTCACTGACTTCATTTCTACTGTAATTTGAAAAGCATCATTTTCCACTTTCGCTCTTCCAAATCCTGTCATACTAGAAATCATCTTTATCACATCCACACCATGAAATAACTCAATGAAAAAGGTAATAGAGATGCAACTCTACTACCTTTTGTAAATTATATCACATTTTCATATCATTGACTATTTCAAGTTTATGCCTCTCTTATACAATATCGGCTTCTTCTTCTCCTTTTTCCCTGTCAATAAAGAGCCAACTAATAAAAATGTTGGAATGGACGATAAACCAACGATTAATAACCAATCTCTCGCTTGAATTGGCATTGTGCTAAAAATCGGTTGCAATGGTGGATAATAAATAACCACAAGCATTAATAACACTGAAATAATAACTGCTCCAACCAAATATATATTCCCAAAAGGATTACGATGGAATAT
The DNA here is from genome assembly GCF_000374965.1 of Bacillus sp. 95MFCvi2.1. Classification (NCBI taxonomy): domain Bacteria; kingdom Bacillati; phylum Bacillota; class Bacilli; order Caryophanales; family Bacillaceae; genus Bacillus; species Bacillus sp. 95MFCvi2.1. The sequence goes on along the minus strand of NZ_KB895691.1, from coordinate 337,237 downwards.
AGAGTGTTCACTGCGGCAGTCAAATACATGAATAAGCTGTGCTAAAACTAGTGTAGCAAAAGCTACTGTTTGCGCATATTTCAATTCATTTGGATGCTGATTAAATGCAATAATAAATGCCAGCAAGGTTACAATACCAATTAAAAAGCCTCTACTCACAATTTTCCAAGCCAACCCTCTTGCAAACACCCCTTCTTTCGGATGCCGTGGATTTCTTCTCATCACATCTCCCTCAGCTGCATCTAACCCTAGTGCCATTGCTGGTAAACCATCTGTTACTAAATTCACCCATAAAATTTGAATTGGAACCATCGGAAGTGGTAAAGCAAGCATCATCGCAAATAACATAACTAAAATCTCTCCAACATTTGATGCTAATAAATACCGAATGAACTTCCGAATATTCTCATATATATTTCGTCCCTCTTTAATTGCCGATTTAATCGTAGCAAAGTTATCATCTAGCAAAACAAGAGAGGAAGCTTCTTTAGCTACATCCGTTCCTGTAATTCCCATCGCTATCCCAATATCAGCTGTTTTAATAGCAGGAGCGTCATTCACTCCATCACCTGTCATCGCCACAATATGATCTTTATTTTGAAGAGCTTTTACAATTTTTAATTTATGTTCAGGAGATACACGTGCAAATACATAGGTATCTTCTACAATATCCTCTAGTTCATCTACAGACATATTTGCTAATTCTACACCTTCTATAACGCGGCCATTCGGTGGTAAAACCCCTAACTGCTCCGCAATTGCCATCGCTGTTACTTTATGGTCTCCTGTAATCATTACCGTTTTAATACCAGCCTCTTTACACTCTTTTACGGCCTGTTTCACTTCTGGTCTTGGCGGGTCTATCATTCCTTGTATCCCGACAAGCATGAAATCTTTTTCTACTTCTCTTTCATGTTCAATTGAATCTGTTACTTTTAAAGCCCTAAATGCAACAGCAATCGTTCGAAGCGCTTGACTCCCAAGGTTATGAATTGCCGCTTGCACTTCTTTACGATATAACTCACTTAAAGGTTGCTGTTTATCCCCCCATAAAATTGTTTGGCTCATTTGCAAAAGAACATCAGGTGCCCCTTTTGTGACTACAAATTTTTTACCATCGCGATCACGAACGATTACGCTCATCATTTTTCGTGTGGAATCAAAAGGGAGTTCATGAATAATTTCAAACTTCTCTTTTAAAGCTTCTCGGGATATTCCTGCTTTCATCGCCGCTGCAACGAGCGCACCTTCTGTCGGATCTCCATCTAGGACATATGTTTTTTTCTTTTTTACAATGCTCGCGTTATTGCATAAACACCCAAATGTTAATAATTGATATAACGCCCTTGTAGATTCCGGATTAACCTTCTGCTCACCTTTCATAAATGATCCAGTAGGCTCGTAGCCTTGCCCGGTTACATGCCATGTTTCGCCACCTGACCACATATGTGTTACCATCATTTTATTTTGTGTCATCGTACCCGTTTTGTCCGAACAAATAACAGAAGCACATCCTAAAGTTTCTACTGCTGGTAATTTTCGAACAATCGCTCTCTTTTTAATCATGCGCTGTACACCAAGTGACAATGCGACCGTAACAATCGCTGGTAATCCTTCTGGAATTGCTGCAACAGCAAGTGACACACCCGCTAAGAACATATGATACACTTCATTCCCTTGATACACTCCAGCTAGTACAACAAGTGCTGTTAAAATAAGGGCAACAATGATTAGAATCTTCCCAAGTTGTTCTAATCTTCTTTGCAGCGGTGTTTCCATTTGCTCTGCATTTTGTAACAGATTTGCAATCTGCCCCATAGCCGTGTTCATCCCTGTAGCTACTACTACTCCGGCCCCGGAACCCCTTGTTATCATCGTCCCCATAAATGCCATATTTTTTTGATCACCAATCGCAACATTTTGACCGCTTAATGCTTCCACTTTCTTTTGAACAGGTACAGATTCTCCCGTTAAAGCCGATTCCTCGATATATAAACTCGATGCTTCAACAAGACGAATATCAGCACCAATACGGTCGCCGCTAGAAAATTTAATGATATCCCCAAGGACAAGTGCTTTAGATGGTATTTTCATCCATTTTCCATTTCGTAAAACCGTTACTTGCGGGGCAGCTAATTCTTTCAAAGCCTCCAATGATTTTTCTGCTTTTCTTTCTTGAAAAAAACCAAGAACACCATTGATAATAACAATTGCGACAATTGCAATCGAATCAATATACTCTCCTAAAAAAGCTGAAATGATTGTCGCACCAAACAAAACAAGTACCATAAAATCTTTAAACTGCGCCAAAAATACAAGAAGTGCAGAAGGCCGCTTTGCTTCTTGTAATTCATTTGGCCCTAGCTTCTTTAAGCGCCCTTCCGCTTCTTGCTCTGACAGTCCTACCTTCACATTCGTATTCGTTCTTTCTTCCACTTCATGTGCACGCATTTCATACCAATTCATCTCGCTATCGACCTCCTGATTGCAGACATGCTCTAATGAAAGCTTATTCAGCCCCGTCCAAAAAAATGCTATAATTAACATTTAGTTAGAAAGGAGTGTTCATAATGGCATTCGATGGATTATTTACAAAAGCGATTACACATGAAATTGCAAATTCTCTTCAAACAGGAAGAATTTCAAAAATATATCAACCCTCAAAATATGAGGTTTTGTTACATATTCGAGCAAACGGAAAAAATCAAAAATTACTTATTTCCGCACACCCTACATACGCACGTATGCATCTTACAAATCAAAGTTATGATTCACCAGCATTACCACCAATGTTTTGCATGCTTCTTCGCAAACATTTAGAAGGTGGATTTATTGAGAAAATTGAACAAATCGATTTAGAACGTATCATTCAAATTACCGTTCGAAGCCGTAACGAGATTGGGGACGAATCGTTAAAAACATTAGTGATTGAAATAATGGGTCGTCACAGCAATATTATTTTAGTAGACGCGAAAACAAATATCATTTTAGATAGCTTAAAGCACGTTTCTTTAGCGGTAAATCGGCATCGTACTGTATATGCTGGCGCTGAATATGTTGCACCACCAGCACAGCATAAAATTAATCCCTTGCAGATTGAAACACAAGATGAGTTTATTAGGCCACTAGACTTTTTAGCAGGAAATATGGATAAACAACTTGTTGGGGCCTTTATGGGGATTTCTCCGCTATTTGCAAAAGAAGTTGTAAAGAAAGCTGTTATGGTAAATGAACATGCATTATCAGAAGCGTTTTTCACATTACAAAAACCAATGCAAGCGCATCAATATGAACCAACAATGATAACGGCAAATGGAAAAGAGTTCTTTTATCTCTTCCCTCTTACACATTTAAAAGGGGATAATAAAACATTCTTATCTGTAAGTGAATTATTAGATCGATTCTTCTTTGGAAAGGCTGAACGCGATCGTGTAAAACAACAAGCACATGATTTAGAACGATTTATGCACAATGAAAAAGCAAAAAATGAAAAGAAATTAATTAAATTACAAAAAACACTACAAGATGCTGGGAAAGCTGATAAATATCAATTATTCGGTGAACTTCTTACAGCTAACATGTATGCATTAAAAAAAGGTGACAAAGAAATTGAGGTTGTCAACTACTACGATGAAAATGGCGGAACAGTAAAAATTACATTAGATCCACTGAAAACACCGTCAGAAAACGCACAACGTTATTTCCAAAAGTATCAAAAAGCGAAAAATTCTGTCGCAATCGTAAAAGAACAAATTGAAAAAACAAATGAAGAAATCCTTTACTTTGATAGCCTACTTCAACAAATGGAGGCTGCTTCTTCAAAAGATATCGAGGAGATTCGCGAAGAATTAGCTGAAGAAGGTTATATGCGTAACCGTAAGTCGAAGAATACAAAGAAAAAAACATCAAAACCGATATTAGATAAATATATCTCTACCGATGGAACAGAAATTTTAGTCGGTAAAAATAATAAACAAAATGACTATTTAACAACCAAATTTGCACGTCGTGATGAAATTTGGTTACATACAAAAGATATTCCTGGTTCTCACGTTGTTATTCGCTCATTAGAACCAACTGAAGAGACTTTATTAGAAGCTGCTAAACTCGCTGCTTATTACAGTAAAGCAAAAGATTCTAGTTCTGTTCCTGTAGATTTCACAAAAATTCGCCATGTAAAAAAACCAAGCGGTGCTAAACTTGGGTTTGTGACATATGATAATCAACAAACATTGTATGTAACACCAGATGCTGATACGGTGATGAAATTAAAAGCTTAAAACAAAAAGAGGTAATAACGATATTAATTAAATCGTTATTACCTTTTTTTATACCTATCACTTAATAAAAACTATTTTTCACAAAAAAGTTATTGAGCAATTAAAAATATATCGTGTTAAAAAGTTTATACCCTAGATTTTCATGTCAAAAAAATGTAGACACATATAATTTTATATGTCTACATTTTTTGACAGTGTATTCATTACTAAGTATCTTCCCTCATAAAGTGAAGCTTTAATCAGTAGGAGGTTTTCTTCATCCCCACTGATTATTAGCCCTCACCAATCGGGTGCCCGACCCCCACCTATCTTCTTTACTTTTGTTGAATTTTACAGTGGGGGTCTTATTGCCCACGAACAGCTAGATTGAGAATATTGGCATAATTATTGCTTTATATAGACAATGAAAAGGAGGAATCAAAATGACTACTAGAATCAAAAAAATTCAAGAACAACTAACCGAATATGGAATAGACGGATTACTCATTACGAAAAAGGAAAATCGCCAGTATGCAACTGGATTTACAGGTAGTGCTGGAGTCGTATTACTATCTGCAACTGAAGCTGTATTCATTACAGATTTCCGCTATGTCGATCAAGCAAAAACACAGGTACAAGAAACTGAAATCATTATGCATAAAGGAAACATAGAACAAGAGATTGCAAATCAGACAACTAGATTAAACATCCAAAGACTAGGCATCGAAGAAAACAATATGACCTTAAAACAGTATAGTTCGTTAAAAAAATATACAAACATCAAACTTGTACAAGTAAGTGAACTAGTAGAAACAATCCGTTCCATTAAGGAAGAGTCTGAAATCGAAACAATTAAAGTTGCAGCACGTATGGCCGATGAAGCATTTCAACATATAACAGGATTTCTAAAACCCGGTGTATCTGAATTTGATGTCCGGGATGAATTAGAGTTTTTTATGCGAAAACAAGGGGCCTCTTCCTCATCATTTAACATTATCGTAGCTTCTGGAGTCCGTTCTTCTCTTCCCCACGGCGTTGCCACAAATAAGATGATTGAAAACGGAGATATGGTTACATTAGATTTCGGTGCACTTTACAATGGGTATTGCTCTGATTTAACACGTACTATTGCGATTGGAAGTTACTCCAAAGAATTCGAAAAAATATATAGTATTGTATTAGAAGCATTAAAACGAGGAACCAAAGCAATCCGGCCTGGTGAATCCGCAAAAACGATTGATGATGTGACAAGAAATTACATTACAGATAACGGCTACGGTGAATACTTTGGCCATTCTACCGGCCATGGCGTTGGATTAGAACTTCATGAACCACTTCGATTATCACAAGAAAGTAAAGCTACTTTACAAGAAGGAATGGTTGTTACTGTCGAACCAGGTATTTATATTCCAAACTGGGGTGGCTGTAGGATTGAAGATGATATTGTCATTACAAAAGATGGGCATGAAGTAATTACAAAGGCAAATAGAGACCTTATTGTTATTGGTTAATAACCACAAACTTGATTCATATACGCTCCTAAAAAAGAATTTCTTTCTACATATAGAAACCCTTCTATAAAGAAATTATTTATTGGGAGGAATTTCTATTGAATTTCGTAATTGATAAGATTGACGGATTAAACACAGAGTTCTCAAAACTTGTTTCTATGATGAATTATACTCGCTATACAACTATGCAAGCTGTACAAGACTTAACAATTGAAGAACTCGATTATTTGCACGATGATTAGGCAAACTCGATTGGTATGCTTTTGTACCATATGGCTGCAGTCGAGTTTTATTATCAAATTCATACCTTTGAAGATCGCGAGCCAACAGAAGCTGAATTAGAACGCTGGTTACCAGGAGTTGAATTGGGTGATCTTGTGGACGTCAAACGATTAAAAATCACCCTATAGACTACTACATAGATATGTTACAAGAAGTTCGCGATAAAACGATTGCAACGTTTCAATCACTACCAGATGAATGGCTATATAAAACCACAACGTTTTGGCACGACAAACCTGCAAATAACTACTTCAAATGGTTCTATGTATTCGAGGATGAGCTGAGTCATCGCGGGCAAATTCGTTTAATTAAAAAAATGCAAAAAACTCATTCTGTAAAATAATAAAAAGTGCTATCTCTTAGCGAGGTAGCACTTTTTTATGTTTTAGATACGTCATCACCTAATAATAATTTTTTATTCACTTTTGTAACAATCATTCCCACAATACCTAAGATTATAAGTAAATATACTAATCTAGCAAAAGATAGCCACCCTTGAAAAATTGGCATCATATCCATTTGTCTACCGCCTTCCAACAATATGAATAGCACTGTAGCTATTAAAATGACAAACTCAATTCCTAAAACGATCTTCTTTTTTCGGGTGTATGCTCTAAATTCATCCCAACAATATAATACAGCAAAAATAAAACCCACTGCATAAATAGTGTCGATCCAATCACTTTCAATAAAATACTTTAAAATAAGTCCTATAGCAAAGCATCCCATAAGACCGTAAAAAGCTATTTTCTCCTTCATATATTCCATCTCTCTATCTAGTAATAAAACCGTATAATATTTTATCCACTTTCAGGATTATTTGTATTATATCATCCACTTTCACCTTGTAAGTGCAGTACATGAAATTGTTATATTTTCTTTCTCTACGTACTCACACACTCCCACTCTCTTCATACACTAAACTACCCGAACGCCTAAAGGATGTGAGCAAAATGGGAGTAGAATTAACACTTCTGCACGCCCTCTATATTCTTTGTTTACTTACAATTATCACCTTTTTTATTCTTCGAAAAGATACGACAATCATTTGTATTGTTTTTTATCTTTTTACTAGCTCTAACCGCAACACATTCCATTCCTCTTGCCGTTAGCGAGATTTTTCAAAGTTTTATCTATGCCATTACCGAACTACTACCAACTATTTTAATCATCTCTATTATTATTTCAATGAGCAATTTACTCGTGCATACTGGTTCTGTTGAATCAACTGAACCAGCTAAAGTTCTTACTTCTATTACTCCTCGCACAAAAAAATGGTTAGCAATTTGTAAAGTAGATCCATTCGAACTTGCTAGACGCAATTTTATACCGGTCGTTATCGGGTTAATTGTCACTACAATTGTCGCGATGTTTCTTTTATAACCGTAGACAAGTTTTCTTTGCTTACTGTTTTCCTTTGCGAACTGTTGAAATATACTGATTCCCAAAAGGGATTTCAAACCATCTGTCAAAATTATATTAAGAGAACAATTAGTTTAAAACGTTTAAAAGAAACATATTACTTCTTAAGAAAAGGGGACATAACCATGAGTGAATTGATTTTCTTCTTATTTATTTGTCCATTACTTATTTTTATTGTTTCAGTACTTGGGACACGTAGAACAAGAACGTATTACGTAATGCCAATTGTAACGTTTGCTATTTTTCTTATATTAGGAGTTATATTGTTTCCCCCTTCATTTTTCTTTTGGGTTGGCATGTATAGCATCTTCTCATTTATCGTTTCTTATATAACTTTATTATTTGTAAAGGGGTATGAAGCTGTGGAGGGAAAATAGTAATATCTTTTATTTAAGAAATTTAACGATTCTGTTTGAAAATGTACCTCTCATCTTCAAAATCATTCTCTTTATCTTTTTTAAATAGCCTTTTTAATTTATCAAACAATCTTCCCCCCCACCTAAAGATAATGATATATAAGTTTTCGTTTTCTTAGCTTGATGACAATGGGGTAACACAACATGCCCATCAACTTAAGACATTTTATAATTCATAAATATTTAAAGATGAAGTTACCGCTCAGAGAAAAATTTGATAAAGTTTTTAATAATATTCTTCCTTATCGCAATAATTATATTTTATAAAGCTGGGTCCTGCCACATCGCTATCAAGCTAGTATTTTGAAATGTCCCCACAACGAAAAAAATGAAAGCTGTATTCCCATGCAACTATGAAGAGATAAAATTTTCGTTTTGAGGAAACTTCAGTAACGTTCAATTCGTCTTGTAAGCTCTTTTCAATATATTCAATTGAGTTTTGTATTCTTTCAAAATGATTCATTCCTCAATACCACAGTATATTCATATTTTATAATTCAAACAAAATATTTTTTGGTAATTTGCGCTAATTCTACCTTTATATTGTAACCTATACTCTGTGCCTCTTTATGAATTTTAAGTGCATTTAAAAAGATGGCTTTCCTTTAACGCAAGGAAAGCCATCTTTTAATTTTCATAAGTTATCTTTTTACCATTGTTTCCATCTTATGCAAACTTATGAATACTTTGATTAGGGATCTGTATGAACTATTTAAGGGCGCAACACATTTGTACCAGAGCCAATAATCGTATACATGTGCTTTCAGATAGATAAGTAATGTTTATGAACACATAAAAAAAGAAGAGAATTTTTATAATTCTCTTCCTTTTTAAGTAGGGAAACTTTTATGTTCTTTAGTTGTTCAGTTCATTGAAAAATGCTGTAAAATTTACCCTTTCTATTATCTACTCTTGAAAATTAAGGTTCTTATTCGTCTTTTGAAGTAGCTCCCTATCTTCATCAAGCAAAAAATAAAAACATCCCAAAAACGAAATTTTTTTTCGTTTTTGGGATGCAAATGTATTTTAACTTAATGGCATTTTAGATTACCCATTATACATGCATTTTTGATAAATTATCCTCTAACAAACTAGAATTATAATTAGGTGCTAGTACGATATTTGTATATGTTCCTATACCCGAAAGGTACTTATACCTATGCTTGAAACCCGCTGGAATAAAAACAGATGCAGGACTCTCAATGATTTGAGACTCTCCCTCAATTTCCACTTCACATACGAGGCCTGTACCATCTATTTTATTCCCCCAGAAGATAAAGGCACTATCACAATGATGTGCGTGAATATCTACATGTCCTTCTAAGTTATCATCCATATGCGCACCATAGAATACACGCTGTATCACATAAAATGAAGCCCGTTCATCCGTTCTATAATCCATCTGCACCCACCGCTCTCCTGGACCATCGCGATGATATAAAAGCTCAGATGCTCCCTTTACAAATGGTTTACTAACTCGGAGAGACTTTGAAAGCCTTGGCCCTTTTCTTTCTATGCATTTTTGTTGAATGTTCCTTACTCTTCCTATCATTTCAGGCTGAATACCCTCGTATGCTGAGTCATTCTGCTGAACAGCTTTTTTATGATAAGGTGCCGTATGAGTAAATATGTTCTTTCCAATAATCGGTCTCCAATGATCTACTTTACAACCAGTAGCTAATTGAAGAGATTGAGTCAATTCAGGAATCATCTGTAGTTTAAAGTACTGAAGATTACGCTTTTGAGATAAAAATACTGATAAATTTAGCAAGTCAACAATCCCAGCACGTTCACCTATTCCGCACAATGTAGTATCAATGACAGATGCCCCTGAATCGATTGCAGCAAGAGCATTTGCCATGGCTAGTCCTAAATCATTATGAAGGTGAACTTCAATCTCACAAGGGAATGTCTCAACAGATTTCTTCACGATTGTCGCACACTGACTTGGTTCCCAAATTCCTACAGTGTCTGCTAAACTGATTCGGTCTGCTCCAGCTACATGTGCAACCTGTCCAATGTAGGCGATATCTTCCCATTCAGTTCGCGAAGCATCTTCAATAGTAAAACGGATTTTCATCCCTAAAGATTTTGCTTCTTCAATAGCTTGTTTCACTTGATTAATAACGTAGTCTTTTGATCTATTGGTGTACTTTGTTTGTAAAGAAATGGGGTTAATAGACGCCCAGATTCCTATCCAATCGGCACCAGCACGATAAGCCGCATGAACTTCTTCTTTTTTTGCCCGAGCATGCATAAGTATTTCAGCGTACTTTGCAGAGGCTGCAACTTCTCGGCAAATCTCTTCTTCTTCTTCAGAAATACCCGGGTGTCCAACCTCGATAAGAGTTACTCCAAAATTCTCTAACATATGGAGTAAGGTAATTTTATCTTCCTTGGAGAAACGAATACCACATTGTTGTTCTCCTTCACGTAAGGTGGCATCCAATATTGTTATACCCTTATTCATTCCTTTTTTCCTTCTTTCATTTCTATAAAGTTTAACGTTTGTTCGAATAGGCTATTACGATTCTTTTCATAAACAGCCCAGTGCGTTGCATCGGGGATTACAACTTCTTTTTTTTGTTTTGTACCTGTTAGTTTTGACATCATATTTCGGTCTGCAAACGTGTCATCTTCTCCATAAATGACAAGTACTGGAACGTTAATTTTAGATACATCATATAAAGGCTGATTTTTCCAAATGTAAAACAAATCCTCTAGTGGACCAATTGGTCGACGAATAGTTTGATTATTTTTCTTACTCATAGGATCCGAATTGATAAATACTTGTTTTACGGCATCCATTGCTTCATTTGTAACGATTGTTTTCTTTCCCATCATCATATGCCAATGATGCATTCCTTTATCAAAGTCCACCATTTGATAGGCTGATGCTTCAGGATTAAATTGATTAGGTTGTAATGGATTTTCAAGAGATTTTGTCATCATAGGAAGTGTGAATCCATGCATATACCCATATAAAATAAGTTTATTAATATCTTGAGGATGGGATATTGCATAATTTCCAGCGACAACACCTCCATATGACCATCCTATTATATGAATCTTTTTCACATTTCTTTTCTTTTGGATCCACTTTACAACTGTTTCTAGATCCTTAGTTGCATCATTCAGATGAATAACCGGACGATTTTGGGAAGGAGGATCTGACATTTCTTTAGGGCGAGAAGAATGACCAAACCCTCGAAAATCCATGGCCCAAGTATCATACCCTTTTTTGGCATACTCATCCATCCACGAATATTTTGGTACATCAAATGCTTGAGCTGTAGGTACACTAAATGGTTCTAAAAATAAGACAATTTCATCGGATTTATACTGTTTTTTATTATTTAAGTTTTTATGAAGCAAAAATAATTTTTCTTCTCCTTGCTGAATTTCTAATTCTTGTTTTACTACTTTAGGAGTCTGAGCATTTTGAGAAGTTTCTTTTATATTAGAACAACCAGACATAAGCATTATAAAAAAAATCCCTACTAAACTAATATGTGTCCATTTTATCTTCATTTAGAATGTCCCTTTCATTTCATAGAAATAATAGCTATTATTCCAGCCGCAATAATTAATCCGGCTGCTAAACCTTTTGTAAATAATACGGCAACAAGAGTCCCTATTAAGACACCTAACAATATCGTAGGATTCATAGATAGAATTCCTACACCTTTCCCTCCTATGTATGACACAGTGAAACCTGCAAGAATGGACCCTAATCCCATAGGGGAAGCAATTAATTTTACTACGTTTTCGTTTGTAATCTTCCCTGATGCAATTGGAATTAAAAAGAATAACATAAGAAAGAAAATACCAATTTGAAAAGAGTATTGTTGAATAAAATGTAATAAAGTTTTTTGTCCAACAGCAAGTAAAATTCCTAATAAGCAAGCCGCACCAGCTAGTGCATAATCCTTTATAAGCAGGGCGAGTATTACAATTATTCCAAGTAACAAAAAAGGAAGCATAATCTTTTCTCTCATCTATAGTGTGGTATAGTCCCAACTACCATTTTCCGGTATAGAGACTTGTACCATATTCTGGTTTGCAAGGTTAATTTGAATTAAATTTGGACTTATTACAGGTCTTAACTCTTCTCGATTTATCATAAATTTAAATGCTTCAAAGCTTGCTAAAATGCCTACTATATTCGCAACGGGAGACAATACAGCCCATGGACGATCTTTTTGTACATAACTGCTTGCCCATTTCTCATCCGCGCCATATGTAACGGAATGAAGAGCACGTCCATCTTTTAATTCATGAATTTTATTTTGCATTTCTGGTGTTAGCTCTTGTTGATAAGACGGATATCCTAACGCAATTTCATAGGGCGTAGAGTTAGGAGTTAAAGACATCACGCCACCTCTAAAGGGGGGTGTAACCGCAATCCAAATAGAAGGGATTCCTAGTTTCTGAGCTGTACGATGGATAATTACTCTCGCTACTAAATTGTCAGTTGCATCTATAATGACATCTGCATTCGTTAGAAGTTCTAATGCATTGTCCTCGGTAACAAATTCTTTTGTTATCTCTATTTGTAATAATGGATTAATGTCTTGCAAAACTTCTAAAGCGACCTCTGCTTTTTGCTGTCCTAATTTACTGATGGAACTTAGCATTTGTCGATTGATATTGCTTGCTTCAAATACATCTTGATCAATAACATGTAAAGAACCTACACCCATTCGTGCCAATTGAATGAGTGTAATTCCTCCTACTCCCCCTGCTCCAACTACAGTAACGCGAGCATTTTTTAATTTTTCTTGCTCCTCTACAGAAATGACGCCAATATTTCGCGTGAAACTTTCTTCATATATATTTTGTGTATTTTTATTTTTTGTTAACAAATTATTTTCCTCCTTACAGTGTTGTATAATCCCAACCATCTTTTGGTGCATTTTTTACTTGGACGGGGTTCTGGCTATTTACATCAATAACAATCCCTTTTGGAGCTCTCGCTAACGGTTCACGACCAGTTAACACTTGGATTGCTTCATGAAAGCTAAATAATGACAATAGATGGGCACGCATCGGCGTGATAATCCATCCTGCTTTTCCATCACAAAAATCTTGTGCCCACTCTTTTGGTGCCCCTTTTTCTACAGAATACCAAGCTCGACTTTTCTTTATATCCGCAATTTGTTGTCTTAATTCGTAATTTGTTAATTTGCCTCCTACAATAGATACATTCAATGCTTCCTCATAAGGAATTCCAGTTGGAAAAAATGTAGAAACAAATCCTCTTGTGGGAGGACTACCTGACATCCCCACACTTGGTATACCTAATTCTCTAGCAGTTCTATGTATAATAACTCTTGAAGGCATATCATCTACGGCTTCTACTACAATATCGTGCCCTTTTATAAGTTCGATTACATTATCTTCATCTACTCTTGTTTGTATAAAGTTTGTTGATATATAGGGATGTATATCTTTTACAACCTGTTCTGCAACTTTTGCTTTTGGTTCACCTATAACACTAGAAAGTGCTAACATTTGTCTGTTAATATTAGATATTTCAAATTCATCTGGATCAACGCCTGTAATATGCCCAATCCCCATCCGAGAGAAGAGAATTGCTTCATATCCACCTACACCCCCTAATCCAAAAATAATAACCTTCTTATTTCGAAGACATTCTTGTTCCTGTTCAGAATACACACCAATATTCTTCTTAACCATTTCCCAATAATATGAATCCATATCCATTTTGAAGTCTCCTTTATATGTAGTAACCATTTCAAAAAAATAATTCCTGTATATAAAAATAGCCTAGAAGTATGTCTTTTTTGTGTGCTATTTGTAAAAAAATAGAAAAATATTCGATTCTTATTTTTTTAACAAATGAATATCTCTCCATTTATCCCGCATTAATGGGCAGTAATACTCCCACCTCAAAATTCTACGAAAGCAAAGAAGTTAAGTGGGAGATACACTGCCCATAAAAGCCCAATTGGTTCAACTAATAATCAGTGGGAGATGGAGAAAACCCCCACTGATTAAAGTTTCACTTTATTAAAGAACTAAATAAATATAGCAATTTTTTTTAGTTAACAGAAGATGTCTTCCGTTAACTTGTTAAACTTAATATATATAATAGATACTTTTTACGGAACACAATTGAAGAAAGAAGAATGATGATGGATTTTAAAACTTGGTTAAAAAATGAAGAAAAACGAACGGAAATCGCACCGTTACGAAAAGAAAACGATTTTTGATGTTTTGGGTGTTATGTATTGTAAGATGTTACAAATACGAAAATCCACATAAAAATAAAAAAAAACCATTAAATAGTTTTTTGTCATGCCCATTTTTAGTGTATTCATAGAGAATCAATAAAAATGCACTACCATATTACCTTTTAGTATGCTTAGCTTGATAGCGATGTGTCGGGACCTCATCTAGAATAATTGTTAGAATTACCAGGATAAGAGGATATTTATCTAACCATATTTTCTATAAAAAACACGACCGCGTTTCCCCCGCGGTCGTGTTTTTTATAATTAGGCTGTAATCCAAGCCTCGTCAGCTGGATTTTTACGCCATTCTTGTAATTTTTTTGTTTCAGCTTGTCCGATCATACCTTTTTCTGCTGCCACTTCAGTTAATGCACTGTAGTCGCTTAGAGAATATGATGCTACGTTTGCTGCTGCTAGTTTTTCTTTTCCTGCTTCAAGCTCATACGTGAAGATTGATACGATTCCTAATACTTCACAGCCAGCTTCGCGAAGTGCTTCTACACAAGTAATTGCACTGCCGCCAGTTGAAATTAAGTCTTCTACTACTACTACTTTTTGACCTTTTTCTGCTTTTCCTTCAATCTGGTTCCCTTTACCATGACCTTTTGCTTTACTACGTACATAGCACATTGGTAAATCCATACGATCACTTACCCATGCAGCGTGCGCAATACCAGCAGTTGCTGTTCCTGCAATAACTTCTACAGTTGGGAAGTGTTCTTCGATTAACTTCTCTAATCCTGCCGCAATCGCTTGGCGTACTTTTGGATATGATAACGTTAAACGATTATCACAATAAATTGGTGATTTCATACCAGAAGACCAGGTAAATGGATCATTTGGTTGTAAAAATACTGCGCCAATTTCTAATAGATGAGATGCGATTTCTTTTTTCATATTGTTACACCTTCCCACTGTTGTTTTACGGTTTTATACGCTTCAAGCGGATTTTCTGCCTTTGTAATACTACGTCCCACTACAATGTAACTTGAACCAAGTTCACGTGCACGCTTTGGCGTTGCTACGCGTACTTGATCATTAACATCATCGCTTGCAAGACGAATCCCCGGTGTTACTGTTACAAATGCAGGTCCGCATACTTCACGTAACTTTGGTACTTCTAGTGTCGAACATACAACACCATCAAGTCCACTTTCTTTCGTTAATTTTGCATAATGAGCAACCGCTTCTTCTAACGTTTTCTCAATACCAATCTCTTTTTTCATCATAGCTTCCGAAGTGCTTGTTAGTTGTGTAACTGCAATACAAATCGGTCTCTCTTTTCCTTCTCGCTTACCTTCCACTAATCCCTCAACCGCAGCTTTCATCATGCTACTTCCCCCAGCAGCATGAACATTTACCATATCAACATCTAGACTAGCTAGGCTGCGCATAGCGCTTTTTACTGTATTCGGAATATCATGGAGCTTTAAATCTAGAAAAATTTGATGCCCTTTTTCTTTTAAGTACGTAATGATAGCAGGTCCCTCTTTATAGAATAGCTCCATACCAACTTTGACAAATAACTGTTCCCCTTCAAAGTGGCTTAAAAACTGTTCTACCTCTGCCTTACCTGGAAAATCCAGTGCAACGATTAAAGACTGTGACATGTTTATTTCCAGCTCCTTCCCTGACATTCCGAAATGTGATCAAATCCTAATTCATCTAATAACGCTGGTAATTCTTCAATAATTGTTGGACATACGAACGGATCAACAAAGTTCGCTGTACCAACTGCAACTGCGCTTGCACCAGCGTAGAAGAACTCAATTACATCTTCTGCTGATTCAATACCGCCCATTCCGATAATCGGAATGTTAACCGCTTGACTCACTTCATGTACCATACGAATCGCCACTGGCTTAATTGCAGGTCCTGATAGTCCGCCTGTACGGTTTGCTAAAATGGGTTTTGCTGTTTTTAAATCTAGACGCATACCAAGCAATGTATTAATCATCGTTAATCCGTCTGCACCTGCATTTTCAATTGCCTTCGCAATCTCTACAATGTTTGCCACGTTCGGTGACAATTTCACATATACCGGCACTTCAGAAACCTCTTTTACTCGCTTCGTTAAATCAGCAGCAATTTCTGGGACAGTACCAAAAGCTATACCACCCGTTTTTACGTTTGGACAAGAAATATTTAATTCTAGCGCATGAACATTCGGTGCTTTTGAAATTTCCTTTGCAACTGCTACATAATCCTCAGCTTGTGAACCTGCAACGTTCGCAATAATCGGAAGATCGAATTGCTCTAGCCATGGTAATTCAGAAGTCATTACCTTTTCTAGCCCAGGGTTTTGAAGTCCGATTGCATTTAGCATTCCGCCTGGTGTTTCAGCAACACGAGGCGTTGGATTTCCATAACGAGGTTGTTCTGTCGTTGCTTTAATCATGATTGATCCAAGTACGCTTAAATCATAAAATTGCGCATACTCACGACCAAACCCGAAGCAACCAGAAGCTGGGATGATTGGATTTTTCAACGATAATCCTGGTAATTCAACTTGCAATCTGTTCATAGTACAACCTCCCCGATTGGAAATACTGGCCCGTCGCTACACACCTTCTTGTAAGAATGTCCGCTTGGATCTTCTTGCAAGTGACATACACATGCGAAACATGCTCCAATACCACAGCCCATACGTTCTTCTAGTGAAATGTAGGCTTTTTTCTCTTTATAACGACCTTCTAATGCACGTAGCATTGCCAAAGGTCCACATGAGTATAAAATGTCAAAGTCGATTCCATAAGCATCAATCACATCTGTTACAAATCCCTTTGTACCATGTGTACCATCAACTGTTGCCACATACGTATCGCCAAGCTCTGCAAATTTCTCTTCGTAGAAAACAACATCTTTTGTTTGGAAACCTAAGATGTGAATGACACGTACACCCTTTGCAACAAGACGCTGTGATAACTCATAAAGTGGTGGTACACCAATCCCTCCACCTACTAATAGAGCTGTTTGCCCAGCTTCCGCTTCTTCTACAGGAAAACCATGGCCTAATGGTCCTAATACATCTACAATTTCACCTTGTTTTCTCTTTGCTAGTGTTTTTGTTCCTTGTCCTTCTGCACGATATAGCATTGTAAATTCGTTCTTGTCTTGATCGACATTACAAATACTAATTGGGCGGCGCAGAAGGGGCGTAATGCCCTCTGCTACCTTAATGTGTACAAACTGCCCTGGTTCGTTCATTTGCTGTACAAGATCACCTTGAAGCACTAATTCATAAATATTTTTTGCGATTTCTGTTTGGTTAACGACGATCATATTTTGCTTTTGCATCATGCATGTACCACCTCGTGACGCTGCGCTGGCGCGATTTCTTTCATTGCGTGAGCTGAGAATGTCATGGATTCTAGTACTCTTAAAATTGCTCTTGTTGTATCAAGTGAAGTTAAGCAAGCCACACCATTTTCTACTGATTCACGGCGAATGCGGAAACCATCACGCGCTGGTTGTTTTCCTTTTGTTAACGTATTGATTACAAACTGTGCTTTCCCTTGACGGATAATATCAAGTAAGTTGTAGTCTTCAGAATCAATTTTGTTTACAACTTGCACCGGAATGCTTTTCTCTGTTAACGATTGTGCTGTTCCTGCTGTTGCTAATAAGTTATAGCCGATTTCATGGAAGCGTTTTGCAATTTCCATTGCTTCTTCTTTATCTTTATCCGCTACAGTAATGATTACTGATCCGTGCGTTGGAATGTTAATTCCAGAAGCAACAAGTCCTTTATATAGTGCTTTTTCAAGCGTTAAGTCTTTCCCCATTACTTCCCCTGTTGATTTCATTTCAGGCCCTAATGTTGTATCAACTGAACGTAGTTTCGCAAATGAGAATACTGGAGCTTTTACATACACTTCATTCTCTTCTGAGCGATAGCCAGTTTCATATCCTTGTTCTACAAGATTTTGACCTAAAATAACTTTCGTTGCGATATTCGCCATCGGTACGCCTGTAATTTTACTTAAGAATGGTACTGTACGGCTCGCACGTGGGTTTACTTCAATTACATACACTTCGTCTTTGAATACTACAAACTGGATATTCAGTAATCCAACAATGTTTAATCCTCTTCCAAGTGCAATTGTATTTTCGATAATTTGTTCTTTCAGTTTTGCAGATAAGCTTTGCGGTGGGTATACTCCAATTGAGTCACCAGAGTGAACTCCAGCGCGTTCAATATGTTCCATAATACCTGGAATGAATACATTTTCACCGTCTGAAATTGCATCTACTTCAATTTCTTTACCAACCATATAGCGGTCAATTAATACTGGATGATCCGCATGAACTTTAACCGCATTTTTCATGTAATGCAGTAGTTCTTCTTGACGATATACGATTTCCATCGCACGCCCACCAAGTACGTAAGATGGTCTTACTAATACTGGGTAACCAATTTCTTCAGCGATTGCTACCGCTTGTTCTACAGTCGTTGCTGTTTTACCAACAGGTTGCGGGATACCAAGCTGTGTTAATGCTGCTTCAAATTTATCACGATCTTCTGCACGGTCTAAATCTTCAAGTGATGTTCCTAAAATTTTCACACCGTGTTCTTCTAATTTAGCAGCTAAGTTAATTGCCGTTTGTCCACCGAACTGAACGATAACACCTTCTGGCTTCTCTAAATCAATGATGTGCATTACATCTTCGATTGTTAATGGTTCAAAGTATAATTTGTCAGAAATACTGAAGTCTGTTGAAACTGTTTCTGGGTTATTGTTAATAATAATTGCTTCATATCCGGCTTCTTTAATTGCCCATACAGAGTGAACTGTTGCATAGTCAAACTCAACACCTTGGCCGATGCGGATTGGACCAGATCCAAGTACAACTACGCTTTTACGATCTGTAATGATCGATTCATTTTCATCTCCATATGTGCTGTAGTAGTAAGGTGTTGCAGATTCGAATTCTGCCGCACAAGTATCTACCATTTTGAATACTGGCGTCATGCTATTTTCTTTACGCACATCATAAATTTCACGTTCTGTTTTACCCCAAGCAGCTGCGATGTAATGATCACTGAAGCCCATTTCTTTTGCTTCTTGTAATACTTCCATATTTCCTATATTCGCTTTTACTTCGCGTTCCATGTTTACGATGTTTTCGACTTTTTGTAAGAAGAAGAAGTCCATTTCACACCATGCATTGATTTCTTCTTTCGTTACACCTTGACGGATCGCTTCTGCTACAACAAACAGACGCTCATCATCAGCTTTTATAATACGTTTTTTCATTGTTTCTTTATCAAGCTCTTTTAGATGCTCTAACTCTAAGTGATAAATGCCAAGCTCTAAAGAACGAACCGCTTTTAATAATGATTCCTCTAAGTTACGTCCGATTGACATAACTTCACCAGTTGCCTTCATCTGTGTACCAAGTGTTCTGTTTGCTGATTCAAACTTATCAAATGGCCAGCGCGGAATTTTTGAAACAACGTAGTCTAATGCTGGCTCGAAGCAAGCGTATGTTTTTTGTGTTACTGGGTTTACAATTTCATCTAATGTTAAGCCGACTGCAATTTTCGCTGCTAACTTCGCAATTGGATATCCTGTTGCTTTAGATGCTAGTGCAGATGAACGACTTACACGTGGATTTACTTCGATTACATAGTATTGGAAGCTATATGGATCAAGTGCAAGCTGAACGTTACATCCACCTTCAATTCCTAACGCACGAATAATTCGTAATGAAGTGTTACGTAACATTTGATACTCACGGTCACTTAATGTTTGGCTCGGCGCTACAACGATAGAATCACCTGTGTGAACCCCAACTGGATCGATATTTTCCATGTTACATACTACGATTGCGTTATCATTTGAATCACGCATTACTTCGTATTCGATTTCTTTACAACCAGCAATACTCTTTTCTAATAAACATTGCGTTACCGGGCTATGTTTTAAACCACTTGTTACGGTTTCAATTAATTCTTTTTCATTGTGACAAATACCGCCGCCTGTTCCGCCAAGTGTAAATGCTGGGCGAACGATTACCGGATACCCAATTTCTTTTACAAATTCATATGCTTCATCAAGCGTATGAATGATTTCACTTGGTGGTGTTGGTTCATTTAACTCTTGCATTAATGTACGGAATAGATCACGATCTTCCGCTTGCTCAATTGCTGATAATTTTGTTCCTAAAATTTCAACTCCACACTCGTCAAGCACACCTGATTTCGCAAGTTCAACAGCCATGTTTAAGCCCGTTTGACCACCTAATGTTGGTAAGATTGCATCTGGACGTTCTTTACGAATAATACGGCTTACGAATTCTAATGTTAATGGTTCAATATATACTTTATCTGCTGTTGCAGTATCTGTCATAATTGTTGCTGGGTTAGAGTTAACAAGGATTACTTTGTAACCTTCCTCTTTAAGAGATTGACAAGCTTGTGTACCAGAGTAGTCAAATTCCGCTGCTTGCCCAATTACAATTGGTCCTGATCCGATTACTAAAATTGTGTTAATGTCTAAGCGTTTTGGCATAACTCTTCCCCTTCTTTCTTGAAGTTTTCAATCATTATTAAGAAATCTTCGAATAAATCATTTGCATCTTCTGGTCCCGCTGAAGCTTCTGGATGATATTGCACTGTAAATGCTGGGAACTTCTTATGACGAAGTCCTTCTACAGTTCCATCATTTAAAGCTACATGCGTAATTTCAAGATCTGTATTTTCAACTGACGCTTCTTCTACTGCGTAACCATGGTTTTGAGAAGTAATTGCTACTTTTCCAGTTGCAAGATGTTTTACTGGATGATTTAAACCACGGTGACCGAATTTTAACTTACTTGTATTCGCACCAGATGCTAGAGCAAACAATTGATGTCCAAGGCAAATCCCGAATAAAGGTACTTTTCCGATGATTTCTTTTAACATTTCAATTGCTTCTGGTACATCTTTTGGATCACCAGGTCCATTACTTAACATAATTCCGTCTGGACTAAGGCGTAAAATTTCTTCCGCTGTTGTATTGTAAGGTACAACGATTACATCACAATCACGTTTATTTAGCTCGCGCAAAATACCGTGCTTCATTCCGAAGTCTACAAGTACAACACGATGGCCACGGCCTGGACTTGGATATGGATCTTTTGTTGATACGCGTTTCACATGATCTGTAAAGACTGTCGCTTTTAATTGGCTAACGATGTACTCTACATCCGCATCCATGTTGCAAAGACGCCCGCGCAGTGTTCCATATTGACGAATTTTCCGCGTTAATTTTCTTGTATCAATTCCTGCGAGTCCGGGAATATTTCTTTCTTTTAAGTAATCATCTAACGAAATTTCATTACGGAAGTTAGATGGGTGATCACAAATTTCGTTTACTATTAAACCATTTACAGATGGATGAATTGATTCGAAATCATCACGGTTAATGCCATAGTTTCCGATTAATGGGTACGTAAATGTTACAATTTGACCGCAGTATGATGGATCAGATAATGTTTCTTGATATCCAGTCATTCCTGTTGTAAATACAACCTCACCTGACTTTTCGATCTCTCCTCCGAAACCTTTTCCAATTAATACTGTTCCATCTTCTAAGATAAGCTGTCTTTTCATACTAATGCACTCTCCTTTTGCCATGCGATCTTACCGCCAACTATTGTCATAACCGGCCATCCTTGACACTTCCAGCCTGCAAACGGCGTATTTTTTCCTTTTGATAAGAATGTTGTTGGATCAATTTCTTCTTCTTGTTCTAAATCGATAATTGTAATATCTGCCGCTCTTCCTTCCTGCAAGCGACCTGCTTCTAAACCAAATGTATCAGCTGGTTTTTCTGTTAAGAATTGAATCAATTGTTCTAATGTGATAATCCCCTTTTTCACAAGGTTTGTATATAGTAATGGGAATGCTGTTTCAAAACCAGTAATTCCAAATGGTGCTCTTTCAATACCTTGTGCTTTTTCTTCTGCTGCATGCGGTGCATGATCTGTTGCAATTATATCGATTGTTCCATCTAATAATCCTTCAATTAAGGCTTCGTGATCTTCTTTTCCTCGAAGCGGTGGATTCATTTTAAAGTTTGGATCAACACCTGGGATATCATCTTCACATAATACTAAGTGGTGCGGTGTTACTTCTGCTGTCACTTTAATTCCAGCACGTTTTGCATCACGAATCACTCGTACAGATCCTTTTGTACTTACGTGACATACGTGATAGTGGCAATCTGCCGCTTCCGCAAGTAATATGTCCCGGGCAATATGTACAGATTCACATACTGATGGGATACCGTTTAATCCGTGTTCCTTAGAAAACTTCCCTTCATGTACACAACCTTTATTAATTAGTGTATTTTCTTCACAGTGTGCAACGACTGCCATATTTAATTTTGCTGCACGTTTCATAGCAGCTAACATCATGCTTGCATCTTGTACGCCTACTCCATCATCAGTAAACGCGAATGCTCCAAGTTCTTTTAATGTTTCAAAGTCTGTCATTTCAGAACCTGCTTGACGTACTGTAATTGCGCCATATGGCAGTACATTTACATGTGCTTTTTCTTTAATTCGTTTTTGTAAGTCTTCCATATGTTCTTTGCTGTCTGGTACTGGGCGTGTATTTGGCATTGCGCAAATTGTTGTAAATCCACCTTTTGCTGCTGCAAGCGTACCTGTTTCAATTGTTTCTTTATGTTCACCACCTGGTTCGCGAAGATGAACGTGTACATCTACTAGTCCAGGTGCGATTAATTTTCCATTTACATCGATTACTTCAACATTATCTGCCGTAATATTTTCTGCTACTTTCGCAATTTTACCGTCTTGTACAAGAAGATCTGTTGCTACAATTTTTCCTTCTTCATTTAGATAACGTCCATTTTTAAACAAATAATTCATGTTTCATTCCTCCTAATACATTTGGTAATGCGCGTTTTAGTACAGCCATTCTTACGTAAACTCCGTTTTCCATCTGTTTGAAAATGCGGGAACGCTCACACTCAACGAGTTCGCTCGCAATTTCTACATCGCGGTTTATAGGAGCTGGATGCATAATAATGCTTCCTTGTTTCATACGTTTTTCTCGTTCAATTGTTAATCCGTGCTGTTCATGATACTCTTTCATGATGTCTGTTTCATAATGGTCATGACGCTCATGTTGCACACGAAGTAACATCATCACATCAACTTCTGGAACAAGTTCATCTAAACTTCTGTATGTTCCGAATGTGTTAGTTTCATCTTTCCACTCTTCTGGGCTAGCAAAGTAAATTGTTGCTCCTAGTTTCGTTAATGCTTCAGCATTAGAGCGGGCTACTCTGCTATGGCGGATATCTCCAACAATTGCAATCTTTAATCCTTCGAAGCTTCCAAACTCTTGTTTAATTGTTAAAAGGTCTAGCAAGCATTGTGTTGGATGATTTCCACATCCATCTCCAGCATTTAGGATTGGAATATTTACTTTATCTTTTAGCTCATCGAAGTAGCGATCTTGCTGATGGCGGATGACTACTGCTTTTGTTCCGATTGATTCTAGTGTTCTTATCGTATCGTATAATGTTTCTCCTTTTTGTACGCTAGAAGAATCTGCTGAGAAGTTTAATACGTCTAGTCCTAATCTCTTCTCGGCAACTTCGAAGCTAAACTTTGTTCTCGTACTATTTTCGAAAAATAAGTTCGCTACAAACGTTTGCTCTGTTGTTTTTTTACTTCTTCCATTTGCGAAATCTTCTGCGTCTTTTAGGATTTCTGAAATCTCTTCTTTCGATAATTCACTCATCGTTAACAAATGGCTCATTGTCATCCCTCATCTTTCTGATTTTTATGATAACACTTTTGTATTTATATAACAACGATTGCATAAAAATACCCTAATCGTATGAGACTAGGGTGCGAGAAAAAAGCCACCCTTTTCGGTCTCACAGGACTGAATTAAAAGGTTGTTTTTATGAAGCAATCTGCTTAGATTGTTGTTTCTGTTTCATTTCAGGTAACAGTAGATTTAACAGTACGCCAACGATTGCTGCAAGCGCCATTCCTTCTACTTGGAATGATTCTCCGACACGAAGTACCGCGCCACCAATACCGATTACCAAAATCACTGATGCAATCATTAAGTTTCGTTTGTCGCTTAAGTCTGTTTTATCATCTACCATCATGCGTAAACCGCTTGATGCGATTACTCCAAAGAGTAAGATTGATACGCCACCCATAACTGGTGTTGGAATCGAGTGAATCAGTGCGGAAATCTTACCAATAAATCCGAACATAATCGCGAAGACTGCTGATCCGATGAATAAGTATACACTGTAAGCTCTCGTAATTGCCAGCACACCTATGTTTTCACCGTATGTTGTATTTGGTGGTCCACCAATTACTGATGCGATTAATGTCGCTACACCATCTCCAAAAATCGAGCGATGTAAACCTGGTTTTTCAATTAAATCTCGCTTAATAACATTTCCAAGTACGATTTGATGCCCGATATGTTCTGAAATTGTTACAAGTGCTACTGGCACCATTAAGAGCACAATCTTCCATGAAAACTCTGGCGTGTAAGTTACAAATGGTACGACAAAGTCTGGTACATCAAACCATTTCGCCTCAGCTACTGGCTTTAAGTCCACCAATCCTTGGAAGTAAGCGAAGATATATCCTCCGATAATCCCTAATAGAACTGGTATGATGCTGAAAAATCCTCTTCCGAATATAGAGCAAATGATTGTAATTGCTAGCGTTACTAATGCTACTGAGAAGTGTGTAACACTATACTTGCCACCTGCATCATTCATTGCCATATTCACTGCTGTGTGTGCTAATGCTAATCCGATAACCATTACAACTGGACCAACGACAATTGGTGGGAGTAACTTCATAATCCATGCTGATCCCGATTTCTTAATTCCAAGTGAAATTAAGATGTATACAAGTCCTGCTAGTAAACCACCAAGCATTGCTGCTCCTGGCCCTCCTGCTGTCTTCGCCGTAATAATCGGTGCGATAAACGCGAATGATGAGCCTAGATATGCTGGTACTTGACCTTTTGTTATAAGAATAAACGCGAGTGTTCCTAATCCACTGGAGATTAAAGCTACTGATGGATTCAGTCCTGTTAAAAACGGAACAAGCACTGTTGATCCAAACATCGCGAACAAATGTTGTATACTTAAAAATAACCATTTTCCGGGTTTCGGTACTTCATGAATGTCTAACACTGGCTTTTGCTCCATTGTTATATCCTCCTTCAGTTTAAAACTTTGCAATAAAAAAACTCTTTGCGCCCTATGCACAAAGAGTCCTATACTTTCATATGTCAAATTTGACATACGAAAGTCAAGACCCTTTGGCAGCCTCACAGGACTACATTTAAAAGGGCTTTACTTATCGTATATACTTACTCGATCTTGCTGATCCGTCTCTTGCAAATCAACTTCAATACGTTCTTCACTTGATGTTGGAATGTTCTTTCCTACATAATCAGCGCGAATTGGTAATTCACGATGACCTCTGTCTACAAGAACAGCTAGTTGGATTTGTGATGGTCTACCTAAATCCATAAGAGCATCCATTGCTGCTCGAACCGTTCTTCCTGTATACAATACATCATCCACAAGAATAACTTTTTTCTTCGTAATGTCCACAGGAATATCTGAACCTTTTACAAGCGGTTCTTTATTTTTTGATTGCAATGTTAAATCATCACGATATAGCGTAATGTCTAACTCGCCTACTTCTATTTCTTTTCCTTCAATTTGACCAATTCGTTCTGCTAAACGCTGTGCAATAAAAATCCCACGTGTTTTAATTCCGACAAGAACACAATTATCGACACCTTTATTACGTTCCACAATTTCATGACTGATGCGTGTTAAAGCGCGGCGAATCATTTGGTCATCTAAAACGACAGCTTTTTCTTGCATGCTCTACACCTCCAAGCTTTTTTCTTGCGTGAGAGGAATGGTATAAAAAAAGTCCTCTCAGCGTGTGCGAGAGGACTTTTGAAAAAAGGGTACAAGTATACCCTAAGTATTTCAAACCGTTACCTTCTCAACCTCACGGGGCTGTGTTAAAGGATCATTATTCAACTGTTGCTAGTATCGCAGGTTTTAATCGTTTTGTCAATACTATTTCCGTAAAACATTTAAAACTTCTTCAAATACTGCTGGAACTGGCGCCTCAAACTCGATATATTCGCCTGTACGAGGATGATCAAACCCTAAAATCCCCGCATGAAGCGCTTGTCCATTTATATCTAATGTTTTTTTCGGACCATATTTCGGATCTCCCGCAAGCGGGTATCCAATATATTTCATATGAACACGAATTTGGTGCGTACGGCCGGTTTCTAAACGACACTCTACAAGTGTAAAGTCTTTAAATCGTTCTAACACCTGAAAATGCGTAACAGCATGCTTCCCATTTTCATCAACCGTCATACTTTGGCGGTCCTTTTTATCACGGCCAATTGGAGCATCAATTGTCCCTTTATCATGTGGAATTACACCATGGACGATTGCTTTATATCGTCTTGTTACTGTTTTTGCCACAAGCTGATTTACAAGAGATTCATGTGCCATATCATTTTTAGCAACCATCAATAAGCCAGATGTATCTTTATCAATACGATGTACAATCCCTGGACGCATTACACCGTTAATACCTGATAAATCTGTACAATGATGCATTAACCCATTTACAAGTGTACCACTTGTATGTCCAGGAGCTGGATGCACAACCATGCCACGTGGCTTATTCACAACAAGCACATCTGCATCTTCATAATAAATTTCTAAATTCATGTCTTCTGGCAAAATATCAAGCTCTTCTGGATCTGGAATTGCTACTGCAATTTCATCATTTACTTTTACTTTATAATTTCCTTTAATGTCGTTTCCATTTACGGTTACAACGCCATCTTTAATCCACTGTTGTACTTGTGAACGTGACCATTCATTGTTCACTCCCGCGAGAAACTTATCAATCCGTTCGCTTTTTTGTTCTTCTGTAACTGTTACTTGTACTACTTCGCTCATTCAATTACTCCTTCATTTTCTTTCCTTCTAATAATGTTTGAATAATAATCAATACAACCCCAATACATAAAGCTGAGTCAGCTATGTTAAATACCGGATAGTTGTATGAAAAAATATACACGTGAATGAAATCCACCACTTCTTGTCTAAATACACGATCAATAAAGTTGCCAATTGCTCCGCCTAAAATAAGACCTAATGAAATCCCTAGGAGCCTATCTGTTTTTGCATACTTTTTCATATAAAATACGATAAATCCTACAAAAACAACTGTAATAATATAGAAGAACCACATTTTGTTTTCTAAAATGCCCCAGGCAGCTCCTCTATTCCGATGTGATGTTATGTATAATACATTATCGATAATCGGGATACTTGTACCTAATTCCATGTTTTTTACAATTAACCATTTCGATACTTGATCGATGGTAATGACAAATAACGCTATTAAATAATATATCATTTTCATTTCCCCCACAAAGACAGTGTACCTCAAAATTTTAGCATAGCTACGGTCTTTTCACAATGAACCTTTACGGAAGAATAAAATAAAATAAAAAAAGGTAATATAATATCGTTGTGCCTCTTAGACATTTACTTTCTCATATAAAAATTCATGAATTGTACGAGCTGTTGGCATCATTTTCATTTGCTTTACAGGAATGTATTTCCCAGTTTCCTCACAAATGCCATACATATCGATTTCCATTTTAAATAATGCTCGTTCCACATCTTTTAAATCTTCTCTTATATCATGTAAAAATAATTTCTTTTTTCCATCTTCCTTCGATTCATAGCCTAATTCCAGTCCGAATTCTACATAATAAGTTTCTATCGCTTCTTTTGCCAGTCGTTCCTGTAGTTCTTTTTTCATCAATTGTAATTCTTCTTTGATTTCCATATAGATTTCATTCACGTGTACATCCCTCCCGGCTGCAATG
This sequence comes from Bacillus sp. 95MFCvi2.1, assembly GCF_000374965.1. Classification (NCBI taxonomy): domain Bacteria; kingdom Bacillati; phylum Bacillota; class Bacilli; order Caryophanales; family Bacillaceae; genus Bacillus; species Bacillus sp. 95MFCvi2.1. The sequence goes on along the minus strand of NZ_KB895691.1, from coordinate 309,136 downwards.
TACCGTTAGTGTGTCCGAAATTTTCTCGCTTACCGCTCACACATTTTTCCTTCATAGGAAAGTGCTTAAAAGTTACTTCCTCCTGCTCAACAGAAAAACTTTAAGCAGTCGAACTTTTCATACATCTGCCACATGTTAAGAAGAATCCTTACTAAATACAAAAACTGACTACCGTAATAGCAGTCAGTTTTTATCACATCATTATTTTACATAATTTTCTTTTACTACTGTTGCACAACGCTCACATAATGTTTCATGTTCAGCGTCTTTACCAATTGTTTCAGAAACAACCCAGCAACGTTCACATGTTTCACCAGTTGCCTGCGCTACAACAACAGCTGTATGCTCATATTTTGGTGCACCCGCTGGAGCTTCTTCCATTGTTCCACCAAGTTTATACTCAGAGACAATAAATAATTGTTTTAAATCTTCACTAATAGACTCTAACATTTGTTTCATTTCTGCAGTTGGATATAGGGTAATACTCGCATTTAATGACTTACCGATTACTTTTTCATTACGAGCCACTTCTAAAGCTTTTAATACGTCATCTCGAAGTGTCATAAATGCATCCCATTTTGTTTTTAACGCTTCCGCACCCTCTACTTCTACAGCTTCTGGCATATCGGTTAGCTGAACGCTTTCCTGTACAACACCAGGAACATATGGCCATACTTCATCAGCTGTATGAGGTAAGATTGGTGTTACAAGTTTTGTTAATGCAACAAGAACATCGTAAAGTACTGTTTGAATCGCACGACGGTCATGATGATTTTCTGCTTCAATGTATAAAATGTCTTTTGCAAAGTCTAAATAGAATGAGCTTAAATCAATTGTGCAGAAGTTATGAATTGCATGATATACTGCCGCAAAGTCATATGTTTCATATGCTTCTTTTACTTTTGTAATTAAGTCATTTAATTTCACTAGCATGTAGCGATCTACTTCACGTAATTCAGCTTTCGCTACTGCATCTTGACTTGGATTAAAGTCAGCTAAGTTTCCTAATAAGAAACGGAATGTGTTACGGATTTTACGATATACTTCTGCAACTTGTTTTAAAATATCATCTGAAATACGCACATCAGATTGGTAGTCAACAGAAGATACCCATAAACGTAAAATATCTCCACCTAATTGATCCATGATTTTCTTCGGTACAACAATGTTCCCGATAGATTTACTCATTTTACGACCTTCACCGTCTAATACGAATCCATGACTCAACACACCTTTGTATGGTGCTTTACCTGTTACTGCAACTGCTGTTGATAATGAAGAGTTAAACCAGCCACGGTATTGGTCAGATCCCTCTAAGTATAAATCAGCTGGACGTTGTAAGTCTTCGCGCTCTTCTAGGACAGCTTGGTGAGAAGAACCTGAATCAAACCATACGTCCATAATGTCTGTTTCTTTACGGAATTCGCCATTCGGACTAGATGGATGTGTAAATCCTTCTGGTAATAAACCTTTCGCTTCACGTTCGAACCATACGTTAGAACCGTTCTCACGGAATAGATCTGCTACGTGATTGATTGTTTCATCTGTAATAATTGGATCGCCATTCTCTGCATAGAAGACAGGAATCGGTACACCCCATGCACGTTGACGAGAAATACACCAATCACCACGGTCACGAACCATATTATGAAGACGTGTTTCACCCCATGCTGGTACCCATTTCGTTTCTTCAACAGCTTGTAATAACTCCTTGCGGAACGCTTCAATAGATGCAAACCATTGCGCTGTCGCACGGAAGATAATTGGTTTTTTCGTTCTCCAGTCATGTGGATAAGAATGCGTAATAAATGTTAATTTTAATAACGCTCCAACTTCTTCTAATTTTTCCGTAATTGGCTTATTAGCTTTATCATAGAATAGACCTTCAAATCCAGGTGCTTCACTTGTTAATACACCTTTATCATCAACTGGGCAAAGAACTTCTAATCCATATTGTTTCCCAACAAGGAAATCGTCTTCCCCATGTCCAGGTGCTGTATGTACACAACCTGTACCAGCATCTGTTGTAACGTGCTCACCAAGCATAACTAAAGAATCACGCTCATAGAATGGATGCTTCGCAACTGTATACTCAAGTTCGCTACCTTTAACTGTTTTCACAACTTCAGCATTTTCCCACTCTAACGTTTTAGAAACTGTGTCAAATAGTTCAGAAGCAATAATATATTTTTCATCATTTACTTTCACAATGCTGTATTCAAGTTCTGGATGAACAGAAATACCTAAGTTGGCTGGTAATGTCCAAGGTGTTGTTGTCCAAATGATAAATTTCTCGTCGCCCTCTAATACGTCTTTTCCGTCTTTTACAGGGAATGCCACATAAATAGATGCTGACTTTTTATCATTGTATTCAATTTCAGCTTCAGCTAAAGCGGATTCACTTGTCGGAGACCAATAAACTGGTTTTTGTCCTTTATAGATATAACCTTTTTTCGCCATTTCACCAAATACTTTAATTTGCTGCGCTTCATAAGCTGGCTCTAAAGTAATATATGGGCGATCCCAATCAGCACGCACACCAAGACGTTTAAACTGTTCACGTTGGCGATTCACTTGTTCGTATGCATACTCTGCACATAGTTTACGGAATTCTGCAACCGTCATTTCTTTACGTTTTACACCTTTATTTGTTAAAGCTTGTTCAATTGGTAAACCGTGTGTATCCCATCCTGGTACATATGGTGCACAGTATCCAGTCATTGATTTGTAACGAACAATAAAATCTTTTAATACTTTATTTAACGCATGTCCCATATGAATGTCACCATTCGCATATGGAGGACCATCATGCAGTACAAATAAAGGACGACCTTTTGTATGTTCTTGTACCTTTTCATAAATGTTCATCTCAGCCCATTTTTCTTGCATTGCAGGCTCACGCTTTGGTAAATTCCCACGCATTGGGAATTCTGTTTTCGGCATTAGTAATGTATTTTTATACTCCACGCTTAATTCCTCCTCGAATGTATAAAAGAAAGACCCTAAAAAATGGAATAAAAAAGAGACTTTCTCATCCCCAAAAAAGGGACGAGAAAGTCTCCCGCGGTACCACCCTAGTAGACCGTACACGTATGCACAAAGTCCTCTTTATATTCTTAACGCGAATATACGCCTACGCTTACTTTTTTGTTCAGCGCGGAACTCCAGGGTGATATTCCCATTTATCTCCTTATCCTGAGCTTACACCGTCCTCAGTTCGCTATATAAGGTATGAAAAAGGTACTTATCCCTATCTTCGTTTTTCTTAATAAATATGTTGTTTAAAATTATATGTAATAATGAGAAAAACGTCAAGCTTACACTGTTTCTTCTTTCTTTAATAGCTCGTCCACTTCTTCTTCTAGCTCAATTAATTTGTCCCAATCATCGTTGTTTAACATTTCAAGCTGTGCTTCTAATAACATACGGAAACGCGTACGGAATACTTTCGCTTGTTTCTTTAGCTCTTCAATATCAAATGCAACTTTTCTTGATTTTACTAAAGCTTCATTAATGATACGATCTGCATTCTTTTCTGCTTCACGTACAATTAATTTCGCTTCTTTTTGTGCATTACGCTTTACTTCTTCCGCCGCTTCTTGTGCAACAACGATAGACTTATTTAGCGTGTCTTCAATGTTAGAAAAATGATCTAATTTACCTTCTAGTTGAGCAACTTTTTCTTCTAATGCTTTTTTCTCGCGAATGACCAATTCATAATCTTTGATGATCTGATCAAGAAACTCATTTACTTGATCCTCATCATAGCCACGGAATCCGCGACCAAATTCTTTGTTATGAATATCTAATGGTGTTAACGGCACAAACGCCACCTCCAAGTAGTTATCTGAATTTTCCTCTTTTAATTATATCTTTTCTTCGACAAAATAAGGGATTTTCCTTCTAAAAAACCAATCATTTTAGTATACCATACAAAACTCGCCATTTGTCGCGTTTCGTTTTTCCTTCTACAGAAAATAATTTACTCCGGCCATATCCCCTAATTGAAAAAACATCACCCGGAAAACACTCATATGCAGTTTGTTCAACAGTTTTCCAGTTCACTTTCACAAGACCGTTTTTTATAAGCGGCTGTACTTTTTGCCGTGATAGATGAAGCATTTCAGCTAGCAGGACATCTAATCGAAGGGATGAAACAGTTCCAGACTGCTCTTTCCATTCTTCTTGCAATCGTAATACTTTGTCTGCTTGTACAGAAGAAAGTGAGACCGTCATTTTCCCTATTGATTGTAAATTCATTTCAATGTAAGAAACAATTTCTTTTGCAACTATAATTTGGGCACGATTTTCTTGAAGCAAAATATCACCACACTTTTCTCTTGTAAGACCAAGAGACATAAATGCACCTAATATTTGCCTATGTTCAAGCGTATAAAACTTGGAAGGATAGTCAATTTCTAATACTTCAACTTGGAAATCTTCTTCATTTAAATCAAGATAACTCGGATAAATAAGAGCTCTTTTCCTTTCCGCTTTTGGCTCAGCACCATAAAGACGCAAAGTAGCATCCCCTTGATTTCCAACTATCGTAGCAACAATTTGCTGCTGACGCGGATCCAGAAAATCCGTTAATTTCACTTGATGATATTCTTCAGCCACCTGTTTCCACTCTAACACTTTATCGACAAAGACCACTTCTTCGGGTCTAAAATGCTCATAGATGCTCATTCATTCAACCTCTTATTACAAGAAATAACGAAACAGACTTACTAAACCACTACTAGCCAATCTCAACGCAATAATTGCAACAATTGGAGAAATATCAATCATGCCAAAAGGTGGGATAAATCTCCGAAACGGTTCTAAATATGGTTCACAAATACGTGATAGAAAATCACCAAATGTTGATTCTCTAGCCCCTGGAAACCAAGATAGAAGGATATAGATAATAAGCGCCCAGGAATAAATCTGGATGATCCAAAGCAATGCTTGTAAAATAATCGTCATGGCGTATTACCACCTCTTTATATTTGTCTCTTCCTCTTCACCGAACAACTCAGAAATGGCCCCAACAATATCCACAGTCTCAGGTGTACAAATAAATGTTTTCGGTCCTAATTTTTGAATATCCCCGCCTATAGCGTATACAGTACCACTTAAAAAGTCAACGATACGCACAGCTTGATCTGTTGACATCCTTTGCAAATTAATGACAACCGCTCTTCTTCCCTTTAAATGATCCGCAATCCCTTGTGCTTCCGAATATGTGCGCGGTTCTAACAAAACAACTTTGGAAGATTGCTTTGCTGTTTCAATACTTACAATATTTTGTTTCGGCTGTGCTTTCGTAAGTGGAATATCCTGCTGCTCTGGTGGATCTTGTTGTTTTTTCATTTCAGCTTGCTCCTTTTCCTTTTCGTAAGCTTCTCGCTCTTCTGGAGTGTCAAAAAAGAAGTATTTTACTTTTGACCAACTCATAATAACATTCTCCTTCCTTTTATGCTTTTCCTACTAAAATCGTTCCCAAACGAATATATGTAGCACCTTCTTCAATTGCAATCGTATAATCATTTGACATTCCCATTGATAACTCTTTACACGGAGCGTATGATAATCCTAGTTCTTGTACTTGTTTTTGCAAACCACGCAATTTCTTAAAACAATGACGAATTTCGGCTTCTTCCTCAGTAAATGGTGCCATTGTCATCAATCCAACAACTTCAATTTTATCAAATTCTTGCAAAGCACGAATAAACGCAATCGTTTCCTCAGCCGCTATCCCTTGCTTTGATTCTTCAGACGATGTTTTCACTTGTACAAAACATCGAACCTGCTTTGTAGTACGCCTTTGAATTTCTTTCGCAAGTGAAATGCGATCTAATGAATGCAAATAATCAATCTCATTAATAATTTCTTTTACTTTTCTCGTTTGTAACGAACCAATGAAATGCCAATTTACTTTTGAACCAAAATGCTCATACTTCTGTAAAAAACCTTCATTACGATTCTCACCTAAATCAGTAAGTCCAGCTTCTATTACTTCATTTGTTTTTTCAATTCCTACTGTTTTTGTTACTGCAACGAGCTTAACCTCTTGTGCCGAGCGCTCTGCTCGTTCACATGCTATTTTAATTTTCTCATTTACAAATGCTAAATTCTCTTGCACTACCACTGTTTTCAATCCTCCTTAAAGCCTATGAAACTCAACATTCTTCCTGTTTTTCCCCGATCACGACGATGTGAGAAAAACAATTGTTCTTCACAGCTTGTACAAAGAGACGACATCATAATATGCTCTTCTTTTATGCCAGCTTGTATGCATAATATGCGATTGATTTCTTTTAAATCAATTGCATATTGTCCGTCTGAAATCAATTTATATGGAACATGTCCGTTTACCGCTTGTTTTGCTGCTGATAATACGCGATCATCAACTACATAACAGCAGGACCCTATGGCTGGTCCAATTGCAACATAAATCTCATGAGCTGGCACCCCTTCCGCACGCCACTTTTGAATCATTTCTTTTGCAATTTCTTTTACAGTGCCTTTCCATCCAGCATGTGCCAGTCCTATCATACCTTGTGATGGTGCATAGAAATAGAGTGGAACACAATCAGCATAACAAGATGTTAAACATACATCTCTATCAGTCGTATAAATACCATCTGTGTTTGGAATACCATCTTCATATGAATAGATTCCTCGCCCTTTTTCTTGCTGTCCTACTTTTTCAACATGATGATCATGAACTTGTTCTGAACAAATCCAATTTTCTAATGTTTTTTGTAACTTGTTCGCTAAAATACGTCTATTTTCATGAACATTTTCCATCATATCATTTACATGTAATCCTAAATTCATCGCATGAAAGGAGCCTGTACTTACTCCACCATCTTTTGTCGTAAATCCTGCAGTAATGTTTCCAAGTTCTTTCCACGCTTGTAAATACAATATACCGTCCTCATATATAAATGGTTCTCTCATAAAGCGGCTCCTTTTAATAAAATAACATAAAAAGCATGGTACTTCCTGTCTATTTTACCATACTTTTATTTTTCCATAATGACAACATAAAAAAAAGAGGAATTTGTAATATTCTTTAAGAAATTGTCGGTGTTTGTATTGATTCTGTTACAGAATTGACATGATCAGCTCTTACTAATATTACATCCTCTCCAATTTTTACAATTTGCTTCCACGGAATAACAAACTCTGCTTCTTTCCCAAATATTCCTAACATACGTGTTTGCTTTGAAATAATGACAGCTTGAATCTTCCCTGTATTCATATCAATATCGATATCGCTAATGTTTCCAAGTTTTTTTCCGTCAGAGACATTTACAACATCCTTAATTTGAAACTCTGAAATTCGTATCATTGTCATTCTCCCCTTTTATGTTGTGTAATCGATAAGTCTCCTTCTGCCAGCGGTTTCACTTTACTGTTATTATATGAACACGCAATCTTTCCTATGAACAGAATCTCGGGGCACGCAACATAAAAAGATCTCATCGTAAATGATGAGACCTTATCCTTGAATTGTTTTATTCATTTGTTTAATTGCTGATTTTTCAAGGCGTGATACTTGCGCTTGAGAAATCCCAATTTCTTCGGCAACTTCCATTTGTGTTTTCCCTTGAAAAAAACGTTTTCGGATAATCATTTTTTCGCGATCATTCAATCGTTTCATTCCTTCTTTCAACGCCAATTCTTCCACCCATTGCTCGTCCCTTTGTTTATCATCACTCAGTTGATCCATCACAAAAATAGGATCGCCCCCATCATTATAGATTGGTTCAAATAGTGATACTGGATCTTGAATGGCATCAAGTGCAAAAACGATTTCTTCATGTGTCACTTCAAGTACTTTTGCAATATCCATCGCCGTTGGTTCTTTTGAATTTTCAGCAATTAGCTTTTCTCTTACCTGTAATGCTTTATACGCAATATCTCGCAACGAACGAGAAACGCGAATTGGATTGTTATCACGCAAATATCTACGAATTTCTCCAATAATCATTGGCACAGCATATGTTGAAAATTTAACATTTTGGCTTAAGTCAAAGTTATCAATGGATTTCATAAGTCCAATGCAGCCGACTTGAAATAAATCATCAACAAATTCTCCTCTGTTGTTAAATCGCTGAATGACGCTCAGTACAAGACGTAAGTTTCCATTTACTAATTTCTCTCTTGCGCTTATCTCTCCACTTTGCATTTCTCGAAATAATTTACGCATCTCTTCATTTTTTAGTACTGGAAGTTTAGCTGTATCAACACCGCAAATTTCTACTTTGTTTCTCGTCAAAGTGTTCCCTCCTATCGGGAGTTGCTGTACAGTGTAAAGTATCTCCTTTGGAGGGAATTTTATGCATACCGTTTTTCTGTCACTTTTAATAAAAATATCATTCGTGCTTTACTCGGAAATACAACAAAACCAATCGGAATACCGATTGGTTTTGTACAATCTCCTTGATGATCTAACCTTTTAACAACGTCACTTTATACCATTTTATTAAATTCTTTTCGAAGCCTTTTTATAATTCTCTTTTCAAGTCGAGAAATATAAGACTGTGAAATCCCTAGCATATCTGCCACATCTTTTTGTGTTTTTTCTTCTCCCCCTGCAAGTCCAAAACGGAGTTCCATAATTTGTTTTTCACGATCATTCAATTGGTGTAGTGCTTTCTTAAGAAGATGTCTGTCTACATTAGCCTCTAAATCTTTTGTAATAATATCATCATCCGTACCAAGAACATCTGATAGTAACAATTCATTCCCATCCCAATCAATATTTAATGGCTCATCAAATGACACTTCTGAACGATTTTTATTATTTCTACGTAGATGCATTAAAATTTCATTTTCTATACAACGTGATGCATAAGTCGCTAATTTTATTTTCTTTTCAGGGTTAAATGTATTCACAGCTTTAATAAGACCAATTGTTCCAATACTAATCAAATCCTCAATATTAATTCCTGTATTTTCAAATTTACGTGCTATATACACAACAAGCCGTAAGTTACGCTCAATAAGTAATGACCGTGCTGCTTGATCACCTTTTGGCAATTTATTGAGGAGTACTTCTTCTTCCTCTTTTGTTAAAGGCGGTGGCAATGCCTCACTTCCACCGATATAGTAAATTTCATCAGTCTTAATTCCAAGTTTCAGCAATACTTTATACCAAAGATATGTGAAATAAAATTTTATTTTCGTCATATTCTCCCGCCTCTCATAATTAAGCAATTGTCACTTTTGGTGATATCAACATTTTCGGATGTATAATACATTGATACTCTCCATTTGTAGATAATTGCTGTGTATTTAAGCCGATTAATACTTTATTTACGACCATATTGCTTCCTTCATGATAAATTTGAACAACATCTGGCTTAATTGCCCATAAAAATTGATGATCAACTCCTACTGCTCGAAAAGGAATTAAACGTAGTCTCGTTGCCCAACCTGAATCATTTTCTGGTATTTGTGGAATCTCTGTTTTGGAATAAATTTGTTCTATTAACCATGTTGGTAAACAATGCTCTAATGATGAAATATGCATAATCATTACCGGTGTCTTTGTTATAGGGTCATGAAGCTGATTTCCACTATCAATCAAGCCATCTAGTTTAATTTCATTTTCAACTAATCTAATATTCACTTGTACAATTTGGTCATAATGAATCTTAGTCACTTCCACATTTTCAATACGTTTTTTTGAAAAGTAATAAATAATCGGAAATCCCAAAATCACAAACATCCAACTTACTGGATCACCATAAGACATTGCTTTCACCTGAACTAATCCATCTACCATGTCATTCGTTTGTAGGAAAAAATGAGTTCCAATTAATCCTCCTCCTACCATAAATGTTACAAAATAAAAGGTAAAAACAGTCTGTGTATAATCTCTAAAAGTAGAAAATCCAAATGCTGTATACACAATAAGTAACGAATACAATAATTTCATAATTGGGTGTGTCATCATAGAAGCAAAAGGAGTAAAGGCAAAAATAACAATTGTAGAACCAATAAATGTCCCTAGCACAAGCCTCCATCTTTTGATCTTCTTTTTCAACACAGTTGCTGTTAATAAAAGCAAAAGAAAATCAATGCAGGCGTTTAACAACCAAACAACGTCGGCGTAAACAACCAAACAATTCACCTCTTTTTTTAAGTTGAGACTAGTATAAAGCATATCCAATAGGAAAGTGTGTCAATTTGCGGAGGGGTTTTTTTGTTATTTTGCGGTTTCTAGACATAATCTGTCGTGAGGTATATATTGTGAGCTTTCTAATAATAAATTCTTCGGTTCCCTTCATCTATTTTTCTTACTTTCTATAATTTAGATGATGGTCTTACTATATAAATACAAATTGAAAAAAACGACATAAAACCTTTCTTTTTAAGTGAAAGAGTGCATCCGGCCATGCATAGAAGCGGTCAGATTAATCCTTTTCCTGCCATATGCAAGTTAAAACAAAGAGCGAAACGAGTGCTGGTCACCTTTTGTTCTTCGTAACAGCGACTTATACGTTGAAAAATCAAAAAAAATTTATATATTTATGAATAGCGAGATAAGTTTTTTTATTTTAAAATATTTAAGGTTGTGTAATAAAAAAGAAAGGAGCCCTGAGGCTCCTTTCTTTTTATCGTCTACGACGGTTACGTAAAAATGCTGGAATATCGATATCATCTGAATCTGTATTACGATCATGTACAATAGACTCTTCACGTTTCACTTCGCGTTTTACTTCACGTTGTTTTTGTGGCTGTGCTGTTGGTTGTTGCTGTTGTGCGTGATTTGTAGTCGCCGTTGAACGTACAAATGTTTTTGGCGGCTGAACTGTAACACTATCATCAAAACCAGTTGCAATTACAGTAACAACAATTTCATCTTTTAAACTCTCATTAATTACAGAACCGAAAATCATATTCACTTCTGGATCTGAAGCTGAAGCAACGATATCTGCCGCTTCTTGCACTTCATATAAACTTAAGTTTGTGCCCCCAGTAATATTCATAAGAACACCTTGTGCACCATCGATAGATGTTTCTAATAACGGACTAGAAATTGCACGTTTTGCTGCTTCTGCTGCACGGTTTTCACCAGTTCCAACACCAATACCCATTAATGCAGAACCTTTATTAGACATAATTGTTTTTACGTCTGCAAAGTCTAAGTTAATAAGACCAGGTGTAGCAATTAAATCGGAAATACCTTGTACACCTTGTCGTAATACGTTATCCGCTTCGCGGAACGCTTCAAGCATTGGTGTATTTTTATCTACAATTTCTAAAATACGATCATTCGGTATAACAATGATTGTATCTACATTATCTTTAAATGCTGTAATCCCAGATATAGCTTGCGTCGCACGTTTGCGACCTTCGAATGTAAATGGACGTGTTACAACACCAACTGTTAACGCGCCTAGTTCTTTTGCGATTTGTGCAATAACTGGAGCTGCACCCGTACCAGTTCCACCGCCCATACCAGCTGTTACAAAGACCATATCTGCACCACGAAGTGCTTCTTGGATTTGTTCTTTACTTTCTTCAGCGGCTTTTTTCCCTACCTCAGGATTTGCGCCAGCACCAAGTCCACGCGTTAATTTTCCGCCAATTTGCATTTTCGTTTCAGCTTTTGATAAATTTAATGCTTGCGCATCAGTGTTCACAGCAATGAAATCCACACCTTGTACACCGTGCTCAATCATACGGTTTACAGCGTTATTTCCGCCACCGCCGACACCGATAACTTTTATGCTCGCTAATTGATCTTGAGTAGTATCAAACTCTAACATGTCGAAATCCCCCTAGAACCTCATTTTTCGTGTGCAATTTTAATCCCATAAATAGCGGAATACACGTTTTACTTTTGACATCATACGCTCATTGTCTTCATTATTTTTGCTTTGCTTACGCGTTGTTTGTTTTACAGGTTGCTGCTGTACCGGCATTGGTGCTGGTACAGGTTCAAAATGCTCTTCCTTTTCCTGAACATTTTTTCCGCGCAATTTCGCTTTTTGATAAGAATGTTTAATTAATCCGACTCCAATTGTATACTGTGGTTCACGAACGCCAATATAATCTGGAGTGGCTATACGAACATTTTCATGTAAAATATCATATGCAAGATCAAGAACACCCGGCATAGAAGCAATCCCACCAGTAAGTACATAACCAGACGCTACTTGTTTTACTCCTAGCTTCCGGACCTCTTCTTGAACAAACATCAAGATTTCCTCTACACGTGCCTCAATAATATCAGATAACTCTAGTTGTGAATATTGTTCTGTTTGATCGCTTCCCATAATAGGAACCGTAAACACTTCTTCTTCAGATGCAGTATCATAAAAAGCATGTCCATATTTCAGCTTAATTTGATCCGCACTTTCAGTTGAAGTTTTAAGTCCTATAGCGATATCCTTCGTTATATGATCTCCACCTAAAGGCAATACACTTGTTGCTTGTAACTCTCCATCTTGAAAAATCGATAAGGTTGTAGATCCTCCGCCAATATCAACAAGGGCTACACCTCTATTTTTCTCATCAGAAGATAAAGCAACCGTTGCAGCTGCTAAAGGTTGCAGACAAATATCAACAATTTCAAGGCCCGCTTTTTCCACACAACGTAGTAAATTATGTAATAACGTTCTTGAGCCTGTAATTAACGTGCCTTCCATTTCTAATCTTACACCAATCATCCCGCGTGGATCGTTAATCTCATCAAGACCGTCTACTATGAATTGTCGAGGCACCACATCAATAAATTCACGTTCAGGAGCAATTGATACAACTTGTGCTGCATCCAGAACGCGTAAGACATCTTCATTTCCAATTTCACGATCTTCATTTGAAACAGCGACAACTCCGTGACAAGGAAGAAGCTGCACCTGATTTGCATTCACACCTACAACAACTTGTTCAATGTGAATTCCTACCATACGCTCAGCTTGTTCAATTGCTTTTTTGATTGATCGAACAGTTTCGTCTATGTCAACTATGGAGCCCTTTTTCAAACCATTTGATTTTACGTTTCCAACACCAATAATGTTTAAACCATCATTAACCATTTCACCAATGATGACTTTAACATTGGATGTACCGATGTCAAGACTAACATATATTTCATTGCTGTTCATTCTTTGGCACCTCCTTCTTTATTTATACCATACAGGTCAATATATGGAACAACAATCGCAGCTTTACTATTTATAAGAAAAATATTCAACGTCTTTATGCGTTTCCCTTTTTTAACCCTATATTTTTCTTATTTTTATTTAACATTCACTTATTGCAATCACAGTAATCTGTGAATGACTGCTTTATCTTTGAAATAACTCGATTTCAAATGCAAAGATTATCGCCAAATATAAGTCTACACTAAGATGTACTCATAGAAAAGCTAAACTTGTACCAATCCTAGCATGAATCGAAGAAAATCTAGTTATTTTTCACCAAATTAATCATAATTGTAATGAAATTTACACATAGAAAAACACACTTGTCGTTATTGTATTTGAAAAGAAATAAAACTACTACTCTACTGCTTTTTTTCTTCATTATCTAAATATTTAAAATATGCGCCAACTTCTAAATCAATTAGGGCTTTTCTACCCGACTCTATATTTTTTATAATAAGTGGATATGCTTCCATACGCTTCGCAAAATCTTGTATAGTTGTACTCACTTCATAACCTTCATTCATATACAAAGTAAGATGGTCTTCATTTGAATTCGTTGGAGCATAATGAATTTCAGAAATAGATCTGAGAATAGTCGGAGTTAATTTTTCTAGCTCTTCAATTAACTCTTTCATTTTCTCTTCTTTAAATGGTTCAAAAATCGGAGCTGCGACAGGTAATTTCCCGTTCGGAAGCACGTCAAGTGTTTTACCATTTTCTAGAAGTGGTTGTAACTTTCCACCTTTGTTTATATAACCTATCGTTACATACTCTTCAATGTGAATGTCAATTTTATTTGGAAAACGTTTTTTGACATTTACTTTCTTAATTTCATTTCGTTTTGTTAAATTCTCTTCAGCCTTATGTGCTGTCACTCGAAAATAACTCGTGTCATATGTAACTCCAGATTCCTTCATGACTTGTTCATCTGTCATATAATGATTTCCTAGAACACTTATCTTTTTTATATTACTAAGTGGAGACCGAAAATAAATTAAAAAAAGTACTAATAAAAATAAAATCGATACATATAAAATTAATCTCTGATTGACAGGTTTTTTATTCTTCTTTTTTTGATTCTTTAGTTTTGGTACACGATCTTGTAGTTTAATCACCTTACTATTTTTCATGTACGATCCCCCTATGTAACATAAAGAACGGCATGTTACGCATGCCGTTCTTATCTTCTTATTATACCATAAATGATAATGAGCGGAACAAATAACAGCTACCTTCCAATAATTTCCACTTCTGTGTGCATATCTACACCAAATTTTTCTTTAATTGTTTTTTTGACAAATGCAATTAAATCCAGCACATCTTGTGCTGATGCAGATCCTGCATTGACAATAAAGTTTCCATGCATTTCGGAAATTTTCGCACCGCCAATTTGATGACCACGTAGACCTGCCTTTTCGACTAAATCTCCAGCGAAATTTGGTAGTGGATTTCTAAATATACTACCGGCACAAGGATGATTCCATGGCTGAGTTTCACGACGATAGTCTTTATTCTTTTGCATTACACCAACTATTTCTTCACGATTTCCTTCTTTCAACTGCAATTTTGCTTCTACTACAATGCCAGGACGCTTTGTTTGTAAAACAGAAGTACGATAAGAAAATCCCATCTCTTCTTTTGTTAACCACTTCATTGTACCATCTTCAAACATAATACGCGCGCTCATCAAAATTTCTGACATATCTGATTTATGTGCACCGGCATTCATATATACTGCTCCACCGACACTTCCTGGGATACCACTAGCAAACTCTAATCCAGCTAGACCTTGGCGACTAAGTAGTGTTGACAACTTAATAAGAGGATATCCTCCTCCAACTCGTACAGTAGTTCCTTCTACTTCTAAGTGATCTAATCCTTCTCCTAAACGAATTACAACACCTTCAATACCTTTATCAGATACTAGAAGATTAGAACCACGTCCAATTGCTGTCCACTTTGTGTTATATTTCTTTACTAAATCTAAAGTATTCTCCACACCAGCAACACTACTTGGCACGATTAGAATATCAGCTGGCCCACCTATTTTCATAGTTGTATAACGAGCTAACGCTTCATTTTCTAACACTTTACCAACTTCTGCTTCGATAAGTTCCTTTGCTAATTGTTTCATGATGATCTCCCCCATATTAAATCTCCGTATTACAGTAGTATGCAGGGCATTCACCTAACGTTATTTTGTACAAGTTTTTTCATCACTTCAAATAACTTATTTGCTGCATCCGGAATCCCTAACTGCGTAGCAGCTAGTTTCATGTTTTGTAATGTTTGTGTATTTAATAGAATTTCATCAATATCATGAAGAAGAGCTTCAGCAGTTAAATCTTTTTCAAGAAGCATTTTTGCTGCTCCCTTATCGACAACAGATCTCGCGTTTTTCTCTTGATGATTATTTGTCACATAAGGACTCGGAATTAAAATACTTGGTTTTCCTAACGCTGTTAACTCTGCTAATGTTGTAGCACCAGCACGTGAAACGACAAGATCCACACCAGTAAGTACCTCTGGCATATTATGAATAAACGGTTTAATGATTACATTATCCGGATTCCCTTTTTGTTTTATAGCCTCCATGACTTTATCATAATGCACTTCACCTGTGATATACAATACTTCATAATTTTTGTTACCAAATTGTTCAATTGCTGCCACAAACGCATCATTAATCGGTCTTGCCCCGCGACTTCCACCAAAAATAAGCACAGATTTTTTAGAAAGAGATAATCCAACAGAACGCTTCCCTTTCATGCCATTTTGGTTCATTACTTCTGATGCACGCGGATTTCCTGTCATGACAACTTTCGACTTTGGGAAATGTTCAGATGCCGCTTCAAAACAAACAGCTACCTTATCCACATAGCGACTTAAAAATTTATTGGTTACACCAGGTACACTATTTTGTTCATGTACAATTGTAGGAATCCCTAATTTCGCCGCCGCATAAACGACTGGACCACATACATAGCCTCCTGTACCAATTACAACATCTGGATTGAAGCGACGAATATATCGTTTACTATCTTGTACACCTTTTAGAAAACGCATCACTGTTTTTACATTATCAAGGGATATTTTCCGTTTAAATCCACTAATGACAATCGATTGAAATGGTATCCCTGCTTTTGGAACAATTGTACTTTCTAATCCATTTTCCGTACCAATGTATAGAAATCTTGCTTCAGGATGTAGTTTTTTTATTTCTCTAATTAACGCAAGAGCTGGATATATATGACCTCCCGTGCCACCACCACTAACTAATACTCGCACTACAAATTCCTCCGCTTCTCTGTTCTAAATTCAATTTTATATATTCATATATTTATAATATATTTTCCGTTTTCTACACACGAAAAACCCTGTCTTATAAACAGGGTTTAGTAGCGAGAATGACGACTTATATTCAATAATACGCCAACTGCCATTAGCATTAAGGTCAAACTCGACCCACCATAACTTAAAAATGGCAAAGTAATTCCTGTAACAGGCATTAGTCCTGTTACAACACCAACATTAATCATCACTTGAATCGCAATCATCGCCACAATACCTACTGCCAAAAACGTACCATATAAATCAGGCGCTCCTAATGCTATACGAATCCCACGCCATAATAACAGACTAAATAATAATAACACAAACGACCCACCAATAAAACCTAATTCTTCGGATAAAATCGCAAAAATAAAATCTGTTTGCGGCTCGGGTAAATAAAGAAATTTTTGTCTACTTTGTCCAAGTCCTAGCCCAAACAAACCACCGGGGCCAATCGCAAGTAACGATTGAATAATCTGAAATCCACTCCCAAGTGGGTCTGACCACGGATCCAAATAAGACGTAATACGTTTCATTCGATATGGTGCCGATGCAATTAATCCAACAAATCCCGCTACTCCTATTAGCCCTAGCATTGCAAAATGAAAAATGCGTGCTCCTGAAACAAAAATCATTATGATACATGTCCCAACCATTACTGTTCCTGTTCCAAGATCTGGTTGTAACATAATCATTCCAAATGCAACAAATACAAAACCAAGTGCTGGAAGTAGCCCCTTTTTAAAAGATGTAATCAATTTTTGTCTTTCCGCTAAAAATTTAGCTAAAAAAATAATCATCGCAAATTTCATAAATTCTGACGGTTGAATCGAAAATGCTCCAATCCCAATCCAGCTTCGCGCTCCCCCTCGAACAAGTCCAACTCCAGGGATTAAGACAAGAATGAGAAGGATAAAACAAATGAGCAAAATCACTTTCGAATAAGTACGCCATGTCCAGTAGTCAATTTTCATAATAAAAAACATGGCAGCTACACCAAGTACCGCAAATAATAGCTGTCGTTTTGCAAAAAAGAATGAATCCCCCATCTTATAGGAAGCCCAGACAGCACTTGCACTGTAGACCATAATCATTCCAATTGTTAACAACAAAAGTGTTACGATAATTAAAATAAAATCAGGCGTTTTCTTCATTGGCAATGAGCACCACCTTTTTTGAAGAAGCTTTTTTCTTCTATGTAACAAAACATCAGTAGGTGTTAACCTACTGATGTTTTGTTTACTTTATATAAGTTTATGCACAGCTTGTATAAAAATGTCTCCTCTTTCTTCAAATGTTTTAAATTGATCCCAGCTTGCACAAGCTGGCGAAAGAAGAATTACATCTCCATCTGTAGAATGAGAATACGCTCTTTCTACAGCCTCTTCTAAATTATCGACACTTTCAATAATATCTATCCCTGCTTTTTCAGCTGCCCTTACTAACTTAGGTGCTGTTTGTCCATATGTTAATATCGCTTTTACATGTTCAAAATATGGAATTAAATCATCGAATTCATTTCCTCGATCAAGCCCACCTGCTAACAAAATAACAGGCTGCGTAAATGCTAATAGCGCCTTTTCTGTTGCTAACATGTTTGTTGCTTTTGAATCATTATAAAACTTACGATTATTAATTGTTGTTACATATTCTAAACGATGTTTTACACCTGTAAAGCGTTTTAATACGGCAATAATTGCCTCATTTTCTACCCCTAGCAATTTAGCAATACTCATAGCAGCTAGAATATTTTCTAAATTATGTTTACCCGGTAAAACGATATCTTGAACTTCAACGATTTTCTCACCTTTAAAATAAAGAGCACCGTCTTTAATACATGCACCATCTTCAATTACCTTAGTAGTCGAAAATAATACTTTTTGTCCTTTACTATTTGCTGATAACGCCATTACATCTACATCATCAGCATTAATTACACTATAATCAGCTTCAGTTTGGCTTTTAAAAATATTCGCTTTTGCTAAACCATACTCTTTTTTTGTACCATGATAATCTAAGTGAGCCTCGAACAGATTTAAAAATGCTGCAATTTTAGGCTGGAATGTTTCCACTCCCATTAGCTGGAATGATGAAAGTTCTGTAACAACTACTTCATTTTCTTTCGCTGCTTGCGCGACTTCACATGCTACGGTACCTATGTTTCCAGCAATAACAGGATGTTTTTGTCCTTCTTTCAACATTTCAAACGTTAGTGTTGTCGTTGTTGTTTTTCCATTTGACCCCGTAATTCCAACAAACGGTGCTTCTGAAATACGATATGCAAGCTCCACTTCTGTCACAATTGGAATCTGTTTTTCTTTCGCTGCAACCAGTAGTGGATTGGAATATGGAATCCCTGGATTTTTTACAACAAGTGAAATATTTCTTTCTAACAACTCTAGTGGATGACCACCGCATACAACGTCCATTCCTTTTGCTTGCAATTCTGCAGCTAATACATTATTTGCTAACGGTTTTCCGTCATTTACAATAACATTTGCACCTAAGCTTTTTAATAAAGTTGCTGCTGCATAGCCACTTTTTGCAATACCTAATACAAGAATATTTTTATTTTGATAGTCAGTTACAGTTTTCAATTACATCCACACCCCGATATAAATTCCTAATACTGCCAATAAAAATCCTACAGACCAGAATGTTACAACAACACGCCATTCTGACCAGCCACATAATTCGTAATGATGATGCAGTGGACTCATTTTAAAAACACGTTTTCCTGTCGTTTTAAATGAAATAACTTGAATAATAACAGACAAAGTTTCCATTACAAATACGCCGCCAATTACAACAAGTAATAATTCTTGCTTTAATAAAATAGCTACGGCAGCTATTGCACCACCTAAAGCAAGGGAACCTGTATCTCCCATAAACACTTTAGCTGGATTTGCATTAAACACTAAGAATCCAAGTACCGCTCCTACAACTGCCATACAGAAAATAGCTACGGCATATTGATCTTGAGCAACTGCAATAATGCCAAATGCTCCAAATGCAATTGCGGCTGTTCCTGATAACAATCCATCTAAACCATCTGTTAAATTGACTGCATTTGATCCACCAATAAGCATAAATAGCACAAGGATAAAATATGCCCAGTGTAAATCAAATTTAATTTCGGTTCCTGGAATCATTAAATGTGTATCAAATCCCTGCCCTTTTGCAATTACAAAGAATGCAATTGCAATAACTAGCTGACCGATTAATTTTTGTTTTGATGTTAAACCAAGATTTCTTTTTTTAACAACTTTTATATAGTCATCTAAAAAACCAATCAATCCATAACCAAATGTAACTAATAATAATAATGATACTTCCGCATTTAAATGTTTAAATTTAATTGCCATGATAAGTGTTGTCACCATCATAGACACATAAATGACAATACCACCCATCGTTGGTGTTCCCGATTTCTTTTGATGTGATTTTGGCCCTTCATCACGAATACTTTGCCCAAACTTTAACCTACGTAAAATTGGAATAAACAATGGCGAAAGGGCAACAGAAATTAAGAAAGCTACCCCAGCCGTTACTAATAAACCTTGTTCAAGCACATGTAGTCCCCCTCTCATGTTGTTACTCTTTGTTGTTTAAACGCTCAGTGATTGCCTCTTTCGCAATTTCACGATCGTCAAAATGATGTACTTCTTTGCCAATAATTTGATACGTTTCATGCCCTTTTCCAGCAATGATAATAATATCTTCTGCCTTCGCTTCTGAAACCCCATGGAAAATCGCTTCTTTTCGATCAACAATGACTTCATAATTATTTCCTTTTGCACCTGCTAACATATCATCCAAAATCGCTTGTGGATCTTCACTTCTTGGGTTATCTGAAGTCAAGATTGCGTGTGTTGCATATTCTGTAGCGACACCAGCCATAATTGGCCTTTTCGTCCGATCACGATCACCGCCGCAACCAACAATACAATACACATTCCCTTTTGCAAATTGTTTCGCTGTTGTTAACACATTTTCTAAACTATCTGGAGTATGTGCATAATCGACAATAACCGTATAATCTTGCCCCCCGTCCACAACTTCAAAGCGGCCTGGAACTCCAGTTAAATTCGTCACAACATGAATAATCGTTTGCAAAGTTACACCAGACACAAGAGTAGCGGCTATTGCTGCTAAAACATTGTATACGTTAAACTTTCCAATTAACTTCATCGTAATATTTACACTTTCACTTGGCGTAACAAGGGTAAATGTTGTTCCACCACTCGTCATCACAATATCTTTTGCCATAATATCACTATGTGTATCAATTCCATACGTAATAACCGTAGCCGCAGTACTTCTCATATACTCTTCTGTTACTGGATCATCACTGTTTAACACAGCGTACTTTTCACGGTTATGATGATAGCTATTACCAAGCTGAGCAAAAAGCAAGCCTTTTGCATGCTTATATTCTTCCATCGTTTTATGATAATCTAAATGATCTTGTGTTAAATTTGTAAATACAGCTACATCATAATCACAACCGTGTACACGACCAAGACTTAATGCATGTGAAGAAACTTCCATTACTGCGCTATTTACATTTTGCTCAACCATACGGCGAAACGTTTGCTGAAGTGTCAGTGCATCTGGCGTTGTATTTTTCACCTCGAATGTTTCATCACCGATTTTCATATTAATTGTTCCAATTAGCCCTGTTTTATGACCGTGTGCCCGCATAATTTCATCCATAATATGCGATGTTGTTGTCTTTCCATTTGTACCTGTAATCCCAATCAAGTGTAATTTATGCGTTGGCTGTCCGTAAAAATAATCAGCTAAAACCGCTAAAGAACGATAGGTATTTTTCACAAGTACAACTGGAACGTCAACATCAATCGGTCTTTCCGCAACAATAGCAGCCGCACCTTGCGCGGCTGCTTGCTTAGCAAAATCATGGCTATCAACCGTATACCCTTTCATACATACAAATAAGCTTCCATTTGTCACTTTACGTGAATCTGCTTCAATGGATGTAATTTCTGGATTTTCTTTTGGAACAACTGGAAAATCATGCAAACATGATACAAGTGTGTGCAACTTCATTTCACTAAACCCTCTCTACATTGTTTATTTATCTCTTACTTAATAAGTAATTCTTCCTATCCTTCATTCGCTAAAAATTGAAGAAGGAAGCATTTGCTGAGAGCCCGAAAAATCAGACTCGTTTATCAGTGCATCATATAATACCTCAGCTGATAAACTCTTTATTTTTTATGTTCAAGAGCAATATAATCTGTTTTCATAGAAAATAAATTTCTATGAAAACAGAGATTATATATTAACTCAACTTCCACCAATTGTATCACAAAACACAATCTCTGACTTTTAATTACCAAAGTAAATCCTAATTTTTGATCCTTCCTTTACTTTGGCACCAGCTTCTGGTGATTGTTTAATTACTTTGTCTCCCTCACCACTTACATCGAGCTGCAAATCTACAAGCTGCGTTTGCAAATCTTTTTTCTTCATCCCGATTAAATCCGGAACTTCTATTGTAGGTGTATCGCCCCATTTATATTCCCTTTCAACCTGCTCCTTGCGTGGCTCTACTCCCATCACAGGAAGCACATCACGAAGAATATTTCCTACAATTGGCGCAGCAACAACACCACCAAATTGAGTAACTCCTTTTGGATTATCAACCGCAACATACACAACGATTTGTGGGTCATCTGCTGGAGCAAACCCAATAAAAGATACAATATAGTTATTATCTA
Organism: Bacillus sp. 95MFCvi2.1; assembly: GCF_000374965.1. Lineage (NCBI taxonomy): Bacteria > Bacillati > Bacillota > Bacilli > Caryophanales > Bacillaceae > Bacillus > Bacillus sp. 95MFCvi2.1. The sequence continues at coordinate 286,902 of NZ_KB895691.1, read as the reverse complement.
AATATTTTCCGTCTTTTACTTTTTGGGCAGTTCCTGTTTTTCCACCAACACGATAACCATCAATATATGCACCTTTACCAGAACCTTTCGCTACAACATTTTCTAACGCATAACGAACTTTTTCCGATGTTTCCTTGGAAATAACTTTTCTTTTCTCGACCGGTGTTTTCTTTCTTACAACTTGATTATTCGATGGATCAACAAATTCTTTCGCAATATACGGCTGGTATAATGTCCCACCATTTACAGCTGCCGCTACCGCAGCAACTTGTTGGATCGGTGTAACAGAAACCCCTTGCCCAAAAGAAGTCGTCGCCTGTTCAACCGGACCAACCTTATCTAGGTTGAATAAAATCCCTTTTCCTTCTCCTTGCAAGTCAATCCCTGTCTTCTGTCCAAAACCAAAATCACGAATGTATTGGAATAACTTTTCTTTTCCAAGGCGGTCCCCAAGCTCAATAAAACCTGGGTTACAAGAATTTTGAACAACTTCTAAAAACGTTTGACTACCGTGGCCACCAGCTTTCCAACAACGTAGCCTAGCGCCTCCAACTTCAGCTGCTCCATCATCATAAAACGTATCTTTCTCCAAGTCTACTAATTTTTCATTTAAAGCAGCCGCAAGTGTAATGATTTTAAAAGTCGATCCCGGCTCATATGTACTCCATACAGGCAAGTTTCGATTAAACACTTCTGGTGAAACACTCTGAAAATCCGCGGGATCGAAACTTGGGCGACTTGACATTCCTAAAATTTCACCATTTTTCGGGTTCATCGCGATTGCGATCATACCATCTGGATTATACGTAGAATCTGCGATATTCATTTCTCTCTCTATAATCGTATTGATTCGAGAATCGATTGTTAATTTTAAATCTAAGCCTGCCTCTGGTTTTTTGAAATCATCTCCAACATTCGGCATCCTTTGCCCTTTCGCATCTGCAAAAAAGCGCACATGCCCTTTATCACCATTTAGCTCTTTATCATAATACGACTCAAGTCCCATAAGCCCCTGATTGTCACTACCAGCAAACCCTAGTACATGCGATAAATATTTTCCGAACGGATAATACCGAATGGAATCTTCAGCAATATAAACACCTTTTAAACTTAAAGCACGTACTTCCTTTGCTTTATCATGAGAAATTTTCCTTCCGCCCTTATCCAATCTTACAATGGACTCTTTTTTTGTAACCCGTTTATAAATTTCCTCTTTTTCCACACCTAAAACTGCAGCTAACTTCTCTGCAGTCTCTGCTGGTTTTTCAATTTGCCTTGGTACAACAAAGACAGTTGGTGCACTTTTATTCGTTGCAAGCTCCACACCATTTCGATCTAAAATTTTTCCTCGTTCAGGTTCGAAAGTAATATTACGACTCCATGAATCCTTTGCACGATCTGTTAACATATTCCCAAGAAAAAACTGTACGTATCCAAGACGAATATCAATAATTGTAAAAATGAGTATACCTGATATAAGTATAAAAATAAGTCGCTTTCTAACTGTTACATTCGATACACGCATATTGGAACAAGCCTCCTTTACGCCTAGCTTGTTCCAATATATGCTTGTACCTATTCGAATAGAACCTCTTGGACTTCTTACATTATGCACCTAGAACATTCTATGGCTTTTCTGCCTCTTGCTGTGGCTCAAGCGGTGGTACAAGTGTTACAGCTAATTCCGTACCTGCTTGTAACGGCGTTCCTTCCGCCACACTTTGTTCTGTCACATATCCTGTACCAGATGGCTTCAAATTAAGATTTAACGTTTTCGCTAAATTCATTACATCCCGAAGTGCCCATCCTTGTATATTTGGCATCAACGGTTTATCTCCTACTAAGAAGACTCGATCGCCCTTCAATGTTTTTTCAGTCGCTTTTGGTACCTGTTGTTTTACTTTTCCTTCACCTACTATAATCGGACGGAATTGGGCTTTTTCTAATGTTGCTTTTGCCTCTTCCATTGTTTTTCCGGTTACCTCTGGAACAACCGCCTGTTGCTCTTTCACATATTTCTTCGAATCTTTCACTTGATTCGGTTTAATTTTCAAATACTCTAAACTATTTTTCGTTACAGATTTAAACATTTCCGCGAGAGGTTGTGCCCCGTATTCATTATCTTTTAATTTCGGCTGCTTAATTGCAAAGTAAACAATTAATTGCGGATCGTCCATTGGTGCCATACCAAGGAATGAGAAAATATAGTTTTCTTTTCCAGTCATATATCCACCTTGTCCATCCGGAATTTGTGCTGTTCCTGTTTTACCACCAACAGAGTATCCATCGATTTTATACGCATTCCCTGTTCCTTTTGGTGAGGTAACAACGCGTTCTAATAATTGTCTTACTTGTTCTGCTGTTTCTTTTGTAACTGGTTGCCCCACTTCTTCTGGTTTATGCTCTAATTCCACTTTGTTCGTTAGTGGATCTACAATTCTATCGATGGCATAAGGTTTCATCATTTTCCCACCATTTGCGATTGCGGTTGCAGCTTGTACAAGTTGCATCGGTGTTACAGTAGAGCCTTGTCCGAATGCTGTTGTTACCTGTTGAATCTGCTGGTCAAATACAATTGTATTTTTTCCTTCCCCAGGTAAATCAATGCCAGTCTTTTCATCCAATCCAAATTTATGAATATATTGTCGGAAACGATCTGGACCAAGTTTTTGATCTCCTAAAATTGCAAATGCAACGTTAGAAGAACGCTCAACCCCTTCATCAAATGTAATAGATCCCCAGCCTGCACCACCGTTATGATCTTTTATTTTACGATTTCCAACTGGATACGTACCTGACTGGTAATATTCTTGACCATTATATACACCTTCATTAATCGCCGCAGCTAATGTGAAAATTTTCATCGTAGACCCCGGCTCATACGCATTTGCGATTGGATCATTATGATAGTATTGAATATCACCCTTATTTGGGTCATAGCTAGGTCGACTAGACATTCCTAGTATTTTTCCTGTTTTCGGATCTGCAACCAATCCAATTAGCATAGAAGGTTCATAGTGCTGATCAGCTGCTTTCATCGCATCTTCTAAAAAACCTTGAATACGTTGATCAATTGTTAAATATACATTTTCTCCATTTTTCGGTGGCTTTACATTTTGCTTTCCACCATCGAGAGAAACACCATTACGATCTCCTGTATATGCTACACTTCCATTAGATGCACGTAAATACTTATCTAAACTCTCTTCTAATCCAAATTTCCCCTTCGCAACTCCTTTATCATCAGGTTTTGCATAACCTAACACGTAAGATGCGAAATCCCCATTTGGATACACTCTAGCTTTTTCTGTAACAAATGAAATACCTGGTATTTTAAGACTTGCTAGTTGCTCTTTCTTTTCTTTCGTCAAGTTCTTTCCCAGCGCTCCGAACTCTACCTGACTCTTATCTTTGTTTAAAGTGGCTAAAATTTCATCTTCACCTGTCCCAAGTACACCTGCAATTTTCTTTGCAGCATCCTCTTTATCTTTTACAGGTTTTTCACCTTTTAGTTTCGCAACAATCCTGTATGAGTTCGCATCTTGCGCTAACACATGTCCATTTTGATCATAAATCGTTCCACGATTCGCTTCAAGTACGCCATTTTTATTATGCTTGTCTTGTGCAAGTTTCTTTAAGTCTTGACCATGTACTGTTCCTGTTGCTTGAATATAAAAGAATCGGGCTAACAACAGCAAAAAGAGCAGGAGGAAAAATATCATAAAGTAACCTGCTCCTTTATTGGTATGAATTTTGTTCATATTCGTCTTCATATTTTCTTCACACCTACTATATTAATGTAAACCTTTCACATTATTCGCATTAATTTCTAGCCCGTGTTTTTTTGCGATTTCTGCGATACGCTCATAGCGACTTAACTTTTCCACTTCAGCTTGTAATTCTTGGTTTGTTTTTTGTTTTTCCACAATTTCATTCTCTATTTTTGCTGCTTCCGCATCAACTTGGTACAGGCCTGCTTTATTTCCAATAAAAGCCACACAAGCATATAATAAAAAGCCAATAAAAGTCACATACAACAATTTTTCAATTCTTGTAATTTTTGTTTTCGCTTTTGATTGTACATTTTGCTGCGGAGCTTGAGATTGTACTTGCACTTGTTCTTGCACTTGTTGTTGTTTATACTTTACAGCTAAATTTGTCATACCTCTCTCTCCTTTTTATCGTTTTTCAGCGATTCGTAACTTCGCAGAACGCGCTCGATTATTTTCTTCTAATTCTTCATCAGAAGGTAAAATCGGTTTTCTTGTAATGAGCTTTAGTTTCGGCTTAAACTCATCAGGGATAATTGGTAATCCTGGAGGAAGCTGTGGTGTTGTACTATTTCGTTTAAATGTTGTTTTACAAATACGATCTTCTAATGAATGGAACGTAATAACACTGATTCTTCCACCTGGCTTAACCATTTCAATCGCAGATTCCAGTGCCTCCTCGAATACTTTCAACTCATCATTTACAGCAATTCGAATCGCTTGGAACACTCGTTTTGCAGGATGTCCACCCGTTCTACGAGCTGGAGCAGGAATTCCTTCTTTAATTAGCTCTACTAACTCTCCTGTCGTTTCAATCGCCTTATTCTCGCGGTACGCTTCGATTTTCCTTGCAATTTGCTTTGAAAACTTCTCTTCACCATATTGGAAAAAGATTCTTACGAGTTGTTCATATGACCAGTTGTTTACAACATCATATGCCGTTAATGGGGCATCTTGATCCATCCGCATATCTAAGGGCGCATCATGATGATAACTAAAACCACGTTCTGGTGTATCTAATTGTGGGGATGAAACACCTAAATCAAATAAAATTCCGTCTACTTCTGTTATTCCTAATTCATGTAGCTTTTCTGACAAATAGCGAAAATTACTCTTCACTGTTATAAATTGATCACCATAAGAAGAAAATCTTTCTTTTGCATTTTGAATCGCAATTTCATCTTGATCAAATGCAATTAATTTTCCCCCTTCCGTTAGCTGGGATAATAAATAGGAACTATGTCCTCCACCACCTAGCGTACAATCTACATATGTACCACCTGGTTTTATATCCAAACCATCTACTGTTTCTTTTAAAAGAACTGTTACGTGTTTAAACATTGTTGCACCTACTTTTTGCAAAATAATTACGTTGAATGTCTCTTTTTCTTCCTAATAAACCACCCAATATGTCGGGAAATTAATGCTACGAAAATATGTCACATCCAACTTGGCGTCAGTGGAAATCTAATATCCACAAATCGCAGTTTCACTTTATTATATACTAAATTTTATCATTTTTTGCGGGAAATTAAATAAAAACATGTCGAAAAACACAATAATACGTTTGCATTTTGTTCTATTTTGTCATATACATGTGCTTTATTATAAATATCATACTCCTGAACATTTAGTTAGATAATTCAGAAAAAATCACTTTACAGTTAATTCCACATACAAAAAATAAAATCCTGCTCCTAAGAGCAAGATTTTATAGTTTTATAATATGATGGTTCCCGTTCCAAGAGTACGATCGCTTCATTACTCGTTCAACAAAATCTAATCCAAACCGATTTAAATAATAACATATATTCCATACCCGTTCTTGCGGCGCACCTAGCGGACGGAGCGCGTATTGTAAACGGCGAAATTTATTCAGCTCTACTTCATGTTTTTTCTCAACATTTCGCTTTAACATTCTTTCTAGCAACTCAATTTGCTCTTTAATTTTCCACTCATTTTTCTCAGCGAATTGCTGCAATCCCGGGTCTATTTTTTTTACAAACTGTTGTAAAGAAGTATGAACATCCATCATTTTCTCTGTCGCTTCTATAAACTGATTGTCAATTGGTTCTTCTATTTGATTAGAAAGCCACTCATCACGTAGCATATCTATGTCATTTACAAATGGATCACTCTCTTGTAATTGTAAATCATGTAAATCTGTTATAATATCGCGTTCCATATAACTAATTGTGAGTCTCGGAACAACCGGAGGCATCTGAAAACCAAACACATGAAATACTTGCTGCAATTCACTCCAGTAAGCAATTTCACCAGGCCCTCCAATAAACGCTAATGTCGGAAATATATATTCTTGCATAAGTGGTCTTGTTACAACATTATTACTAAATCGTTCCGGACTTTTTTCCATTTCCGCTATCAACTCTTCATACGAAAATGAATAAATACCATCTTTTCCAACAAATTTCCCATTCTCTTCTTCTAACAACACACGCTCTTCATCAATTTGCATAAATATGTGCACTGCATTTGATTTTGTTTCAATAATCGGTTTATATCCTTGTTCCTTTACTAATTGCTGTTGTTCTTGAAGACTCATTTGCACTTCTTTATATCGACTTAGTATTTGTTTAAAAAAAGAAACTTCTAACTTTCTTAACGCTGGATGATGGGAATCAACGAGAATCAATCCTGAATCTACAAATAATTTCATAATAAGATGCGCAAAGAAATCTACATATGTACGAGAATTCTGCAAAGCATCTTCAACAAACTGTAATACATCCTTTGTAAAATTCGTTTCCGGATATGTTTTGAAAATTTCTTCAATCCACTTTCTACAGTCTGCTATTGAAAGATCAGATTCAGATGCACTTGCCTTTTTTGGATGACGATCATGGAAAATCGTCTTTTTTATTTTTTTATTTTTCGTTACAAACACATGATTAATTTCATCGATATCGTGATCTTCACCAGCAATCCAAAAAACAGGAACTACACGAACTCCTAAACTTGCTTCTTTTTCTTTTGCAAGCTGCAAAATCGAAATAATTTTATGCACAGTATAAAGAGGTCCTGTTAATAGTCCTGCTTGTTGTCCTCCAACAACAACATATGTATTTTCATCCGCTAGCGCCTCTATATTCCGAAGAGTATGGTCTCCAGCATGTAAATTAGTATTATATTCCAATAAATGTGCCACTAAGTCTTGACGGAAAAACTTCTTATCACGCAAATCATACAGACGCCGCCCGAATCCATCTTCTGTCAACGGATAATCGAAGAATGCCTGCACTTCTTTTCTACCCTTCATATAGTCCGCCACAACACCTTGTAGTGGAACAGAGATTTCTTTTATCTCCATATAATTCTTCCTTTCCTATCCTGTTCTCTCACCAATCCAAATTGTAGTCAATGTTTGATGTAAAAGCAAAGAATATCTCTTATACTTCTAATCCCTTTATTGAATTGTATAAAAATTGCAGTGTGGGAACTTGCTTTCGCTGTTTCCTCGCTTCTTCTATCGCATAGCCAATAATAGCATCAATTTCCGTTTCCCGATTCTCTTTCACGTCTGCTAACATAGAGGATGTATTACTGGATGTTGTTTCACATACATGACAAACCAATTGCCACATCTCTTCTTTTTTTTCCTCCCCTACAAGGAACATGACCTCCTGAAATATTTGCTCCATCACTTTATAAAAAAAAGGATTCGATAGCAATTCTCCGTTTTGTATACCAAATAAAGCTGTTAGTGGATTAATGCAGGCATTTATTACAAGTTTATAACTCATTGTTTGTTTCCAATCTTCTTCTACTTGCACCGAAAAATACTTTGAGGAAAAACAATCCAATACTGCCTCAAATTGAGACCAATCACCATTTACTACTCCAAATTTCGTAACCCCTACTCCTGTATGGCGCACTGTATATTCATTTTCTTTTTTTGCCCCATGCTCCACAATCCCCACCGCTACATTTTCACACTTTATTTCGTGTAATATATCCAGATGAGACATTCCATTTTGCAAAAAGATAATCTGCCTTTGTCCTTTTATGAAAGGAAGTATATTCGCTAAATGATATTGTTTTACAGCAATAAACGTATAGTCCATTTGTTCACCTACAATACTCTCTAATGGCGTAACATTCGGAAATACCGTTTCCTTTCTTCCCTTACGAATACAGCTTATCCCCTCCTGCATTAACTTTTCAGTTTGTTCTACCGTTCTTGTAAATAATGTAACATCCTGTTTGTTCTTTTTTAAATAAAATGCAAAAAGAAGACCAATAGCTCCCGGACCAACAATCCCAATCTTCATCTCTATTCCCTCAGAATCTCCTAACGAATACAAAGAAGAAAGATATCCTGTAATCAATTAGAAGCCTCCTGATTACCTCCCCTCTATAACTCATCATAACATTGAGTATATCTTATTTATATTTCAACAACTAAAAGTACATTTCATAAATATATATAAATTCCCTTCATACGACTAGTGTAGCAAATCCTCCAAAAAAATACTGAAAGAAATATTCTATTTCCTTCATAAAAATGAAAAAATGAGTTATAATATTATTGAAAATATTTATACTTTTCTTTATTTTACAAAACGAGAAAAGGATGTGTTGTAATGACATTCCCAAAAGTTGAGCGCTTGCTCATCAATTATAAAACGTTAGACGAATTTAAAAAATTTAAGGGCTGTGGCGCTCAAGAACTCTCCATGTTCGAAGAATTGCAAGCAAATATTATTGAAAATGATAGCGAGTCCCCATTTTACGGCATTTATTACGGCGGATCCCTTATCGCACGTATGAGCTTGTACATGAGGAGACATGGTGAATTAAATCTTGAGATTACTGGATCTTACGTAGAACTCTCTAAACTTGAAGTGTTACCAAACTTCCAAAAACAGGGTTTTGGTCAAATGCTTGTTAATTATGCAAAACAACTACAATTTCCAATCAAAACAACAGCTCGTATTCAATCCGCTGCATTTTGGGAGAAACTAAACTTCGGGCAAATATCAACCACTGATGGCGAATTTTACATTTGGCATCCAGAAGCTAATTTGAATGCGGTTACAAATGAAGAATCCGCATAAAATAAAAACAGCTGTTATTCAGCTGTTTTTATTTTTTCACCTTTTCTAATGTTTCATGCTCATGAATGGTATCTCTTTCTTTTGTTTCTAGTACCATCACACTTCTTTTTCGATCAATATAATCAAGCAAAGTACGATACTCTTCTTCATATACAGATACACGCTGTAGAAGCCATTCCTTTTCCTTTTGTAACAATTCAATTTTTTGGTGTAATTCTTTTAATTCTTTTTCATCTTTATATTTTTGTAAGAAGTTAATAACATCGTCTAATGTAATTGATGTAGGAGAAAACTCCACCACTTTTGGTTGCCTTACTACATAATTCTCTACCTTACGAATTTGTTTTGCCTCTTCAATACGTTCTTTATACTGCTTTCTAACGTAAGAATTCCACCTAAATCCGCATGCTGCAGGTGTACGAGATAAATGTCTACCTACCTCTTTAAATGCGGAAAGCTGGGTTCCTCCTTCACGAATATGCCGGAGTACCACTTCTGCCAGAAGTAAATCTTCATCATCAGTCCATGCATCTTGTCTTGTTGTCGCCATTCCTCTAGTCCTCCTTATGCATTTTTTATTAAACATATGCAGTTACTAGAAAAGATAGAATACCAACATATAAAGAATAATACAAAAAAAAATAAACGCAGAAGAATATCTTCTGCGTTTATTTCCACAATTACTTGCTGATTACTTCTTTACCTTTGTAAGTACCGCATGCTTTACATACACGGTGAGCTAATTTCGCTTCACCACAGCTTGGGCACTCTACCATACCAGGTACTGATAATTTGAAATGCGTACGACGCTTTCTTTTTACTGTTTTAGAAGTTCTTCTAAAAGGTACAGCCATTCTTCCCACCTCCTTAAAAGAAATAGTTATTTTCATATGAAGGCCTGAACCAGTCTTCCGATTATTTGTCAAAAAACTTCGCAAGTCCTGCTAACCTTGGATCAACAGGCTTTTCTTTGCTTTCTTCCGAAATCACTTGCCAGTCTTGACCTTGCGTTGGTGCTCCACCGGAAACATCATCACTGAAAATTTGCATTGGAATCTCCAAAAGTATATTTTCCTTGATTATTGGGAGTAAGTCAAGTACTTCTCCTTCTAAGTAATGGATTTCCGCTTCCGTTTCATACTCTTCTTCTGAAGTTTGGAACACCTCAGTTGTTTTAATGTCAAATGGTAATGTTACATCTACTAAAGAGCGAGAACATGGTAAAACCATGCTTCCAGTTATATGTAGATGAAACGTAAACTTACTGGAGCCAAAATCAACTCTACCTGTTACATGGACAGGATTAATTTCTCGAATTTCTTTCTCGACTTCTTTTAGCTCACTTACATCTACCATCTCATCCAATGTCAATCCTTTATGTCTCAATTTGTTTAATTGATGGATGGACCATTTCATATCATATCACCTCAAGGCAACAAACAAAATTATAGCTAGCCATTTTATATTTGTCAATGTTTTTTCTTTACACTATAATGAAGTCATTATAGGAAATAATATATAGATTATCATGTTTTTAGAAAAGATGCTACATCGAAAGGAGAGATTATCATAAAGGCAAGCGGTATTATTGTTGAATATAACCCCTTTCATAACGGTCATGCTTATCATGTGCAACAAACAAAAAAGTTAACACAGTCCGACATTACAATCGCTGTCATGAGCGGATCATTTTTACAACGTGGTGAACCAGCTCTCTTATCAAAATGGTTCCGAACCAAGATGGCTCTAGCCGGTGGTATAGATCTTGTTGTTGAACTCCCTTATACATTCGCAACACAAAAAGCCGAAACATTTGCTAACGGTGCTATTTCTATTTTAGATGCCCTTGGCGTTTCTGAAATTTGCTTCGGCAGTGAGGATGGAGAGATTCAAAACTTCTATAATACCATTTCTTTACGCCAAAAGGAAAAAGATACTTTCAATCAACTTGTGCAGCAATTTATGGATGCTGGAAACAGCTATGCCAAAGCAACTTCTCAAGCCTTCTCACACATCTTATCGGACGTCAATACTGTTGATATGTCCCAGCCAAATAATATATTAGGCTTACATTACATTGAAGCGATTCTTTCTCAGAAAAGTTCCATTCATGCACATACCATTGAAAGGTTCGCATCTCATTACCATGACGAAACCTTTCAAGATAACCATATTGCAAGTGCGACTAGCATTCGCAAACAATTATTTAGTGAAAATGATTCATTCACAACCATTTATCCATTTGTACCCAATTGTACCGCATCTTTTTTAGAAAGCTATAAACAAACGTATCATACACTGCATTGTTGGGAGGAGTATTTCCCATTTTTTAAATATAGACTTTTGACAATGTCTTCCAAGGATTTACAACATATATATGAGGTAGAGGAAGGATTGGAGCATCGTATTTTATCAAAAATACATAATACCTCTTCATTTCTTACTTTCATGGAAGCATTAAAAACAAAACGTTATACATGGACTAGATTACAACGGGTATGTACACATATTTTAACAAATACAACAAAAGAAGAAATGGAAAAGGCACATATAGAGCAACATGCACCATATATCCGTTTACTTGGTATGTCACAAAAAGGACAAACTTATATTTCGAAACACAAAAAAAATCTAGGACTCCCGCTTCTTACTCATACGAAAACATTTCAACATCCCGTTCTAGATATAGAGCGCAAAGCAAATGCTGTTTATTTTTCAGTGCTACAAGAACCTTTACGTACAAAATGTATACAAAAGGATATAACTCAGCATCCTATTCGGTATGATGAAACAACGAATAATTTTTTATAAAAAAACCTCTCTAGGGCGAGAGGTTTACTTTTTTTCTGACATTTTTTCTAAATATGCTAGCGCATCATCTAATGTATCTACTGGTACAATTTTCATCTTTGTTTTTATATCTTTCGCTGCTTCAAGCGCTTCTTTATAATTCGATTTCGGTGCCCCTTTTTCATTTGGAGCAAAGAATATTTCTGCACCCGCATCACTAGCAGCTACAACTTTTTGTTGAATACCACCAATCGGACCAACTTCTCCCTTTTCATTAATGGTTCCCGTTCCAGCAATCTCATGACCTTTTGTCATATCCTCTTCAGTCAATTGATTATAGATTTCCAATGTAAACATTAATCCTGCTGATGGTCCCCCAATTTCATGTGAATCAATTTTCACCTTTGGATCTACTACTAAGTCCCTTTCAGTAACAATGGAAACTCCAATACCAACACGTCCCTTGCCATCAGGAATTTGTTTTAGCGTTAGTTTTTCTGTAGAACGTTTCCCCCCACGAATATACTCAATATTTACTACATCCCCTTCTTTTTTACCTGACATATATGCAATAAATTGGTCTATCGCTTCAAAAGGCTGACCGTCAACAGCGACAATTATATCCCCAAGTTTTAATTTCCCTTCAGCGGACATATTTTTCGCAATCCCAGCAACTAAAACCCCTTTGTTTTGAAAGGAAACTGAACGATTTGCTCGCTTATACGCATTATAAATGGCTGCGTTTTGAGAATCTTTCATTGCATACGCTTGGCGGAATTGATATTCTTCATCACTCTCACCTTTTTGCAAAATCTCCTCTGCTTTAGAAATGTGATTATATTTATTAAATTGGGCAGCTATTAGATTTACAACATTCGCAGGCCCCATCGAAACGGTCACGAGCATAAAATCACCTGACTCTTTCTTCCCACCATCAACTTGTACATATGGTTCTAATTTCGCTGCCATACCTGGTTTTGTTACATAATATGGTAGACGTACATAGACAAGCAACATTGCTAATATAACGCCAATTAAAATTGCATATATAAAACGAAAACGCTTAAACATTATTTTTCTCCTTCCACTGCTCAATTAATAAGTAAATTTTCTGAATGTGTTTTTCGGCCTCTTCTTCTCCAACTCGAATAATGTCTTCGATATTGGTAAAAGCACGAGAACTAAACTGTTCTACTGCCGGGCGCATCATTAAGTCTGAAGCAATTTGCCGATTAACAACAAGTTCATGCTGCATAATCTCAATACTCTGCATGATAACATCATAAATGGATGTAACTTCTCCGTTCACCTTAATAGGAGATACATCTACAGCAATTACAATATCAGCTCCTAAGTCTTTAACAACGGATACAGGGATGCGATCAATCACTCCGCCATCCACTAATAAACGACCATCTATTTTTTCAGGTACAAACACTCCTGGCACAGAAATACTCGCCCTCACCGCATCAGCAATAGAACCGCTTGTAAATACAACTTTTTCCCCCTTTAAAATGTCAGTGGCCACAACTGCAGTTGGGATATCTAGCTCTTCTAAATTTTTATTATATGTAAACATTTTAATCATATCTTTTACCCGTTTTCCAGAAATAAATCCCATTTTCGGTACAGTAAAATCCAAATAGTATTTTCGTTTAAATAATGTGGCCATTCGATAGAGTCTCTCCACGTTGCAACCCGCTGCATAAAATGTCCCAATTAACGCCCCCATACTACTTCCAGCAATCATATGAATGGGAATATTCGCCTCTCGTAACACTTTAATCACCCCGACATGCGCAAAGCCTTTTGCACCTCCAGATCCAAGAGCTAAGCCTATTTTTGGTTCATTCATTTCTCTCACCCTTTAAATTTTTTCATCCTCTTTTTCATACTTATGGTCTAAATTCACCATGTATCCACGTATACTGAAATGAACGTTTTTTGGGACAAAGGGGGCTACGTTAAAATGTATGAAAAATGGAAAACAGCTTTTCTCACCATAACGATGATATTTCTAACATTTTCTCTCGTACTTCACCCCCAAGCCGCTTTGCAATCTTCTATTCGCGGATTAAATATATGGTGGGAAGTTGTCTTTCCTTCACTACTACCTTTTTTTATCGTTGCGGAGCTTTTAATTAGTATAGGTGTTGTAAAGTTTATCGGTATTATATTAGAACCGCTTATGCGCCCGCTCTTTCGTGTGCCTGGTATTGGCGGATTTGTTTGGGCAATGGGAATGGCCTCCGGCTTCCCTGCGGGCGCCAAATTAAGCGCAAGACTCCGGAAAAGTAATCAGCTAACGCAAATAGAAGCGGAACGACTCGTATCATTTACCAACTCTTCAAATCCATTATTTATTTTTGGAGCTGTTTCTATTGGCTTTTTTAACAATCCTAAATTAGGTTTCATACTAGCTGCTGCACATTATGTTAGCAACCTTACTGTCGGATTACTTATGCGTTTTTATGGAAACAACAATACTTACATACAAGAAAAACAATCCATTCAAAAACGTCCCTTACAACACGCTTTTTCAATTCTCCACGAGACGCGTTTACAAGAGAACAGACCAATTGGAAAACTACTTGGTGATGCCATTATCTCCTCTATTCAAACTTTACTCATGATTGGTGGATTTATTATTTTATTCTCCGTTTTAAATAAAATGATTACTGTCTTCCAACTCACGGCAGCACTAGCTTTTATTATGCAACATATTTTAAAATTCTTCCAACTGTCACCACACTTTAGCATTCCCATCCTATCAGGACTTTTTGAAATGACACTAGGTAGCCAAATGATCAGCCAAACCAATCAGACTACAATTCTTGAACAAGCAATGGTAACGAGCTTTATCCTCGCATTTAGCGGCCTTTCTATCCAAGCTCAGGTAGCGAGTATTTTAGCCGAAACTGATATTCGCTTTAAACCCTATTTCTTTGCAAGAATTATCCAAAGTATTCTCGCCCCAATTTACACTTTTATATTTTGGGTACCACTTTATGAAAAATTACATTCTTTTTCACCAAATCAACAAGATATCCCTGTTTTTTTATCAAACCATGCTTCTATTCTTGCAAAGACTTGGGAAATGTTGCTTCGCTACGGTCCTACTTTTACACTATTTTGTTTATATCTATATGTTATTTTATTATTCTTACGCATAATAAACAAAGAAAAACCCCGTTCATCTTAACGGGGTTTGAAACTTTTCTTTTAAAGCGTGCTCTACAACAGAAGGAACAAGACCAGCTACATTTCCACCATAACGAGCCACTTCCTTCACAATGCTCGAACTTAAAAATGAATATTGATTATTTGTCATAATAAAAAAGGTTTCAATATTTTCGTCTAACTTACGATTCATCGATGTAATTTGCATCTCATATTCAAAATCAGAAACTGCACGTAAACCACGTAAAATTGCGTTTGCATTACGCATTTTTGCATATTCAACTAACAGTCCGCTATGCGAATCAACTTTTACGTTTGGAATATCTTTTGTTGCTTCTCGAATTAGCTCTAGGCGCTCTTCTACTGAAAAGAACGGCTTCTTGGAAGAATTGTTTAAAACGACAACATATACTTCGTCAAACACCTTTGCGCCTCTTTTAATAATATCCAAATGCCCAAGAGTTATCGGATCAAAACTCCCTGAAGAAATTGCTATGCTTGTCATTCGGTCCCCTCACCTTCATGCTTATAAATGGAAATCGCTGTCATACCATAATTTTCTGCTCTTACCTTTACAAGTCCCCCTATTGCTTCCGGTAAGACTACATCATCCCCATGTTCTGCCATAATCAATCCATCTTCGTTCAATAATCCGTGTTGGTCCATAACACTAATTAATGAAATGATTTTTTGATCTTTGTATGGTGGATCTAGCAGTATGAGATCAAATGATAGTTCACGTTTAATTAACGCCTTCAAAGCGCGCTCTGCATCATTTCTATACACTTCAGCTTGGTCATGTACCCTACAGCTTTCTAAATTTTGATGAATAACCTTCACCGCTTTATTATCCCGATCAACAAAAATGGCTTTGTCAACCCCTCTGCTAAGCGCTTCAATCCCAAGCCCTCCGCTACCTCCAAACAAATCGAGGGCAATTCCTCCTTCGAAATAAGGACCAATCATATTAAAGATGGCTTCTTTTACCTTATCTGTTGTCGGTCGCGTTGTATTACCTGGCACAGCCTTAAGCGGATGCCCTTTACATTTTCCAGAAACTACTCTCATTTGCTGTCACTACCTTTATTTCAATCTATCGAGCGATTATTACAAACGCATATTCGTTTGGTTAACCGCTATCAAACCTCACTGTTTTTTTGGTGTTTTTCCATTAAAGGATAAACGAATCCGCTATCTATTAAAAGAAAAACTAATTTATTTCGTTAAAAAAGTCATCATTACATGATAACTTTCCAGTATCCCATATGTATATTCATCTCGCTATTGGCGAGTCCGATCCCTCTCTACTAACGCAAGTTTCACTTTATCTTTTTTATCCTATCATAAAATAAAAAAAAGAAAAATAAAAAGCCTACGATAAATTTTAAATTCATTATGTATATCTTCATTTAGATTGGACATAAATAAATATAACAACATCACCTTCGATGTTGTTGCCAACCGCGGAGAAGACTTACGTTTCCCCATAAGTTCTTCCTCCGGTTTCTCCTCTCCCTTTGCCTTCTTACTAGTACATACTAGTATAAGAAGGGCCCTGCTTTGCAGGGTTTTTTTTCTTTGTCTGCTTTTCATTTTAAAAACGAAGTGATACAGTAAAAGAAAGAGGAGGAAATAATATGATTCAACGTTTTATTGAACTAGGAGAAGGCTACTCCGATTTATATGAATTACTTGAGATTGCAAAGACAAATAAAGATCGTGTATCACATATGTTACAATTTGAAACCTTAAAAAATGATAAAAAAGTATGCTCACTTGTTGTTGTTCTTAAACCTACAACGGTTGGGAATTTCCAACCGCTATATATATGCCGCGAAGGGATTCCTATACTTGAAGGTACAAAAAGTAAACGAATCGTTTTATTCGAGGAAACAGCGGAACAAATCGAAAAAAACGTTACTTCTTTTACTGTAAAACCTTCTACAATTTTCCCAGAAAAAGAATTATATTTTAATCACCTTATCGGCATTTTACGAATGAATCATTTCATTCCTCCAATGCAATAGCAATTTATACTCATTGTATTTTTATTAAATTGAACTACCCTCACCTACCTCTACAAGAGCTTAAGGTGGGGGATTCTCCTGTCTCTGTCCTCACAAAAACAGTTCCTCTCGTTCAACAAAGAGGATACAACAATATAGAGTTCGGTAGTGTCTGTATGCAATGTAAGACGACCCATTCTATCTTCCGACGAAAGGCAAACAAAATAGGTACAACTACTTTATTCTTATATCGAGGATAGAACACTTTGTCATGCATCCAGTTCCTAGACTTGTTATCTGCTCTGGTAATAAGCGTAAAAATCTAGGACAAATTGCTCTTTTTTATCATGCAAATCATTTTGCTAGTTTTTTCTTTTCATTTTCAAACAAGTGTAACCGTTCGATTTGTAAGACTTCTTTCGGTTGATCTACATCGTATAGCTGATAGAAATGATGCGTGCCAATATCCAATCGATTGTTTAATTGATGCCAATGGCTCCAGTGGTGTGCATCTTTCTTTGGAATATAAGGCTGAAGCACCCCAGCTACTTTTTCTTTATACCCTAACCCTCGGCGACCAATCGTAAAAGCCGCGGATTAATGAATAAAGATGCCGAATTTCCGCTTGAGAACGAGATGAAGACTATCTGTATATATCTTACGGTTCCAACGTTTTTCCCGAACAATCATTTGAAACGCAAAGCGCTTCGCCTGATTACATGTTTCGATTGTCTCTGCCAATGCATCTACCATTTCATGCGGTAAATCTACCTTATAGATCCGTTTCGAAAAATATGCTTTCTTCACCTGTTCTCACCTCATTTTATTTGATAAGATCATTATGCACCAAAACAAACATACGTTCTGCAGAAAAGAGACGTTTTCTTTAAAAAGAAAAAACCGAGAAGACCCCCACCAAAATAGTGGGGGTCTTTCTCTTTAACTATAGTCGTATTCTTTCGCGCGATCCGGACGTGAATTTTCAAATTCCGTTTTAAGAAATGGGCGATATGACTGCTCAATTTTTTTCACAAAAGGAAGTTTATTTAGCTTTTGTATCATATGCTCTATTTGTTCCATATCACAATATACAACTGCATATTTCAAACGCTTTGATATGTAATGAATATTACCATATTTCCTTAAAATCTTGGCATGTTTCAATGAATGTAAATAAACAATCATACTTTGTCGTTGCCCGAACATAATCTTCTCCATCTTCTCCTTTTATATACTCATATTCTTGTATCTTATAAACATCAATCAGAAATTTGTGAAATTATAGTACATTGTTAAACGAATTCTGTATACGTTTTCTTCCATATTCTAAAAAACGGGGCACATCACCCCGTTTTTTTACAACCACAACTTCCACCAGAGCCACAACCGCCTCCGCATCCACCTGCATCAAAAAACGGATTTCCAGTAGGAACTTTAATAGCAGATGATACTTCGGAACCAATCGCTACACTGACTTCATCTAATAGTTTTTGCAAAGCATTTTCTGCTTTTTTAAAAGCAGCTATCTTTTCATGCAAATCTACAGAACGTTTTAATTCTCGCATATTTTTCGAAACGAAAGTATAATCAGGATGATATTTTCCAAAGCGTTGCACTTCTTCATATCGCTCTTTCATTGCTGTAAATTGACTAATTAATGTTTGAGCTTCCAAATCTTCCTGTAACGCCTTATAACATTCCCGATAACCCTTTGCTATATCTGAACAGACAATCGCTTTTGCAAGCTGTTCTGCCTCGTCTAATATCATTACGCTTTCAAGCGTCGCTACAATCATGAGAGACACCTCCGAGTATCCATCATAACACATTTAAAACCGAACTACTAATTTGAATATCCCATCTGAATATAAAGTAAAAAGTCCGATTACCGAAAACCATCATCCGTCATAATTTCTTATACGCAAATATGCTCCGCGATATTATATCGTAGCACGTCCCAGCTTCCATTTTCCTCTTTTACATAACTAATGCAAGCATTTTTCAATGGAGTTTTAAATGTAATTTCATCAGGGGAGATTGCATTTAAAATTGCTTTTATCGCATGTGAATGTGCAACGATAATAACGCGCTTACCTGCATGTACTTGTGCAACATCTTGCAATGCAGAAAAGCAACGATTTACAATCTCTCCATCTGTCTCCATACCTTCTACATTTCCCTCTGCAATCAGCTCTCTAACTGTGGAAACGGGTTTCCCTGAAGCTTCGCCAAAATTCCGTTCAACAAACCGCTCATCAAGAAGAATAGAATGTATTCCAACAGCGTTACTAATCATCTGAGCTGTTTCCTGCGCTCTAATTAAGGGACTGCTGATAATCACATCCCATGTGTCCAATTGCAACGCAGCTGCACTTTGACTTGCTTGCTTTTTCCCAACTTCATTAAGTGGAATGTCTTCACGCCCTTGAATAATCTCTTGAAAATTCCAATCAGTTTGTCCATGTCGTACTAAACAAATTTCCGTCATGCTATAACTCCTTTTTTCAATAATCCTTTTCTATTGTAACAAAAGTTTCGCATGACGGACATAGTTTTCCCTTCCAATTACGTTGCATTTTGCTGCTTCATATATTGAAACATGTCAATCATAATAGAAGCAACCGCCAATTGATTTTGAAATTTTGCAACTTTGTCCGGGATTGTCTTTTTATAATACTGTAAAGCAGCTAATTCAAATGCCTCCTTTTCCTCCGGATTACGTGATAATTTTCGATACCAATGGGGTTGTTCACGAATATAACGCCCTAAATCTTCATCAGCTTTTATAAATTCCATAAGCTCTGCCCTCATCCTCTTTCCTCCTAATCTTTTCGAAAGAAAAATGGATTGTTTTCAGAAGTTCTTTGCTCAGGTTGTGTACGATTCCCTTGAAATTGCTGAATAACCTGTTGTACACTCCCAATGGCACTCGTTACATTAGCTAGATGTTGCTGCATTTGCTCTGCATCTAATTTTTTTAAAAAAGAAAGCATTTGTCCCATCAAATCGACGGCTTTTTCATCATTGTTTTCTTGAGCTGGAGAAGAAATCGTTTCTCCATCTGCTTTATACACCTTCCACATTTCATCTTGTTCTCCAAGTAAATACCATTCCTCATAAAATTGTTGCCATGTTTTTTGACCATTTCGAACTTCATGAACCATTTTAGGGTGATGGTTTACAAACTCTTTAAACTGTTGAACAGAAGGATGTAACGGTCCTTTTGTTTTTGTCATAATCCTCACCTCTTCAGATGTATCTACTATATTGTAAGAAAAAAAAGGCGCATGGTTCGCCTATTTTTAAACGATTCATGCACCTTTTCCTATTTTCTAATGAAATTTTGAGTATAAAATTTATCGAAGACTCCAACACCTAGTCCAGTAAATTGTTCATTTAGCAAGTTTTTCCGATGTCCTTCACTATTCAACCAACCTTGTACTGCAGCGATCCCATCAGTATGCTGTGCTGCTATATTTTCACCTGCGAGTTGAAATGCGACTTGACCACGTTGTAATCGATCTCCTAAAGTCCCAAATTCCGGCGAATCATGCGAAAAATAATTATTCTCTTTCATATCCTTGCTATGCCCAAAAGCCACTTCAGCTGTTTGTTGATCCCATGTTAGTAACGGTAGTTGATGACGACTACGAATAATATTCGTCAAATCTAGAATTTGTTGCATATTGCCATGTTCTATTTGTGTCATTTTCTCTGGAGTAATTGGCTGCTCCGCCCCTAACTCTCCAGAATAAACAAGCTGATACGGCCTTTGTCGAAGCAATGTCTCATCATCCATATACCGAATTCCGACAAGTTTATGTGTGAATCGGTCAAAGTATAACTGCGCCCAACCATCTTCTTCTATCGAAACAAGTGGTTGTTCTGCAATTTCAGTATCAGATAATTCAAATTGATAGCTGTTTCTTCCTTTTTTCAAAGAAATTTCATGTGAGAATGGATTTTTTTTATAGACATCTTCATATTTTTCATCCATACGAAATGGAACTACATCCACTTTATTACCAGCAACATAAGCTGTTACAATTTTATGTTCTGCAACACCAAACTGCACATATTGTGATAAATCTTGATTATAAATCCACCATTCGTAACCATACGCAGAAGGTTCGATTCGAGCTGGCTCACCCCATTTTGCTAATAAACTTTCCGAATCCCCTCCTATTAATTGGGAGATTGTCTCTGGAAATCCTTCATTTATCTGTTTCTTTTTCTTAACAATCTTATGTTCCTGCTTAGAATGAGATGGCTGTAATATATATTGCGAAACGAGTAATTTCCCGTATAAATCAATAGCTAAAATAAAAACCGTAATCATTACGATACGTAATAATTTCTTCAAACAATATACCTCCTGGTCAAACATAAAATTGAGATATACACAAATGCCTGTCTTCTCTTTTGTGTGTACCGCACTATTTTCACTATATCATATTTAAATAAAAAAAGCCGTGATTCTCCCTTTTCTCTCAATATGAATTGCGATTTCTTATTATTCATACTATTATAAAATTAAAGGTTTTCAAATAAAGATAAGGAGGTATTCCATGCAATTTACAAATTCAAAACTTATAGGGGCGACCATTGATTTTACACTGCTCACGGAAGTTATGCAAAATCAACGTTTTGTACTTGCTGGACAGTGGGACTATGAGCGAGTTACATATGACTATAAATTTGAAATATTGAAGGATGTATATTATTTACGGATACAAGGCTTTGCGGTAGAAGGGGAAATCGGAGGACGCCATGCACAAGTTAAATTACTTCCACCATTGTTAGGAAAACATTACTATCCACATGGCGTTGAATATGGTGAAAATGAAGTTTTCCCTACAAACGTAATCCAAAAAAGCGAACAACTCTTGCAAAATATTGAAAAAAAGCTAAAGGAATTTGCAGTTATAGAATAGTAAAGAAGGTGTATCCATGTGATACACCTTCTTTATTTTGGTTGCAAATAAGGAGGCACTTTCTGTAGTTGCTCCTCATCTTTTTTACGTTCTTTACGTGCCCATTTAAAAAACACATAGCCAATAATTGTACCATACACTATTTCCTGGACAATTTTCATAATGATACCGCCTGTTTGTTGATCTTGCACAATCGGCATCCAATGTAAAAATTCTGGTCCGGTTATATTTAAATCACTCAATGTTCCTGCAGGTACACAGAGCTCCATCGCTTTCATCCACGCACTCGGATCCGTATATGTAGCAAACAACGATTCACTAGCAAATATGATTAGCGCACAAGCTGGTGTCAATAATACACCGTTCGCAAACATGTAACCAATTTTCTTTATTTCACTTAATGTTTGATACTCCGGTAATGGATT
The DNA here is from genome assembly GCF_000374965.1 of Bacillus sp. 95MFCvi2.1. NCBI lineage: Bacteria > Bacillati > Bacillota > Bacilli > Caryophanales > Bacillaceae > Bacillus > Bacillus sp. 95MFCvi2.1. The sequence goes on along the minus strand of NZ_KB895691.1, from coordinate 264,722 downwards.
TAGCATAGGCCACCACATCATCATTGCTGTAAAAAATAAAACAGCAAGAAAAATAGGATGAGCAACTTGATTTTGCTTTACAGCATCAAAAACAACAGGCAAATGATAAATAGAAAATAATCCATTAAATACAAACAGAGCAATAAGCGGTTTTGTAAACATAATCAATATCACTTGGATAAAACGGAAAGAGGTAATATATGTGTATAACCAAACTGGAATCCCTAATAACAATAATGGTGGTACAGCGATGTACATCACTGCCATTTCAAACATATGTGCACTAAATACAATATGTCCAAGTAAATCAATAGGCCCACCTTTTACAAGATACAACAGGATAATCCCAGTCGTAAAATAAAACATTTGCTTTTTATTTACCTTTTCTGCATTATCGAACCGATTTCTATACGGCCCGATAATAAGAAAGTAACAGATAAGGATAGACACCATAAAAAGTAAAAAGATCGGGCTCCATAAAGCTTGAAAACCAAATATCCATAAGTTGCCCATTTTACACCCACCCTTTCAATATGAACTCCTTACCCTCATAGGAAAAAGGGAGCGAAGATAACTTCAAGCTCCCTATCCTTTACTTTTTAAACCCAAACAATTGTCATAAAAGCTAAAATGGTTAACAACCCTATCAATAATCCAGAATATAAGAAAAAGGTTGCTGCTTCATGTCCCTTATGACTCATATGCATGAAATAATACAATTGAAATATTACTTGAACAACAGCTAATAGTAAAATAAATGGTACAGAGAAAAGAGGACTAAATGTTTTCGGATAAGCGACTGCCACAAAAGCTACAATCGTTAAGAAAATCATTAGACCAAATGTAATCACTTGATGTCTCATTTCCTCAGCACTTTTTTTTCTACGATAAACAAGATCTACTTTTGAGTTACTTGTATTTGTTTGCTTTATCGCCATTGTTTATCCCACCATTCCCATCAAGTATACTACAGTGAAAATAAACACCCAAACTACATCAATAAAGTGCCAGTAAATAGATGCAACGTAAAACTTTGGAGCATTATATAAATTCAGCCCGCGCTTCGCATTCCGAAAAACTAATGTTAAGATCCATAATAATCCGAACAATACGTGTAATCCATGAGTTCCAACAAGCGCATAAAACGCTGAACCAAATGCACTACTTCTCATCGTATGTTTGAATTCGTGTGTATAATGATAAAATTCATAAATCTCAAATCCTAAAAACCCTAATCCTAATAGTACTGTAACAAGTAACCAAAGCTGCATTTGCTTAAAGTTAAAGTTCTTCATATGATACATCGCATACACGCTTGTTAAACTACTTGTTAACAAAAGCATCGTCATAATAAAGACAAGTGGCATTTGAAACATTTCTTGAGAAGTGGGGCCACCGTTTGTAGAATTTTTCAACGCTAAATATGTGCCAAATAAGGAAGCGAACAATACAGTTTCGCCTCCAAGAAATAGCCAAAATCCAACAAACTTATTTTTCCCCTCAAGGGTTGCTTTTTCAGGCTCTGCTGGAAACGTTTCATTTGTTAATTTTTCCTCTACATGCATTACGCTGTGCCCCCCTTATCATCTAAATCTTCTTTATGAATATGATAACCATGATCATCAATTACTGAACGTAAGAACATTGCACCAAATGTAATGATAAGTCCAATAATTGCAACCAATAACCAAAACTTATCTTTCCCACCTTGCATGTACATCGCACCAAATGCTGCTATAAATAATCCAAGAGATATAACAAATGGTGAAAATGAAGGGTTTGGCATATGAATATCACTAACAGGCTCTGCTGGTGTTATTTCTTTATTCCCTTCACGTTTTTCAATCCAGAACGGATCTAATCCGCGAACGAATGGTAATTGTTTAAAATTGTATTCTGGTGTAGGTGCAGGCATTGTCCATTCTAATGTACGAGCATCCCACGGATCGCGGCCAGCTTTCTCTTTAGACAACGATGTTTTCACAACATTAAATAACAGAACGATCGTTCCTAGCCCCATAAATACAGCACCAATCGAACTAATTAAGTTCCCCGTTTCTAATCCTTGGCCTGGTAAATACGTAAAGTAGCGACGTGGCATACCAATTAAACCAAGGAAATGCTGGATAAAGAATGTTAAATGGAAGCCGATAAAGAACAACCAAAATGTTATTTTCCCCAAGGTTTCATTTAATACTTTGTTAAACATAAGTGGCCAATAATAATGTGCACCTGCTAATAGTCCAAATACAACTCCACCAACGATTACGTAGTGAAAATGCGCTACAACGAAATAGTTATCATGGAATTGATAGTCAGCTGGAGCCGAGGCAAGCATGACCCCTGTTACACCACCCATTACAAATGATGGAATAAAAGCAACAGCCCACATCATTGGCGTTGTAAACCTGATACTTCCACCCCACATTGTAAAGAGCCAGTTAAATATTTTAATACCAGTCGGAACTGCAATTGCCATTGTTGCAACTGAGAAAATAGCGTTCGCAACAGGTCCAAGACCAACTGTAAACATATGATGCGCCCATACCATAAATCCTAAAAATCCAATTAACACCGTTGCAAATACCATAGATGAGTAACCAAATAGTCGTTTTTTAGAGAATGTAGCGAAAATTTCTGAGAATATTCCGAAAGCTGGAAGGATAAGAATATACACTTCTGGGTGACCGAAGATCCAGAATAAATGTTCCCATATAATCGTGTTCCCCCCTAAAGCTGGGTTAAAGAAACTTGTGCCAAATAAGCGATCTAACATAAGTAGTGCCAATCCCACTGTTAATGGTGGGAAAGCAAATAAAATAAGTGAAGAAGTTACAAATGTTGTCCATGTAAACATTGGCATACGCATATATGTCATTCCAGGTGCACGCATATTAATAATTGTGACAAGGAAGTTAATACCACCAATCAGTGTACCTATACCTGATATTTGTAACCCTAGTACATAAAAATCAACACCATGTCCTTTAGAAGCAAGAGATAACGATGCATAAGATGTCCACCCTGCATCAGGTGCCCCTCCTAAAAACCAACTTAAGTTTAAAAATACTCCACCGAAGAAAAATAACCAAAATCCAAGTGAATTTAAAAATGGAAACGCCACATCCCGTGCCCCAATTTGAAGTGGTACAGCGGCGTTCATAAATGCAAACACGAGCGGCATAGCTGCGAGGAAAATCATTGTTGTACCGTGCATCGTTAATACTTGGTTATAAGCATCCCCAACAAGAAAAGCATTGTTTGGAATCGCTAATTGAAGACGGATAAATAATGCCTCTATTCCGCCAATGATAAAAAACAATCCACCTGCAATTAAATAGAGAATGGCAATTTTTTTATGGTCTACTGTCGTCAAATAATCCCATATAACAGCACCCATCCCCTGTTTTTTTGCTACAGAACTCACGTTTTCAACCTCCCCTTCGCAAATAATCCCTCTTTACTTCTCAACTTTTAACGTTTTCAAATATGCATTTAATGCATCTACTTGACCGTCCGTTAAGTTGCCATATTTACCAGTCATTTTATTTCCTGGCTTCATATTTTCAGGATCCTTTAACCATTTTTTTACGTTTTCTTCATTATTTTCAGCAATGCCGGCAACCATATCGCGATCAGCAAAGTTTGCTAGGTTTGGTGCGATACGTGCAGAAGGTGGTCTACTATCATTTGATCCAGTTGCATGACAACCAATACAGCTTTTGTTGAATATTTCTTGACCTTCTTGTTCTTTTGGAGAAGAAACTTCCTTCTTACCATCAAGTTTCTTCATATCAGCAATCCAATCTTTGTACTCGCTTTCATCAAGAGCCTTTACTTTAAATTGCATTAAAGAATGTGATGGGCCACAAAATTCTGTACAAAAACCATTATAAGTTCCTGATTTATCTGCCTTTAACCACATTTTATTGACATTATCCGTATTCGTATCCATTTTCCCAGCTAAAGATGGGACCCAAAACGAATGTTTAATGTCAGCACCTTTCAAATTCAAATATACTTTTTTACCTGTGGGGATAACTAGGTCTTGCGAAGTTACTATCTTTTCTGATTTATAAGAAAATTCCCACCAATAAAGATTCGCTGTTACATCAACAACGATTGTGTCTTTATCAATATTCTTTTTCTCCATCGCACTTACATCAGCAAGTTTGAATGTATATGTAACAGTTGGAACAGCCAATATCAGCAAAAGAATAATCGGAATGACTGTCCATATAATTTCTAGTTTGTGATTTCCTTCAACTTGCTTTGGGATATAATCTTCTTGACCCTTCTTTTGTCGGAAACGCACAATTACATACAAGAAAATAATAGTAACTACAAGTACGACACCTACCATAATTGCACTTGCTAACAAGAGTAAATCATATTGCATTTTTGCTACTTCACCTTGCGGAATTAAAGTAGATTGAAAGGCTTTACCGCATCCCCCTAACAGTAAAGCCAGCAGTGAAACGAATGAAAGCAGTCGCCACTGTTTCTTCATACAAACAACCCCCACTTTCTTTGTGAATTAGATTGTACTTTATTTATAGTAAGTAAAGTAAATCTCAACGTAAAGAAATCCCCTCATGTCGTTGTCTTAGAAGAATGTAACTACAATCATTGACACAAATAAGATTGTCAAGTAGTTCAAGGAGTAGACAAACATTTGTACGGACCATTTTATGTCATCCTTCTTACGGAATCCATAGAAACCTAATACGATCCATCCAATGTTAAGCAATGTTGCAATTACCATAAATGTTACTCCCAGTCCACTCATATAAAATGGTAATGGTAATAAACATACTGTCCAAATCATGATTTGACGTTTTGTAATATCAAATCCATGTACAACAGGAAGCATGGGAATACCTGCATTTCGATATTCATCAACACGTTTCATCGCTAACGCGAGGAAATGTGGGATTTGCCAAATAAACATAATTAAAAATAGCATCCAAGCAATTGGATGATCTAAACTAGGATCAACTGCTGCCCAACCAATTAAAGGTGGAACTGCTCCAGATACACTACCTACTACTGTATTTAGTGTATATGCTCGTTTTGTCCATAATGAATACAAAACAACGTATGTGAAAGCACCGATGAAACCTATAATTGCTGCCATTGGTGTTGTAAATAACAAGAATACAAAACCAAGAAGCAATAAAGTCATACCTAATGTTAACGCAAAACCAGGTTTATATTTTCCTGTTACTGTCGGACGATTTTTTGTCCGTTCCATTAAGTGATCGATATCCCGATCAATATAGTTATTCAAGCTACATGATCCTGCCATAATTAAAGCCGAGCCGACAATTGTAAAGAACATTTTATCCAAATGGTTAACAGCATTTAATCCATTAAAGTGTAAAGCCAACCAAAATCCTGTAAATACCGTAAGTGTATTCGAGTTTACAATCCCCATCTTAACGAGCGCTAATAAATCTTGTACACGTGTTGTTTCCGGCACATTTGTTATAGCTGACTCATCATGCAGCTCACTTGTTGCATGGTTCATCATTTCAACCCCCTCTTAAAACTTTCATCCTTCTTTCGCGTCTTTACTTTACAAAAGTATTACGCTTCTATATAGCAATATTATTACAGTAGAAATGTTGTTTTCTCACTCTACTACTAATCTACGCTCATACTCGAGTATATTAAATCATATTTCCCTAACAATTTGTGAAGAAAACGTGAACTTTTTGTGTCGGATAACAAAAAAGTTTCTCCCATTACTTCCTAATCATAACATGAGTTTACCTTCTATAATAAACTATTTTGTCATATTTAGCATATATTCTTCCCATTTCTTTTTATAATAGAAATATTTTCTCCTAAAATATGTAATTAAAATCCCGTTTTTTTCTTATTCCAAACTCTTTATCCCCTCTCTCCATTTCTTTGCTATTTTATTATTTTTTATATATCATAGGACTGTAGCGCGTTTTGTTCTATAAAATTGATGGAATGAAAATATTTCGCAATAACTTCATAACAGAAAGATGGTGAAACAGATTGCAACGCTTTATTAAATGGTTAGCAGTCATTACAAGCCTCGACTTACTAGGGGTTTTATTAGGAGGGGCTTTAGTTACAAAAACAGGTTCAGGTCAAGGATGCGGTAAATCCTGGCCACTTTGTAATGGTGAACTCGTTCCCTCTAATCTATCAATGGAAACGATTATTGAACTAAGTCACCGCTTAACATCCGGATCGGCAGGGATTCTCGTTACACTTCTTTGTATCCTATCCTGGAAATATTATAAACATGTACGTGAAACAAAAACGCTAGCTGTTTTATCTTTCGTATTTTTAGTGGCACAAGCACTCATGGGAGCTGCCGCAGTTGTTTGGGGACAAGTACCTGCTGTATTAGCTATTCATTTTGGTATTTCTTTAATTTCGTTTGCTTCTGTCATTTTACTAACGTGCCTTATTTTTGAAATCGACAAAAAATTCGATGCACGTTCTCTCATTATGGACAAAAAAATGAAATTTCATATTTACGGTGTAACAATTTACAGTTATATTGTCGTCTATACAGGAGCTTTAGTACGTCACGAGCGTGCAAGTTTAGCTTGTCCAGACTTTCCACTTTGTAGTAAAAACAGACCATGGCCTACTCAATTGCATGAATGGGTTCAAATGGGACACAGGGTTGCCGCAATATTAATATTTGCTTGGATCCTATACGCAATGATTGTTGCTATTCGTCACTATAAACAGCACCGGGTTGTATATTGGGGATGGATTATCTCATTTATTCTCGTTACACTTCAAGCAGTTGTTGGTATTTTAGTCGTTTATACTAATGCAAGTTTATCAATGGCATTGTTACATTCACTCTTTATTTCTTGTCTCTTTGCTGTATTATGCTATTTAGTCATGTTAGGTACACGAAGCACAGCAAATGCAAAAGAGGCACACCCATCAACTACAACGCAAAATAAACAATCGTTTTAATAACTTGCCACTGTGGCAAGTTATTATTTTTATATAAAGAAAAGAGCTGCCTTCAAGCAACTCTTTTCTTTATTATTATTGTTCTAGTTCAATAAGTAAATCGCCTGTTTGAATCGCATCTCCATCTTTTACATATACTTTCTTCACTTTTCCATTGAATGGCGCCTGAACCGTCGTTTCCATCTTCATCGCTTCTGTAATTGCCATGGAATCGCCTTTTTTCACTTCATCACCTTCATTTACAACAACTTTAATGACCGTTCCCGGCATTGTTGCACTAATATGATTTGGATTCTCACGATTCCCTTTCACACGCTGCGCGACTGTTGATTTAACACCTTCATCTTTCACAACAATTTCACGCGGTTGCCCGTTAAATTCAAAGTAAAGTACACGTGTCCCATCTGGTTGTGGTTCACCAATTGATACTAATTTAACCATTAATGTTTTACCACGTTCAATTTCCACACCAATTTCTTCACCAAGCCTCATACCATAGAAGAATGTTGGCGTATCGAGTACAGACACGTTTCCATAAAGCCCAGCGACTTTTTCATAATCCATAAATACTTTTGGATATAATGCATATGCAACAACATCAAAAATCGTTACTTCACGTCCAAGTTTATGGAACAACTCTTCTTTTAAAGCATCGAAGTCCACTGGTTCTAACAATTCCCCTGGTCTTACTGTTAATGGCTCTTTCCCTTTTAAAATGATTTTTTGTAATTCTTTCGGGAAGCCACCATATGGTTGTCCAAGATCTCCAGAGAACATTTCCACAACAGAACCTGGGAAATCTAAAGAATGTCCACGCTCAAAAATGTCTTGTTCTATAAGGTGATTTTGTACCATAAATAGCGCCATGTCGCCAACAACTTTTGATGATGGTGTTACTTTTACAATATCACCAAACATATCATTTACACGGCGATACATCACTTTCACTTCATCAAATCGGTCTCCTAAACCAACTGCTTTCGCTTGTTGTTGAAGGTTACTATATTGGCCACCTGGCATTTCATGCATATATACCTCTGTATGAGGTGCATTCATACCACTTTCAAATGGTGCATAATATTTACGAACATCCTCCCAGTAATGTGAAAGTTTTTCTAATGAATCCACATTAACATCTGGTTGTCTTTCATTTCCACCTAGCGCATAATATAACGTATTTGCACTTGGTTGTGATGTTAGACCTGCCATTGAGCTTACAGCTACATCGACAATATCAACACCTGCTTCAATTGCTTTCGTATACGTTAAAACACCATTTCCACTTGTATCATGCGTATGAAGGTGAATCGGAATCGATACCGTTTCTTTTAAAGCAGAAACTAAATCATAGGCTGCATTTGGTTTTAATAATCCAGCCATATCTTTAATACCTAGAATATGTGCTCCTGACGCTTCCAATTCTTTCGCTAAGTTTTTATAATAATTTAAGTCATATTTACTGCGCATTGGGTCATGGATATCCCCTGTATAACACATTGTTGCCTCTGCAATTTTGCCACTCTCTCTTACAGCATCAATTGCAACTCTCATACCTTCCACCCAGTTTAAGCTATCAAAAATACGGAATACATCGATACCAGCTTGCGCTGAACATTCTACAAATTTTTGAATTAAATTATCTGGATAGTTTTTATAACCAACCGCATTTGATGAACGAAGAAGCATTTGGAATAAAACATTTGGCATTCTTTCACGAAGTTCTAATAATCGTTCCCATGGATCTTCTTTTAAGAAACGATACGCAACATCAAACGTTGCACCGCCCCACATTTCCGCTGAGAATAAATTCGGTAACATTCTAGCTGTCGGTTCAGCAATTTGGTTTAAATCTTTTGTACGAATCCGTGTTGCAAGTAATGATTGGTGCGCATCTCGGAATGTTGTATCTGTTAAAAGTACACGTTTTTGATCTTGCACCCATTTTACTAATCCATCCGCTCCGCGTTCGTCTAAAATTTGTTTTGTTCCATCTTGAATCGATTCATAATGTTTTACATTTGGTATACGTGCATCTGGGAAAATTGGCTTCTCTTTCTTCCCTACTCCTGGGAAACCATTTACTGTTACCGTACCAACATAACTTAACATCTTTGTTCCACGATCTTTACGTTTTGGAAACACGAACAGTTCAGGTGATGCATCAATAAATGACGTATCATATTCCCCTGACAAGAAGTTTTTATGTTTTACTACATTCTCTAAGAATGGAATGTTTGTTTTAATCCCACGAATACGAAACTCTTTTAAGTTGCGCTCCATTTTCGCAGCCGCTTGTTCAAATGTAAGCGCCCAAGTTGTTACTTTTACAAGTAATGAATCATAGTACGGTGTAATAACAGCCCCTTGGAAACTGTTACCTGTGTCAAGACGAACGCCAAAACCACCACCAGAACGATACGCCATAATTTTCCCTGTATCAGGCATAAAATTATTAAGCGGATCTTCTGTTGTTACACGAGATTGAATCGCATAACCATGCACAATAACGTCTTCTTGTTTTGGTATACTTACGATTGGGCTATGTAAAGCGTGTCCATCTGCAATTAAAATTTGTGACTGAACAATATCAATGCCTGTAATCATCTCTGTAATTGTATGTTCTACTTGAACACGTGGATTTACTTCAATGAAATAAAAGTCATCGCCTTTTACAAGGAACTCAACCGTACCAGCATTTAAATAATTTACATTTTTCGTTAACTGTACCGCTGCTTCACAAATACGATGACGAAGATCATCTGAAAGTGACACGCTTGGCGCAATTTCAACTACTTTTTGATGACGACGTTGTACAGAGCAATCACGCTCATATAAATGCACAACATTTCCTTCTTCATCTGCTAATATTTGAACTTCTATATGTTTAGGTTTTTCAACGAATTTTTCAACATACACTTCATCATTACCAAAAGCTGCTTTCGCTTCTGATTTTGCACGATCATAAGATTCTTTTAATTCATCACCGCTACGTACAATACGCATACCGCGGCCACCACCACCAAGTGATGCTTTAATAATTATCGGGTAATCATACTTCTTAGCAAACTCTTCAACTTCTTCTAGTGAATTAATAGGTCCATCGCTGCCCGGAATAACTGGAATATTTGCTAATTGCGCTTGTGTTCTTGCTTTTACTTTATCTCCAAACATATCTAAATGTTTGCTCTTTGGTCCGATAAAGATAATTCCTTCTTCTTCACAACGTCTAGCAAATTGGATATTTTCTGACAGGAAACCATATCCAGGGTGAATTGCATCCACGTGATTGCTTTTTGCAATCTCAATAATACCTTCAATATCAAGGTAAGCATCGATTGGTTTTTTGCCTTCTCCCACTAAATAAGATTCATCCGCTTTATAGCGATGGTAAGAACCGCTATCCTCTTTTGAATAAATTGCAACTGTATTTAATCCAAGTTCTGAACAAGCTCGGAATACACGAATTGCAATTTCTCCACGGTTAGCTACTAAAACTTTTTGAATACGTTGCAGCTTTGTCATGATTTTCCCCCTCTACTTTCCTACCACTTTAGAGATTAAATAGGTACACGCTCTAAAAGCGTGAAATTCTTCACTTTCTTTTCTAAACTATACTCGGAAAGCTTCACCTTATTTTTATACATCATACCTTATTTTTTAACAAATGATAAGTTTTCTGATCAATTTGTTTCACAAAAATAGTATAGCACAACTCTTCTTTTTCTGACAGTTTTATTGTATAACACATTAAAATATTTATGACACACTATTGTTATTTAAACCAAACAAAGTATAACTTATTAAAAAACAACATAATAAAAAGGTTTTGTGTCATCAAACACAAAACCTTTTTATTTCACAACAACAAGGTGTGGCTCACCTTGTTGTTTTTTCTCATATATTTCTTTTTGTTGCTTCTCTTGTCGTTTCACATAACTCCCTAAGTTCAACAATATACCCATTGCAAATAGATTCGCCATTAAAGAACTACCACCATAACTGACAAACGGCAAAGGCACACCAGTAAGAGGCATTAACCCAGACATACCACCAATGTTAACAAACGTTTGCACCCCAAACAGGCTAGCAATACCTATAGCAATTAAACTTCCAAATGGATCCTTACACTTTTGAGCAATTCGCAATGCACGAATAATAATAAGTAACAAACTAATTAAAACAATCGCTACACCGACAAAACCAAGTTCCTCAGATATGATCGCCATAATAAAGTCTGTATGCGGCTCAGGTAAATACCCAAATTTTTGTATACTATTACTAAGTCCTCTACCATTCAGTCCACCTGAAGCAATTCCAATAAAGGAATTCACCAACTGAAATCCATCACCCTGTGGATCATCAAATGGATTTAAAAACACCGCAAAACGTGCTTTTTGATAAGGTTTCAATGCATAATTACCAACTAAGTATAAAAGCGGAATCCATACAATTGTGCTTAATGCAAGACGCTTTATCCACTTGTTAATCGGAATCCCTGAACAAAGAAACATAATTCCGACAATACCTATGATTAACAAAACTGTTCCTAAATCATTTTGTTTACGAATTAAAAACAATATTAATCCTATAAACATAATCGTACCTGCTGATCCCTTCCAAACTGAAGTATCAGTTTCTTGCCTTCTCGCAAAGAAACGCGCGAGTACAATAATGATAGCAATTTTAACAAATTCAGCGGGCTGTATACCAAGCACCCATGCTTGCGCACCATTTACTTTCTTTCCAATCAATAATGCTAACGCTAGCAATCCAATACTACCTGTCATCATTAATAACAAAACAATTCGTTTTCTCCAAACGTGGTACGGAATAGCAACGATAATTCCTAACCCTACGGTTCCAATAGCTAGAGCTAATAATTGCTTATTAAAAAAGAAATCGGCCGGTTTTTCATGCCTTGTAATTGCTACAATAGAGCTAGAACTGTATACCATTATAACTCCCAGTACACATAAAATAGCAAGAGGAAGCAATAATGAATAATCCATTGACTTCCATACTTTTTTCATTCAATATCCTCTTTCTGTTTTCAGTTTAATTGTTGTATTCCATATGTATTAGAATTCTTCCTGCTTTATTATACAAATAAAAAGCTCAAACTTAGTCAGTTTGAGCCCCCTTATTTGAACCCTTTATTGTTGTTTGTTTGTAAATGCTTCATGAAGTGCTGATAATTCCCGTTCGAGCTCTCCTAACATTTCTTTCCCTTGCTCTTCTGTAATAAGACCAAGACGAACCGCAAAGTCAACTTCACGGGATAGTCCAAACATTTGCGTGTCCAACACTTCTTCATATAATGGACATTGCGGCATCGTAAGGTGGTCCATTTGCACCTTAATAAGTCTTAAAATCTTCTCCGCATCCGCTTTTAGAAGGGCAAGTGCCTTTTCCTGATGATTTGCTACTGTCTCAGACGCCAAATTGATTCCCTCCGTTTCCGTCCTACTCTTCTATCCTATCTATTAATATTAGCGATAGTTTTAATAAATTGCAATAGAAACATTTTTTGTGACAATCGTGTCTAATGCTATTATACTGAAAAGTGGGAGCATAATACAAATGGGGGAACAACAATGAGTGAAATTTTATTTATAAATGGAAAAGTACGCTTTCCGATCACCCTTGACCCAAGCGTTTGGATTTTTGATGATCGAAAAGTAGATTTAACAACTTACTTCACCGAAACGAAAGAAGAAAAATCAGAATTAGAAGACTATCTCAAGCACACTTCCGAACATTGGGATCGTGAAATCCGTGATGGTGCCGCTTTTCCACCTATTCAAAAAAGCGTAAAAAAATTTAAAAAGGAACAGCTTATTACGGGAACGTTTGGCATACCACTTCATCCCTTTTTCAAAAATGCTGAAATTACAGCTGAAGCAACACATGTTGAAATCCACACATTGCATGATTCAATCACACTTTCATTAGAAGAAGCAAACAATGTTATTCTTGGATTTTCAAAAGATGGAAAACCATTACGAGAAGATGGACCTGTCCACCTTTACTTTGGTGACGGCTCTAATATAAACAATCCAATTCGAAATATCCGTAAGTTTACAATTATTTAAAAAAGGAGTAGGCAAAAGCCACTCCTTTTTTTCCACTCTTTGCGGTCAGAAGTATTCCCACCTAAAAATTTAACAACAGCAAAACAGTTAGACTTCGGCTGATGAAATCCCTCACTGATTAAAGTTTCACTTTATAATAAGTCCGCTGCTAGTTGCGCTAAATTAGAACGCTCTCCTTTTACAAACTTTACATGTCCGCTAATTTTTTGTTCTTTAAATTTCTCTACAACATACGTTAAACCATTATTATATTCATCTAAGTAAGGATGATCAATTTGTTGTGGATCTCCCATTAATACAATTTTACTTTTTTCTCCAACCCTTGTTAATATTGTTTTCACTTCATGTTTCGTTAAATTTTGCGCCTCATCAATAATAATAAATTGATCTGGAATACTTCGTCCTCGTATATAAGTAAGCGCCTCTACTTCAATTGAACCCATACCCGCTAAAATCGCATCTAATTCGCCTGGTTTTTTTGTATTAAATAAATACTCTAGATTATCGAAAATTGGTTGCATCCACGGTCTTAACTTTTCTTCTTTTTCTCCTGGTAAATATCCGATATCCTTACCAACTGGAACAATCGGCCGAGCAACAAGGAGTTTTTTGTACAATCCTAAATCCTCCGTTTGCATAAGACCAGCAGCTAACGCGAGTAATGTTTTACCAGTTCCTGCTTTCCCTGTTAACGTTACGAGTGGAATATCTTCCCGAAGCAACAATTCTAATCCCATAATTTGCTGCACATTCCGTGGGCGTATTCCCCAAACTTGCTCATTATGAAAAATAAGTTTCTTCACTTTTTTCCCTGAATAATCAACAATTCCAAGTGCAGAGCTAGAACCACCTAATGCATCTTTCATCACGATAAATTGATTTGGATAAAATGGATGATTTGCAATTTCCGATAAAGGAAATTCTCCTTTTTCATAAAAATAATTGAGCTGTTCTTTTGATATGTAACCTTCTAAAAAACCTGAATATATATTTTCTACTTCAATTACACGATCACTTAAATAATCTTCAGCTTGTAAACCAAGAGCATCTGCTTTTACTCTCACAAGTACATCTTTACTTACTAAAATGACAGACTTTCCATTCTCTTTCTCTTGCTCTTCTAAGAATAAATTTTTCGCAACAGCTAAAATACGATTATCGTTTGTTTTTTCAACAAAAATATCTTGCAGTTGAACAAATGAGCGATGGTTTAATTCAATACGAAATGTCCCTCCATTTTCAAGGGGTATACTCTCATGCAGTTTTCCTAATTCGCGAAATCTATCTATCAATTTAGATACATAACGAGCATTTCGTCCGACTTCATCCATGTAGCGTTTTTTCGAATCAACCTCTTCTAATACAACTGCTGGAATCACTACCTCATTTGTTTCAAAAGAAAAAATAGATAAAGGATCCTGCAAAAGTACATTCGTATCTAACACATAAATTTTATCCAACCTGTTACCCCCTGACTCCACTTTTAAATTTGTAGAACAAGGGTTTCATCCATAATCATGATATGGACGAACCATTGTTATAATTATATGTAATGTATTAACAAGGCAGAATCGAAATTCATATAAATTAAAACTTTTTTTAATCATTTTTCTCATTCATAACTAGGTATCGTATTCATTCGTCAAAATTTATATTCTAACATACAGCAAAGATTCCTTATTCACTCAGGTTAAAATAGCAGAAAAGGGTGAACAACCATAGTGTTCATCCACTTTTCTACAATTCTTTCATCGCCGTTAACACTTGATTATCAAGTGTTTCAGCAGCACGAGGATCATATGTTTTTTCATATGTTGGTTCCGAAGCAAGCTTTGCTCCATAAAACATAACATCACGTACTTCTTGAACAGATACTTCTACTGCAGTTAATTTGAGTGGACTGCCATCCAATCTCTCCTTTAAAATCTTTGCTTCACCGCTAATGGAAAATACAGATTCATTTGCCATTACAGTGAGTACAATCCCTGCATGATGGCGCAAATTTTCCGCAATACGAGAGCGTTGATCAATCGCAAATCGAATACTTGTCTCATTTATTGCATATACCCATGAAATAGCACTTACATTCGGAACAGCCTTTTCAAAATCAATTGTTGCAATTGTTATAATACGTCCTTCACGTAAAGATTGAACTAAAGAATCTGTCAATGTAGGTTCTACTACATTTGCCATATTTCCACCTCCAAAATTTTATTTATCTTAATGATAACTTATTTTTCGAATTGCGAAAATATTATTTTTTCCCCCTATAGTTCAAAAATATCAAATTTACATGCTATACTTATATCGATAGAATTTGTATTGAGGTGACGAAATGAGAGTCAAATGCATGCTTTGTGATAAAAAAGAAGAGTTAGATGACGAAAATCCTATGGCCAAAAGGCTTCGTAACCGTCCTATTCATACATATATGTGCATGGAATGCACAGAACGTATTGCAGAACGTACAATGGAACGCCATGCAACTGGAAATTTCCACTTATATCGTGATAAAACAATAGAAGATGAGTGGTAAACTGTCAAATAAGTCCTTAATCATTCAGATGAGGGCTTATTTATATTTCTCCGGCTCTCGTTTCATTTGATCTAAGAAACAATCTATAAGCTCTATCGGAAATCTTGTAGAATGTTTTTCTCCTTCTTGTTCATATGTAACCAAATACATATCTTCTTTTTTTTCCACCGTTATATCTCTTAATTGATGATCTTCATGTAACATGTGATGAAACAGTAAATATGTTTCTTGCGCAGCTGCATCATGCGGGCGTGCTTCCGCGACAGTTTTAATTGTTAGCCAATTATATAACGCATCTTGTACAGAACGCATGAAACATTCCCCCTTTAACCCACTCTTTGTTGCTTTGCTTGGCGTAAGCGTAATCTATAAATACCGAATACAATCGCTGTCACAACAAGTCCTTCTCCTACTGGTAAAAACACTCCCAAAAAAGTTAAAACTGTACATCCAATTGCTAAGGATACATAAATCACAATGTTTTTTAGTAACGGTAACTTCCTAGCAAATCCTAATTTATATACGAGTGCACTTAGTATAATCATTGTACCGTAAAGCTGCCACATCCCTACTTCTGGATTCACATCTACATTGTATAACTTTGCAAAAAATGACATTCTCTCTAGCATTATACTTCTCCCCTTCATCTAGCAAAGATGAATATAAATCCCCCTATCTAAAATAAAGATAGAAAATAATCCATATCGGCCAAATTCATTCAACTAACTAGCAGCGCCTTACTTCTTAATTTTTAAATTCTATGTTGTCTACTATAAGATTACCTTGTAGAAAAAATACTGTCTAGACAAAAGATTAAATTTTCGAAAAATAAATAAATTAAAAAAGCTGCCTTTTTAATGAAAAGGCAGCTTTATCTTTTACGCTTCTACAGATTTCTTTTTCTTAGCAGCTCTTTCGCGCTCGCTCTTATCAAGAATCTTTTTGCGAAGACGGATTGATTCTGGTGTTACTTCACAGTACTCATCGTCATTTAAGTATTCTAATGACTCTTCTAATGTCATGATACGAGGTTTTTTCATTGTTGACGTTTGGTCTTTTGTTGCAGAACGAATGTTAGTTTGTTGTTTCATTTTTACAACGTTAACTGTTAAATCATTCTCACGTGTATGCTCCCCAACAATCATACCTGCATATACTTCTGTACCTGGTTCAACGAAGATTACACCACGGTCTTCAACTTGCATAATACCGTATTGTGATGCTTTTCCTGTTTCAAGTGAAACTAGAACACCTTGGCGACGTCCACCAACTTGTCCAGCATGTACTGGCTGATAGCTATCGAATGTATGGT
This sequence comes from Bacillus sp. 95MFCvi2.1, assembly GCF_000374965.1. Lineage (NCBI taxonomy): Bacteria > Bacillati > Bacillota > Bacilli > Caryophanales > Bacillaceae > Bacillus > Bacillus sp. 95MFCvi2.1. Next base: position 247,804 of record NZ_KB895691.1, on the reverse strand, counting down.
TTAAAATACCGTAACCACGTGTTAAAGTTAAGAACTCTGTTGTATAACCAATTAGGCCACGTGCTGGAACCATAAACGTAAGACGAACTTGACCGTTTCCGTTATTCACCATATCTAACATTTCACCTTTACGTGCACCCATTGACTCCATAATAGAACCAGTATACTCTTCTGGCACGTCAATTTGTACACGCTCTACAGGCTCACATCTTACACCATCAACATCTTTAATAATTACTTCTGGTTTAGATACTTGTAATTCATATCCTTCACGACGCATGTTCTCAATTAAGATTGATAAGTGTAACTCTCCACGTCCAGATACAATCCATGCATCAGGAGAATCTGTGTTATCTACACGTAAGCTTACATCTGTTTCTAGCTGTGCACGAAGACGCTCTTCAATTTTACGAGATGTAATATATTTACCTTCACGGCCTGCAAATGGACTGTTATTTACAAGGAATGTCATTTGTAATGTTGGCTCATCGATACGTAGTAATGGTAATGCCTCTTGATGCTCAACTGGACATACTGTTTCACCAACGTTGATGTCTTCCATACCTGAAACAGCTACTAAGTCTCCAGCTTTTGCTTCTTCAATTTCTTGGCGTTTTAATCCAATGTAACCAAATAATTTAGTTACACGGAATTGTTTTACACTTCCGTCAACCTTCATTAATGCTACTTGTTGTCCTACTTTCATTGTACCGCGGAATACACGGCCAACCCCAATACGGCCAACATAGTCATTGTAATCAAGAAGTGCTACTTGGAATTGAAGTGGCTCTTCGCTATTATCAATTGGTGCTGGAATATGTTCAATGATTGTGTCAAATAATGATTTCATATTCTCTTCTTGATTTGCTGGGTTTGAATCTAAGCTTGCTGTTCCATTCATTGCTGATGCGAATACAACAGGGAACTCTAATTGATCTTCGTTTGCACCAAGCTCAATGAATAAGTCAATTACTTCGTCAACCACTTCATCAGGACGAGCAAAGTCACGGTCAATTTTGTTTACAACCACGATCGGAGTTAAGTTTTGTTCTAATGCTTTCTTTAAAACAAATCGTGTTTGAGGCATACAACCTTCGTATGCATCAACAACAAGTAAAACACCATCAACCATTTTCATAATACGCTCTACTTCACCACCGAAGTCAGCGTGTCCAGGTGTATCTAAAATGTTAATTCGTTTATCTTCATAGTGAATCGCTGTATTTTTCGCTAAAATGGTAATACCGCGTTCTCTTTCTAAATCATTTGAATCCATTGCACGCTCTTCTACGTGCTCATTTGCACGGAACGTCCCCGCTTGACGTAATAATTGGTCAACAAGTGTTGTTTTACCATGGTCAACGTGGGCGATAATTGCTATATTGCGTAAATCTTGTCGTTTTTTCAACATGTCCAACTCCTAGTGTCTTTTTAATCCTTCTCTATTATAAGAGCGAAGGTGATACAATGGCAATCAAAATAAAATCAAGAATGAAAATATAGTTGTATTCTTACTTTTGTGAAAGTAAAATGAAATTGGAGGGTGAAGATATGGAACACATTCAATATCGCTTTTTATTAACAGCTATTATCGGTGTTATTTTCTTAATTGGCATTGGAATTATGATTGCTGAAAATAGTCCCATCGGTATTATTATTTGCATTATTGGCACATTTGTTACAGTTGGATATGGATTTATAACAAAACGCAAAATGCGCAAATCACAGTAACAGTAAAAAGTAAGAAGCTACTTCTTGGCCTCTTACTTTTTTTGTTACTGTGATACAAATGGTAGTAACTCTTCATATACTCCCGGCTTCGCAACTAATACACTGCTTTTTTCCACGATAGAAAGAGTAGTGCCAGCAAATGTCGTCACCTTACCACCAACTTCTTCTACAATAATCATTCCACCGCCAAAATCCCAAGGAGATAATCGTGGCGTCACGTAAGCATCCAATCTTCCGGTTGCAACATAGACCATTTCTAGCGCTGCACATCCATATGATCGTGTCCCTCTTGCCAATTTCACAAGCTGCATCATTTTCTCCATATTAAGTAATGGATTATCAGTGAGCCAAGTTGCATTTAACGCAATTATTCCATGCTCCACTGTACTTTTCTCAAGAGTAGGAATGGATGTATCATTACAAAAAGCTCCTTCACCTTTTACAGCATGATACAGTTCTTCATGAACCGGATCATAGACGAGACCGATTTTTCCGATACCGTTCTCATAAATGCCAATTGAAATCGCAAAGTTTCTTTTTTGATGAACAAAATTCATCGTACCATCAATTGGATCAATTAACCAAACAACTCCATCCGAAGAAGCAATCTCATCTCCATACCCTTCTTCTCCTAAAATATAATGATCTGGGAATGTTTGTTTAATTTTCCCAATCAAGAACTGTTCTGTTTCTCGATCCATATTTGTTACTAAATCAGCTGCATTTGATTTTGTCTCTACAATAAGTGTCTTTTGCAATGATGCCATTAAACGCTCGCCAGCTTCTCGAATCCACTGCTTTGCATTTGTATCGATTTCTTTCCATACCTCTTGCATGTTTAAACACTCCGATCTATACTGTTCACAGAAAAAACGAACCCTTTATAAGGTTCGCACCAACTTATTTTTTATACATATACTATTATTACGCTTCTAAACGAATCATTTCAAGTCTTAGTACTTCTAATTTTTGCACGCACTCTTCTTTTTTCTGATTATCATTTTCCATCATTGCATCGTATAGCGTTGCTAATTCATAATCTAACTCCAATCTTAGCACCGGAATTCTTTTTTCAGCATCTGTTCTCTTTAACGCATTAATCACCTGTCTCATTTTTATTGCCTCCTCCCAATATTCGTCTGCCCTTGGACTGTATTTAACTAAATTTTCTGATTTTTTGTTTTATACTATATTATGTTGGATAAATCATCTATGCAACAAAATTATATTTTTTTACGTAAATTTTTTATGCTGATTTTTTTATGAATAGTACAAGCTATGCTAAAATTAAAAACAAACTAGGAGTTGGAGGAACAGTCATGACATTACAAACATTTAAAGAAAAGGACTTTGCAGTCTTTTCTGTTGATGGCCTTGAAGAGCGAATGAATGCTATTAAAACAAACATTCATCCTAAATTAGAAGCTCTAGGCGAACAATTTTCTCATTATTTATCAGAACAAACTGGTGAAACTTTCTTCTATCATGTAGCGAAACACGCACGTCGTAAAGTCAATCCACCAAACGATACTTGGGTTGCTTTTTCAACAAATAAACGCGGTTATAAAATGTTACCACATTTTCAAATCGGTTTATGGGGAACCCACGCTTTCATATACTTTGGTTTAATCTATGAGTGTCCACAGAAAGTGGAAGCGGCTCATGCCTTCTTAGGACATTTAAATGATTTAAAAACAAATATACCAAATGACTTCGTTTGGTCCATTGACCATACTAAACCAGGTGTAAAACCGCATAACATGCTTGAAGCAAATGAATTACAAAAAATGATTGAACGCTTAGCCACTATAAAAAAAGCAGAGTTACTAGTAGGTATTCACATCTCACCAGAAGAATTTTCAACACTTACTGATGAACAATTTCTTACAAAGGTTGAAGCTACGATGCAATCACTCCTTCCTTTATATAAAATTTGTAATCGATAGTAGAAAACGGACAATGTACATTGTCCGTTTTTAGTTGTTATCCCATTATAGCACTTTGAATTTAAATTTTCAAAATATTTTTACACTTTCACAATCTTTTGTTCTTCTACTTCTTTCGCTTTTTGAATCGCCCGATATATAGAGTAACCACTTACCTCTTGAAACTCTTTATCAATTTTCTTCTCTTCTGCTTTCGACGGTACAATTTCTTTAAAACGACGATATAATCTCATCAATTCTTCTCTAACGATACCTTTTTCATATGCCTTTTCAATTGCCTCATAGAATGTCACGATTGCAATCATCTCATCATTTGACCAATCATAATCAAGTGGATATTGATATTCCATATGTACACCTCATCCATTTTTATTTTCTACCATTATGCTACCTTAAAAATAAAACTTTCAACCTTCTTTGCTATAGCCACTTTGCATTATACACTATTTCTCTTTTATTATGGAATTGTCTCCCTTCATACTGAAGACAACAGAGCAATAAAAGACATATGTCTTCTTTCTTGTTTGAAACTGAACCACTGATAAAGTGAAATTCCAATCATTTCTTTCGCATTCTTCACTAATTATGAGCCCTGATCAATCGGGCTTTTACGTACATTCTATCCCCCACCTAATTTCTTTGCTTTCACTGATTTTTAAGAGGTAGATATTATTGACTGCAACTAATAGGATGAAATATAACTCTATCTGTAGGATTCGACGTATCTCTTCGTTTTCTCTGAACCTTGGGCCAAGAGCTTCCTACCTACGAATAAAAGAATAAACTTACTACTAATTATGCATATAATAAAAATAATAATTTTACCTATACATATATAATCATTGGTGATATAATGCTTTTGTTTTATTGAAAATAAAGTGAAGCTTCCATGACAAAACTTTTGAATGGTAAGTAGAACAATTCAAGTTCTTATAGACGGTTATATAACTATACAGGGGAAATAACTTTCTTATTGAACAAGATAAACATAAAACAATTCATAATAAATATTACAAAGAAGAAGGGGTGTATAGATTGTCCCAATACAAAACACCATTGTTTACCGCTTTAGTAGAGCACAGTAAGCGAAATCCAATTCAATTCCATATCCCAGGTCATAAAAAAGGACAAGGAATGGATCCTATGTTTCGCGAATTTATTGGGCATAACGCATTAGCAATTGATTTAATTAATATCGCGCCGCTCGATGATTTACATCATCCAAAAGGTATGATTAAAGAGGCTCAAGACTTAGCAGCGACTGCGTTCGGTGCAGATCATACTTTCTTTTCCGTCCAGGGAACAAGCGGTGCAATTATGACAATGGTGATGAGCGTTTGTGGCCCAGGTGATAAAATCCTTGTACCACGAAACGTTCATAAATCTGTAATGTCAGCCATTATTTTCTCAGGTGCAAAACCAATTTTCATTCATCCTGAAATTGATCCGAAGCTCGGTATTTCACACGGGATTACGATTCAATCTGTAAAAAAAGCACTTGAGGAGCATTCAGATGCAAAAGGATTACTTGTTATTAACCCAACGTATTTCGGATTTGCTGCAGACTTACAACAAATTGTAAAATTAGCTCATTCCTACGATATACCTGTATTAGTAGATGAAGCTCACGGTGTTCATATTCATTTTCATGAGGAACTACCGATGTCAGCCATGCAAGCTGGTGCAGATATGGCAGCAACAAGTGTCCATAAATTAGGAGGATCCTTAACACAAAGTTCTATTTTAAATGTAAAAGAAGGTCTTGTGAATGTAAAACATGTCCAATCTATTATTAGCATGCTTACAACAACATCAACTTCTTATATTCTATTGGCTTCTTTAGATGTTGCCAGAAAACGCCTTGCGACTGAAGGACAAGAATTAATCACAAAAACAATTCAGTTAGCTGAACATGTCCGCAATACTGTAAATAAGATTGAAAACCTATACTGCCCTGGTAAAGAAATGTTAGGTACGGATGCAACATTTAGTTATGATCCAACAAAACTGATTGTATCTGTCAAAAATTTAGGTATTACAGGTCATGAGGCAGAATTATGGTTAAGAGAACATTACAACATTGAAGTCGAGCTTTCGGACTTATATAACATTCTATGCCTCGTTACATTAGGGGATACAGAGGATGAAACCAACCTTCTCATCCAGGCCTTACAAAAACTAGCAACTACATTTAAAGATAGAGCGGACAAAGGTGTTCAAGTACAAGTTGAAATTCCAGAAATCCCTGTACTTGCCCTCTCTCCTCGAGATGCTTTTTATTCAGAGACAGAGGTCATCCCATTTGAAAATGCTGCTGGCCGCATTATAGCTGATTTTGTAATGGTTTATCCACCAGGGATTCCAATCTTTACTCCAGGTGAAATTATTACACAAGAAAACTTAGATTACATTCACAAAAATTTAGAAGCGGGTCTGCCAGTACAAGGTCCCGAAGACATGACATTACAAACATTACGCGTTATTAAAGAATATAAGCCTATCATTTGATAGGCTTTTTTTTCACCATTTTTTCTTTTACTCATACCATACTAAAGAATGTAACGTATAGGTGGGGATACAGCTATGATTGTGATTGGTCGTTCTATTGTACATCCTTATATCACGAGTGAAAACGAACCGTTCGCTACTGAGAAACAACAAATATTAGCCATTATGGCTGGAAATCAAGAAGTATATGCATTCCGAACGGCTGATGAACTCATTTTCGATCTAAATTTGCGAATTCATATTATTACATCTGCCTTAGAACTCTTTCAAAGCGGACTTCAATTCCGTACATTCCAAGAGTCCTATTGTAACCCTGAATTTTGGCAAAGGACACCACTGGGAGGGTTTCAACTACTCCCAAATGTACCACCCTCCGTCGCGATACGAGATATTTTTAAAAACGGAAAAAAATACGGAACAGAATGTGCAACAGCAATGATTATTATTTTTTACAAAGCACTTTTAGCTCTATATGATGACCAAATCTTTAATCACTTATTCGCAAACCTTCTACTATATACATGGGATTATGATCAAGATTTAAAACTGGTGACAAAAACCGGTGGGGATATCGTTCCTGGCGATCTTGTTTACTTTAAAAACCCACAAGTAAATCCAGCTTCGGTTGAGTGGCAAGGAGAGAATGCCATTTATTTAGGCAATTTCTTTTTTTATGGGCACGGTGTAGGAGTACAAACAAAAGAACAAATCATTTATTTATTAAATGAACGAAGAATTCCTTATGCCTTTATCTCAGCATATTTAACAGATTTTATTACACGAATAGATAGCCGTCTTATGAGTCAACATACTTCTGTTAATAATCTACAAACAACACTCAAATTTATTCCCATCAGGGACGATGCAATTGTTGCAACGGTTGGTCATACAACTACAATCTATTAAAAAAGGCGTCTGCAGATGTGCAGGCGCCTTTTTAATTATTGGGCTTTTGTATGCTCCTTGTGATCACATCCGCAAGATCCACATTTCCCGTAAAGTACTGTTGTTTTTTCATCTTCAAAGTGTGCGATTGTTCCTTCACAAGCTTGACATACAATTGTTCCCATTTTTTATTTCCCCCTGAGTTTCATTTATAGTTTCAAATCTTTATATTCATAAACTTCCTATATATTACTGGGCTTTTGTATGTTCTTTATGATCACATTCACAATGAGATCCACATTTCCCATAAAGTACTGTTGTTTTTTCATCTTCAAAGTGTGCAATTGTTCCTTCACAAACTTGACATACGATTGTTCCCATTTTTCATTTCCCCCTAAGTTTATGGTCCTAAAAACTTTTTCAGCTGCAAGATTCCTATATATTATTGGGCTTTTGTATGCTCCTTGTGATCACATCCGCAAAATTCACATTTCCCGTAAAGTACCGTTACTTTCTCATCCTCGAAGTGTGCAATTGTACTTTCACAATCTTGACATACGATTGTTCCCATTTTTTATTTCCCCCTAAGTTTATAATCCCAAAAACTTTTGTAACCGCTTAACTTTCTGTCTTCATTTTAATATGTTATACTTTTTACGTCAATAGGTTTTTAGTATAACACATTAAAAATTTTATTTCACATTAGTATGAGACAATAACAAAAAAACAGTCATATCTTAATAAGTACGACTGTTCCCTTTTGTTTATTCTTCATATTCAGCATGTAAAGAAGTAGGTGGTACAAGAAACTTAAAGAACTGTGCTAAATCATCCGCCTCCTCCTCCGATTGTAATTTAAAGACCTGTTGTAAATGTTGAACATTATCTACATCATCTTGTCCTAGTAGAGTTGCTCTCCCTGTTTGCATGCACACGACAAGAGGTTTCCCAAAAAACATATTTGTATAAATGACCCCAAAGTCATAACGGTTCTCATGTGTCATAAATCCTAGAAATCGTACCTTCACACTTTCATGCTCATCATACAATTTTTCAAACATTTACTCCCTCCTTTCTTCACAACACTTTCTACTTGTATATATTAAACAAAACGAGGAATGATCCCTTTTTAATTGTCAAAAAATTTACAACAGTGTTAAAATAAATATATATATTACGTCAGGAGGAAAATCTTTATGCAACATGCATTTATTAAACTTGTACCTAAATCTAAACAACAAGCTATCTCATTAGAAGATGTAAAACAACTTTTTCGTTATTATAAAGAAATTACTTCCCAAACCGGTGTGCAAGTTAGCTATGCATATACTAACGTGGCATTTCCATACGAAATACTTGATACGTCTGATACTACACTTGAGCTAAAATCTAGTCATGATCGATATAATTCTATTTATGTGGGGGTTGGAATAGAAAACGAGCAAGCTTTCGTTCAAATCTCCTTACCTTCTACTGCCACATTTGGAGATAAAGGAAAAGCGAATGAATTCTGCCGTTTTTTAGCCAAGAAATTAGAAGGTGAATTAAGGTTATTTAATGGAAGAACAATGTATTTTTATAAACGCTAACCTGTGAAAAAGAGATATTTAATGAAAAAAAAGAACATACTATTTCCAATGGTGCAACAAACTGCCTCTTTTCTGGAGTGCAACATAAAATGTGCAATAACATAAGCTAAATAAAAAAATATAAAAAAAAGTAATACTTTGTAATGTGCTTTATCACGATTTGATAATAATAACACTAATGAAAACCCGCCCCATATAATAAAATGAAAGATCGAAACAATTGATATTTTCAAGTCGTTGCCCCCTTTCATATGTCCTAGTTTATTACAATATATATGGGCATTTCAAAAAAATCATTACATAATATACGTAAGAAGCATCCTAGCTGTCCCAAATATAAAGGACAGCTAGGATGCTTCTTCTTTTAAAAAAGATTTTACATATGAGAGCAAAGAACTTCCATTAAACAGATAATTATAGCAAGATTAAACTCTTTATATTTCTATAATTGTGATATAATATTTTACTGACTGCCTATAAACTTACAGAAAGGACTTAACATAAATGGTATTTAGTAACCTCTTATTCTTATGTTTGTTTTTACCTGCAGTGTTATTTGTATATTACACTGTTCGCAAAGAATTGCAAAATATTGTTCTTCTATTATTTAGCTTATTATTTTATGCGTGGGGAGAACCAATATATGTATTTCTCATGCTCTTTTCTATTTTTATAAACTATTGGTTTGGTATTTGGCTTGCCAAAGAAAGAGCAACTATACTTAGTAGAAAAACGCTCTTAACTTTAGCTATTATTATAAACACAGCTATTTTAGGTTATTTTAAATATGCTAATTTCTTAATCGATAATATAAATACAATGTTTCATACAAACTTTGTATTAGAAAAGATTCCATTGCCGATTGGTATTTCCTTTTTTACTTTCCACGCTATGAGTTATATCATTGATATATATAAGAAGAAAGTAGATGCTCAGCGTAATATTTTTGATCTCGCATTGTACTTTACTGTTTTCCCTCAATTAGTTGCTGGGCCAATCGTTCGTTATAACACAATTTCTCATCAACTACATACCCGAACAGTTGATGCCGATAAATTCTCTGAAGGAGTTCGACGTTTTATCATCGGATTAGGAAAAAAAGTGTTAATCGCTAATCAATTAGGCGCTATTGCCGATGAAATTTTCGCCATGGATCCAGCAACCATGAGTGTTTCTACCGCTTGGATTGGTGCTATCGCTTATACACTACAAATCTATTTTGATTTTTCTGGGTATAGTGATATGGCAATTGGATTAGGAAAAATGTTTGGATTTGATTTTCTAGAGAATTTCAATTATCCATATATTTCAAAATCTATTTCTGAATTTTGGCGTCGTTGGCACATTTCACTTGGTTCGTGGTTCCGCGATTATGTCTATATTCCACTTGGAGGAAACCGAGTATCCAGCTGGAAAGTCTATCGTAATCTTTTTATCGTATGGGCACTAACAGGTTTTTGGCATGGAGCTAGTTGGACATTTATGATTTGGGGAATTTATTACGGATGTCTCATTGCTTTAGAAAAAGCCGGTTTTGAGAAAGTGTTACAAAATATGTGGCGCCCGGTCCAACATGTATACGTTATGTTTTTAGTAATCATTGGATGGGTTTTCTTCCGAGCTGATAATTTTGCTTACTGTTTTGAATTTCTCCAAACAATGTTTGGAATAAATGGACCATTAACAGACATTAAGAGTTACTTCTATGTCATGAACTATTGGGGAATTTTTCTCCTGGCAATTGTTACTTCAGCTCCAATTTTTTCTTGGCTGAAAACTATGCTTTCAACAAAAAAGATAGTAATTTTATCTCCACTTTATTATTTAAGTGTGCTAATAATCGTTATGATGTATTTAACAAATGCAACGTATAATCCATTTATTTACTTCCGCTTTTAAAGGAGGGGTAGCTATGAAAAATTTAAACAACCGTATATTAATTACAGGATTTTTAATTGTTATTTTCGGAATGTGTATATGGACTGGAAAAATTATTTACTTGGATAAAAAAACCTTTTCTAATTTTGAAAATAGGGATCTAGCTATTGATCCTGTCTTAACTAAAGATGGTTTAAAATCAGGAAAATACTTCAAAGATACCGAGTTACACTTTACAGATCATATTGCAGTTCGAGATTTCTTTATTAAAACATATACAAATTTACAAATGCACTTCAACCGAACATTTATAAATCAAAAATATGTTGCAAACGATGGTTTTATTTTATCTGAACCAACAAAAACTGACGAACGTGAACAAATGAAGCAATCTGTAAATGAATTAGATAATTTAAGAAATCAGTTTCCAAAAACTGAGTTTTATTTTATGTTAGCACCAAGTAAACTAACGACATTTTCATATAGATATCCACCATACGTAGATCGTGGATATGACCAAAAACATCGCGATTACCTTGTACAAGCATTAAATAATATAAACTTTCCTGTTATCGATGTTCTGCCATTCTTCCAAAAAGAGTTTAGCCGTGAACAGTTAGAAAGTTTATACTTTAAAACAGACCATCATTGGAATATGAAAGGTGCGTTTTATGGATATGAATATGCAATGAATTATATATCTGATCACTCAAAGATATATAAAGATGATAAAGTAAATCGAGATAATTATAAATTCATTACTGAAAAACCTAATGGAGATTTTATTGGAAGTTGGAATAAACAACTGTACAATTTAATAAAAACTCCTGAACAAATCCCATATGTACAATTAAAACAAGATCCAAATGCATGGGATGATTATACCGTATATATCGGGCCTGTATCTGAGCAAGCAACTAAAGTACCAATGAAAGAGTTCTTTGCAATAGATAAAAAACAACCCGCACCAACTTATGCAATGGTCTATCAAAATGACTATGCACAAATTAATATCTTAAATTCACAAGCAAAAAACAAATTACATGCTGTAGTTATCAAAGATTCTTATGCTGATGCAACATATCCCTTATTTGCTCAGCATTTTGAACAAATAACATTTATCGATCCACGATTTGCAGCTAGTAAAAATATAATAAAAGATCTAAAAGAATTAAATCCTGATGTCATACTATTCCTGTATAATGACTCTAGTATAAGCCCAGAAATGTACCAATTTAAAAATGAACAATAAAAAATAGCAAATAAGAGGTGACGAAGAATCACCTCTTATTTGTTGTTTTTATTTTTTCTATAATACACTGAAATTTTATTCAGTCCTCGAGAACTTAGATTTTATAGATCACTTATCTTGACAGCTTCTTTGCTTTCATTAAATGTGGGTTACTACACTACTATCTACGAATGGGAAGATAAAATGTAACTTCTATTAATAATATTATTCTTTCCTCCAATTCAATCCTCTATCTCATCCTAATAACTTTATTTCCTTCCAGCATTGAGATTAAAAAAGCTTACCTAACATAAAAAATAAAAAACCACCTTCTAATATCTAGAAAGTGGTTTTTTATCTACTTCATATTATTTTACAATGTGAATTGGCATTCCAAGAGCAACTTCCGCTGCTTCCATTGTGATTTCACCTAATGTTGGGTGAGCATGGATTGTTTGAGCGATATCTTCTGCTGTCATTCCAGCTTCGATAGCTAAACCAATCTCAGAGATAATATCAGAAGCGCCTGCACCTGCAACTTGCGCACCTACAAGAAGACCATCTTCTTTACGAGTTACAAGTTGTACGAAACCGTCTGTGCTGTTTAATGATAATGCACGGCCGTTTGCAGCGAATGGGAATTTAGAAACCGCTACTTCCATTCCAGCTTCTTGAGCTTGTTTCTTAGTGTAACCAACAGATGCTAATTCTGGATCAGTGAAGCATACTGCAGGAATTCCGATGTAATCGATAGCTGATGCATGTCCACTAATTGCTTCCACAGCTACTTTACCTTCGTAAGAAGCTTTGTGAGCTAATGGTGGTCCAGGAACGATATCACCGATTGCATAGATGTTTGGTACGTTTGTACGGCATTGCTCATCGATTTCGATGATACCGCGGTCAGTCATTTTAACTCCAACTTGCTCAAGACCGATTTCTTGAGTGTTTGGACGACGACCTACAGTTACTAATACATAATCTGCTTCTACAGTTTGTACTTCGCCTTTAACTTCGAAGCTAACTTTTACGCCGTTTTCAGTTTCTTCAACGCCTTTAGCCATAGCTTTTGTATGGATGTTTACGTTACCTTTTTTCTGAAGAGCACGTTTAACAACTGTGCTCATTGCTTTTTCGAAACCAGCTAAAATTTCATCGCCAGCTTCTACTACAGTAACTTCAGTACCGAAGTTAGCATATGCAGTTCCTAATTCCATACCGATGTAACCGCCGCCGATTACAACAAGTTTTTTAGGAATTTCAGGTAAGCTTAAAGCACCTGTAGAGTTGATAACACGTTTAGAGTATTTGAATCCAGGAATTTCGATTGGTGTAGAACCAGTTGCAAGAACAGCATTTTTAAACGTATAAGTTTGAGCTGCATCTTCAGTCATTACACGTAATGTGTTAGCATCTACGAAGTAAGCCTCACCGCGAATGATTTCAACTTTGTTACCTTTAAGAAGGCCTTCAACACCGCCAGTTAATTTCTTAACTACGCCGTTTTTCCATTCTTGAACTTTTGTGAAGTCAACTGTTACGTTCTCAGCAATGATACCCATGTCATCAGAATGTTTTGCATTCTCATAACGATGACCTGCATTGATTAATGCTTTAGAAGGAATACATCCAACGTTTAAGCATACGCCACCAAGGTTAGCTTTTTCAATAATTGCTACCTTTTGACCTAATTGTGCTGCACGAATTGCTGCAACATATCCACCAGGACCTGCACCAACAACGACTGTATCTAATTCAATTGGGAAATCTCCTACTACCATTGTTATTACGCCTCCATTACTAATAATTGTGGGTCGTTCAATAAACGTTTAATTTGGTTTAATGCTTTTTGAGCAGTTGCGCCGTCAATTAAACGATGGTCAAAGCTTAGAGATAATGCTAATACTGGAGCTGCAACGATTTCACCGTTTTTCACAACTGGTTTCTCAGCGATACGGCCAATACCAAGGATTGCTACTTCCGGGTGATTAATAACTGGAGTGAACCATTGTCCACCTGCAGAACCAATGTTTGTGATTGTGCAAGAAGCACCTTTCATTTCTGCTGGAGCTAGACGACCGTCACGTGCTTTACCAGCAAGCTCATTGATCTCGTTAGAGATTGTGAAGATAGATTTACGATCTGTATCTTTAACAACTGGTACCAATAGACCTTTGTCTGTATCAGCTGCGATACCGATGTTGAAGTAATGTTTATGAACGATTTCTGAAGATGCATCATCTAAAGAAGTGTTCAACATTGGGTATTCACGTAATGCAGATGTTAAAGCTTTTACAACGTATGGAAGGTAAGTTAATTTAATACCTTTGTCAGCTGCAACAGCTTTGAACTTTTTACGGTGAGCAACAAGTTCTGTTACATCTACTTCGTCCATTAATGTTACGTGAGGAGCTGTGTGTTTAGAGTTAACCATTGCTTTCGCAATTGCTTTACGGATACCGCTCATTTTCTCACGAGTTTCTGGGTATTCACCAGCTGGGATTGGTTGTGCTTTTGGTGCTTCTTCTTTCGCTGCTGCTGGAGCTTCTGCTACTGGAGCTTCAGTTGCTGCTACTGCTTGTCCACCATTTGCAAATGCATCGATGTCAGCTTTTACAACGCGGCCATTTTTACCAGTGCCAGCTACTTTATGAATGTCTACACCTTTTTCACGAGCGTACTTACGTACAGATGGCATAGCAATTACGCGCTCGTTTACTACTTCTTCAGCTTCTGCTGGAGCTGAAGTAGCTGCTACTGGAGCTTCTGCTTTTGCTTCCTCTGCTTTTGGAGCATCGTCATGGTCGTCACCTTTAAATTTAAGGTTTTCGTATCCAGGAGCATCAAACTTAATTAAAGTATCTCCTACTACTGCAACTGTACCTTCTTCTACAAGTACTTCAAGTACTTTACCTTTAACTGGAGAAGGGATCTCTACAACTGCTTTATCATTTTGTACTTCAAGAAGTACGTCGTCTTCGTTTACTTCATCGCCTGGTTTAATAAACCATTTTACGATTTCACCTTCGTGGATACCTTCACCGATATCTGGTAGTTTAAATTCAAATGCCACGGAATTCAGCCCCCTGATTCATATCATTATTATGGAATAAGCACAAAAGAAATCAGCATGTGCTGATTTCTTTTGCACATGAAAAACTAAAATTAGAAGTTCATTACTTTGTTAACAGCTTCAACAATATCTTTATGGTTTGGTAACCATACGCTCTCAGCTTGAGAGAATGGGAATACTGTATCAGCAGCTGCAACACGTACAACTGGAGCTTCTAAGTTTAAGATTGCACGGTCGTTAATTTCCGCTACAACGTTTGCTGCAATACCAGCTTGTTTTTGAGCTTCTTGAACAACAACTACGCGGCCTGTTTTTTCAACAGAAGCAATGATTGTTTCGATATCTAATGGTTGAACTGTACGTAAGTCAACAACCTCTAAAGAGATACCTTCTTTTTCAAGTTCTTCAGCAGCTTTTAATGCAGCGTGAACCATAGCACCGTAAGCGATAACAGATACATCTGTACCTTCACGTTTGATATCAGCTTTACCTAAATCAATTGTGTATTCGCCTTCTGGTACATCTTGACGGAATGAACGGTACAATTTCATATGCTCTAAGTAGATAACTGGATCGTTGTCACGAATCGCAGAGATTAAAAGACCTTTTGCATCGTATGGAGTAGATGGAATAACAACTTTTAGGCCAGGTTGTTGAGCCACTAATCCTTCTAAGCTATCAGCATGTAGTTCAGGAGTATGAACACCACCACCGAATGGAGAACGAACTGTTACTGGAGCAGTCCAACGTCCACCAGAACGGTAACGCATACGAGCTAATTGACCAGAAATTGAATCCATTACTTCATAAACGAAACCAAAGAATTGGATTTCTGGAACTGGACGGAATCCTTCAAGTGCAAGTCCAACTGCAAGTCCACCAATACCAGACTCTGCAAGTGGAGTATCCATTACACGGTCTTCACCGAATTCAGCTTGTAAACCTTCAGTAGCACGGAATACACCGCCGTTTACACCAACGTCTTCACCAAACACAAGTACGTTAGGGTCATTTTTCATTTCAACGCGTAAAGCATCAGTGATTGCTTGAATCATTGTCATTTGAGCCATGGCTTACTTCGACTCCTTTTCTTTGTAAATTTCATACTGTTCAGCTAAGTTGTAAGGCATTTTTTCGTACATGATTTCCATTAAATCAGTAACTTTTTGTTTTGGAGCTTGGTCAGCCTTAGCAATTGCTTGTTTGATATCTTCTTTAGCTTCTTCGATTACCTTTTCTTCTACTTCTTGAGACCATAGGCCTTTGTTTTCTAAGAATGCACGGAAGCGTACGATTGGATCTTTTTGTTCCCATTCGTTTTCGATATCTTTTGTACGGTAACGAGTTGGGTCATCACCAGCCATTGTATGTGGACCATAACGGAATGTTAAAGTCTCGATTAAAGTAGGACCTTCGCCATTTACTGCGCGCTCACGAGCAAAAGCAGTTGCTGCGTATACAGCTAATGGGTCCATACCGTCTACTTGAATTCCGTAAATACCTGCTGCTACTGCTTTTTGCGCTACAGTTTTTGCTGCAGATTGTTTTTCTACTGGAGTAGAAATTGCATAACGGTTGTTTTGAACAACGAAGATTGCTGGAGCTTTGAATGCACCTGCAAAGTTCATACCTTCGTAGAAGTCACCTTGAGAAGCACCGCCGTCACCTGTGTAAGTAATTGCAACAGATTTTTTACCACGTAATTTCATACCTAACGCAACACCAGCAGTTTGGATAATTTGCGCACCGATGATGATTTGTGGAGCAAGTGCATTTACATTTTCAGGCATTTGGTTACCCATGAAGTGTCCACGAGAGAATAAGAATGCTTGGTATAATGGTAAACCATGCCATACTAATTGTGGAACGTCACGATATCCTGGTAAGATGAAGTCTTCTGCTTCAAGTGCGAAATGACTTGCTAATTGAGAAGCTTCTTGTCCAGCTGTTGGTGCGTAGAAACCTAAACGTCCTTGACGGTTTAAAGAAATAGAACGTTGATCTAGTACGCGAGTATACACCATACGGCGCATTAATTCTTTTAATTGATCATCAGTTAATTCGGGCATTGCTGCTTCATTCACAACTTCGCCTTTTTCATTTAAAATTTGTAATGTTTCAAATTGAGCTGCGATAGCTTTCATTTGCTCATCAACATTAAATAGGGTCTTTTTTGTTTTAGTACCCATTCCGTTCACCTCTTCCTCTCTTGAACCATATTCTGAAACGCTTTCACTAGCAACTAGCTAGAAAGAAAACGCAACCATGTAAACCGACAGGAAACCTCGCCGGTTGAGAATAATTTTGTGTACCTAACAATCTGTACTAATGTTTTTTCAGAAACATATTAATACAATCTTGATCACGTTTTTTAGTTTACAACTATTCTAATCACGATGTCAATTACTTTGGTTACGTTTTTTTTATGAATAACATTGAGGTTTCCACTGTACATAGGTGTTTTCATTTTCACATCTGTATTAGTAAGCAATAACCTACTGTTATATTATTCCCTTTTTAACCATCTTTTCATCGTAGAATAATATGTAAACGATTAATTCTTCTTAGTTTTTCTCTCTTTACAACAAAAATATGCAATCGCTTCTTCCTTTTCTAGGCGAATGTCTATACACTCCTAATCACTCTCCCATACATTATAATAACCGCAGTGTTAGCGGGAAATGATAAAGGAGGTCATCTCATGTACGGATACACATATTGCTATCCAACTTGTTCATATCCTTCCTATGGCTATGGAGGTTCTTGCGGAGGAGGATCCGGACGCGGCTTTGCCTTAATCGTTGTATTGTTTATCCTTTTAATTATCGTTGGTGCTGCTTGCATTCGTTAATGTAAAACAAAACAACTATAGAAAGAAACAGGCGGCTATGCCGTCTTTTCTTTTTACTAAACGAACTCTGATGAAGAAAGTGCCGCACCCGGCATACTCTTAATTCTCTCCAATTATATATAGAGGCTATGTACTTTATCATGACTTTTTTCGGCTCCTTTGGTAGACTAAAGGAGAAAGGAGAGATTGTGAATGCTTACAATGAATGATGTAATTCGTGAAGGAAATCCCATTCTACGAGCAGTAGCAGAAGAAGTACCTCTGCCAGCAAGTGAAGAAGATATACGTACTCTTAAAGAAATGATCGAACTTGTAATAAACAGTCAACACCCTGAAATGGTTGAAAAATATAATTTACGTCCAGGAATCGGGATTGCTGCACCACAAATTGGCATTTCAAAAAGAATGATTGCTGTTCATGTTACTGATACAAATGAGACATTATACAGCTATGCTTTATTCAATCCAAAAATTATTAGTCACTCCGTTGAACGTACATACTTATCGGGCGGCGAAGGGTGCCTATCTGTAGATCGTGAAGTTCCCGGCTACGTTCCGCGTTACACACGAATCACAGTTAAAGCGACTACTATCGATGGTGAAGAAGTAAAATTACGTTTAAAAGGGTTACCAGCGATTGTATTTCAACATGAAATTGATCATTTAAACGGCGTAATGTTCTATGACCACATTAATCAAGAAAACCCTTTTGCATCCCCTGATGATGCAAAACCATTCGAAAGATAAAATAACAAAAAAGCAGAAGCTTTAGCTCCTGCTTTTTTTATAATGAAATGGTTCCCATACTCTTTTGTTACAATAAATGAGCCCACTGTAAGCCGTGAAGAATCCCATCTTCACTAACATCTTTCGTCACATAATTAGCAAGTTTTTTCAAATCCTCATGACCATTCCCCATCACAATACCTGTTCCTACCGCTTCAATCATCTCTAAATCATTTAACCCATCTCCAAAAGCATAGACCTGTTCACGTTTAAATCCTAATTTCTCAATAAACTTTTCAATTCCCTTTGCTTTTGAACCACCATTTGGGATAATGTCCATCGAATATGCATGCCAACGAATAAAGTGAAAATCTGGATAATCATGAAGAAACTTTTCTTCTTCACCTGCTTGGCAAAAAAGAAGCGTTTGATAAATATCACGATTTTCATAAAAACCCGGTTCATATACTGGATGTTCAAACTCCAAACTTCCGAAACTTTCTTTTACATAATCATGATATTCTACTGTTGCCTTCATATCCTTATGATCTAAATAAACAAGCGGGTATCCCTCTTGCTTTGCAAATCTTGTAAATGTATGTAACGTATTAGAATGTAGCGGATTTTTAAATATAACCTCATCTTCAAATACAACATATTGGCCATTAAAACTAACATAATTATGAATATTAAGTTCATTACGAATATCTTCAAACATGAAAGGCGCACGCCCTGTCGCAATTGCCACATGTACTCCTTTTGCCTGCAACATACGCACGGCTTCTCTTGTAGATTGCGGAATTTTTTTATCATGATCTAGTAATGTTCCATCAATATCAAAAAAGACGATTTTATCATTCATTTTCAAAACCCTTTCTAGCCCTTCTATGTTCCTACCTTGACTATTTCTTTTCAAATTCTAAAAAAAAGTATAACATATTAAACATCTGTGAAGAAAGCGTTCACTTCCTAACCTTATTCGCACAATATGCATATACTATCAAAAGAACGTTGATGTTTGTTTGAATGAATTTTCTTTTCTAATCTATCTCATACTATATTCATAACTGGGGGGCATACTGCCTGTGAGAGCCAAAAACGTAACATAAGATTACATCTTGCACGAGCCAATAAAACCCTTGAATATCCGGACAGCACTTCCCTCATTTCTCTTCTATGATTTCCTAGTATGTAGAGATGAAGATTTACTACTGACTAAACAAAAAATAAGTATGCATGTTTGAAATAAGGAAAGGAAGGAGTAATCATGCTGAAGAAGCTGAAGAAAAAGTTAAAACGATATTTAAACGATTTAGTCCGTAAAAAGACCATGGCTTAAATCGTGCCCATTTCGGGCTTTTTCTTCATTCTCATTCGAAAAAACATGAAAATCATGACTATTTGCTTTATAATAGGTAACAGATAATGCAAAACATAGACAAGGAGAGGTTTTCCCAATGATTTTTAAAGTATTCTATCAAGAAAAAATGACTGAGGTTCCAGTACGTGAAAATACAAAAGTTTTATATTTAGAAGCGGAATCTGAAAGAGACGTTCGTACAAAATTACAAAAGTTCGCATATAATATTGAGTTTGTCCAATCTGTTACTGGCGCTCATCTTGAATACGAAAAGCAAAATGCTGATTTAACATTAACGGAGATCGTATAATTTATGAAATTCCTAAAAAATGATCAGGCGGCCGTTTTTGCTCTTGGTGGACTCGGTGAAATCGGCAAAAATACATATGCTGTCCAATTTCAAGATGAAATTATTATAATTGATGCTGGAATTAAATTTCCAGAAGACGAACTTCTCGGAATCGATTACGTGATTCCTGATTACACTTATTTTGTACGAAACGAAGATAAAATTAAAGGGTTATTTATCACACATGGTCACGAAGATCATATCGGTGGAATCCCTTATTTATTACGCCAAGTGAACATCCCAATTTATGGTGGGAAATTGGCAATCGCCTTAATTAAAAACAAGTTAGAAGAGCACGGATTACTTCGTAAAGCAAAACTTTACGAAATTCAAGAAGACGATGTTATTAAATTCAAAAAGACATCTGTTTCCTTCTTCCGTACGACGCACAGTATTCCAGATTCATATGGAGTTGTTGTGAAAACACCGCAAGGGCAAATTGTTCATACGGGAGACTTTAAATTTGATTTCACACCAGTAGGGGAACCAGCAGATTTAACGAAAATGGCAGAAATCGGTAAAGACGGTGTCCTTTGTCTCTTATCTGATAGTACCAATAGTGAAGTACCTAACTTTACAATGTCTGAACGCCGCGTCGGTGATAGCATTCAAGATATTTTCCGCAAAGTGGAAGGACGTATTATCTTTGCAACCTTCGCGTCCAATATTCATCGTTTACAACAAGTTGTAGAAGCTGCTGTTGAAAACAATCGTAAAGTAGCTGTATTTGGCCGAAGCATGGAAGCAGCAATTGAGATTGGTCATAATCTTGGTTATATTCGTTGTCCAAAAGATACATTTATAGAAGCGTCTCAACTAAATCGCCTACCAGCTAATAAAGTTGTTATTTTATGCACAGGTAGTCAAGGGGAACCAATGGCAGCACTCTCTCGTATTGCTAACGGTACACATCGTCAAATTCAAATTATCCCTGGTGATACAGTTGTTTTCTCTTCTTCACCAATTCCAGGGAATACAGTTAGCGTAAGCCGTACAATTAATATGTTATACCGTGCTGGTGCTGATGTTATTCATGGTAAACTTTCAAACATTCACACAAGTGGACATGGTGGACAAGAAGAACAGAAGTTAATGCTACGTCTCATTAAACCTAAATACTTTATGCCAATTCATGGTGAATTTCGCATGCAACGTATGCATATGAAATTGGCAAACGATTGTGGTATTCCAGAAGAAAATTGCTTCATTATGGACAATGGTGATGTTCTTGCCTTACGTTCAGATGAAGCAAACGTTGCTGGAAAAATCCCATCCGGCTCTGTTTATATTGATGGAAACGGCATTGGTGATATTGGTAACATTGTATTACGCGACCGTCGTATTCTTTCTGAAGAAGGACTTGTTATCGTAGTTGTCAGCATTGATATGAAAGAATTTAAAGTTGCAGCAGGACCTGATATTATCTCTCGTGGATTCGTTTATATGCGTGAGAGTAGCGATTTAATCAACGATGCCCAAACTTTAATTACTACTCATTTAGAAAAAGTAATGGAGCGAAAGACAACTCAATGGTCTGAAATTAAAAATGAGATTACAGATACATTAGCACCATTCTTGTATGAAAAAACAAAACGCCGTCCAATGATTTTACCAATCATTATGGAAATATAAAAAAAGGACAATGCTTGCTGCGAGCATTGTCCTTTTTTATTTCACATTATATCCTATCGTAAGAAGTGCTTAAAGCGATTCACTTCATCATCATGACCAATTACAATTAAAATATCTCCTGATTGAATATTTTCTGTAGCTCGAGGAGAAACAATAACTTCCTTCCCTCGCTTAATTGCCACAATGTTTAATCCAAACTTCGCACGAATATCTAGTTCAATTAAAGAGTGGCCATCAATTTTTTTATTTGCGATAATTTCTACAATACTATGCTCATCTGAAAGCTCTAAGTAATCTAATACGTTACTTGAAGCAATATTATTCGCAATTCGTTTTCCCATATCGCGTTCAGGATGGACAATATGATCTGCCCCTATTTTAGTTAACACTTTTTCATGATAATCATTTTGAGCCTTAACAGTAATATTTTTTACGCCTAATTCTTTTAAAATAAGAGTCGTTAAAATACTCGCATTTAAATTGTCACCAATCGCAACAACTACATGATCGAAATTGCGAATTCCAAGGCTCTTTAAGACCATTTCATCTGTTGAATCTGCAATCACTGCATGCGAAGCAATATTTGCAAATTCATTTATCTTGTCTTCATCAGAATCAATTGCCATTACTTCCATACCTAATTGAGCTAATTCACGACAAATACTGCCTCCAAAACGTCCAAGTCCGATGACAGCAAATTCTTTCTCTTTCTCACTCACATGAATTCCTCCAATAACATCAAGTCCTGTCTACTTTTATTGTAGCATACTTTATATTCGCCACAAAGACTAGTAATCAACGTATACTTATTTTTGCTTTTGTATATAGAAATACTGCTGCAAATAAAATGCAATAATACAAATGAGCATACCAAAAACAAAAATATTTCCAAACGAACTAAACGTTTGAAACACAAATAATAATGTTTCTTGACCAAAAAAGGCAAATAAGAGCTGTGTAAAAGCAAATAAGAGCGCCCATTTATAATGCTGTTGATGAAATAAATAATGAGTTGCTCCTAAAAATGCACAAAATGAAATAATAAATATCCACCAGGTCTCTAAAAACACTTGCCATCCTGCAAAGTTATATCCATTTACAACAAGTGCAATAATTCCAATGACTAACATCGTGGGAACACTCCAAAATAACGCTCGACTCCGAAAAAATCGAATCCCATTAAAATCACCTTTTTCATTTGCGCAATACGTTAAAAATGCTGTACTTATATACAGGACAGAAAGAATTGTTAATACGATGATTAACCAAAAATGTAACTGATTATATTCATGTTCTATATTCGTAACAATAGCTGCTAACATACTTGGAATCAGCATACCTGTCCATCCGTCAATTTTCCTTTCATTCCAAAACACAGCATTTCCTATTCGAATTCCTAAAAGCATAAAAATAGTGACGCCAATTACAAATAATGTTGTCTTATTTCCAACTAGACTTGTCGAAAAGGCAATTAGACCAATAAATAAAAAAAGAACGAATCCATTCATAATCTCTAATACTGGTGATAAATAACCTTTCACCCATTTATATGTTTCTTCATATCCTCGTTTATTCGTTAAGCGATATGCGTAAAAACTTATCCCGAAATAAACTGCTGCAATAATAACATATGCGTATAAAAAGAAACACAAGATTGCACTGCCAATCTGCACCTGATTCCCCACCCTTTTTTCTATATATCACATTGATTTTACACATTTATCGCATAAAAAGTAAACTAAAACATACAGTTCCATTTCCTTCAGTAAGATTTTTATTTCTAAATTAGTATGTACACGTCCCATTTCTCATTTATCCTACTATTTATAAAGTGAAATTTTAATCAATGGAGGTTTCTTCCCCCCCACCTACCTTCTTTACTTTCGCTGCATGTTGAGGTGGAGCTCTTACCACCCATGAATAGCGTAATAAAACAAAAACCTCCTAATGAAAAGGAGGCTTTGCACATATCAAAAGAAACTTCTCCTTCCAAGTCATCTAGCATGTAAAGAGAAAGCTTCCCATCTTATTCAGCTTCTTTTTTCGCTTCATCTAACACACGATTTACTCGTTTTGTTAGCATTTTCATTCCACTTCCACCTGCTTGGAAATGACGAAGCACACCATTTTTATCAAATACATAATACGCTGGTACATATTGATTTTCAAATGCATCGGCAATCTTGTGTTGGTTATCCACCAAAATCGGTTGGGATATTCCGTGCTCTTTTGCAACTGCTTCCACTTGCTCAAGATTTAAATCTTCTTCTGAACGTGGCATATGAACTGCAACAACATTTAATTGCTCTTTATATTCATCACGGAATTTATTAATATCTGGCATTGCTTCTTTACATAAGTGACAACTAACTGACCAGAAATGAATAAGTGTTGGCTTTTCGCCAATTAGTGATTCACGTACTACTTCTCCATTTAACACTGTTGTTGCACCGTCTAAAGAAGGCATTGGTTGACGTAATTTCATGATTTTCCCCCCTTACGAATGTAGAGAAAGGCCTAACAAAATATTGTTAGACCCTGCTATATTTCACAATAAAATTAAACGTTTAAAGTTGCTTGACCTGGTTTCCAGTTTGCTGGGCAAAGTCCACCAGTTTGAAGAGCTTGAAGAACACGAATTACTTCGTCAACTTCACGGCCAATGTTGTTGTGATGTACAACTTGGTACATTAATTCGCCTTCTGGGCTAATGATGAATAAACCACGAAGTGCGATACCTTCTTCTTCAAGTAATACACCGTAGTCACGAGATACTACATGGTTTGTATCAGCAGCTAGAGGGTATTTTAATTCACCTAAACCGTTTTTCGTACGGTCAGTGTTAATCCAAGCTAAGTGAGTGTGAATTGTATCAGTAGATACACCAATTACTTCTGCATCTAAATCTTCGAACTCATCATAACGATCAGAAAGTGCGATAATTTCTGTTGGACATACGAAAGTGAAGTCCATTGGATAGAAGAAAAGTACCGTCCATTTGTCCTGTTTCATAACCTCTTCAAGACTTACTTTACCAAATTCTTTGTTTGGCATAACAGCGTCCATTTCAAAGCGTGGCGCTTGTTTTGCTACCATACGTTCTGCCATATGTATCAACCTCCGTAAATTTTTTATCATATATTGTCTACTCTTGTATTATATAAGAGGAATTAGTTTTTAGTCAATTTTATTTGATAATTATTATAAAATAACTTACTAACAACTTGTTCCTCCACCTACCATTATAAAGTATTGTGTTAGAATTACAAAAAAAATGCATCATAAATTATAATTTTCCACATAAAAAGAACAGGCTTTAACCCCTGTTCCCTTTCCATTTTACATATTGATTTAAAAACGAAATGGTTTGTTCGATTGCCTCTTCTTTCGGTTGTAGCTTTGCATGATGTAAACCATATTCTGAGTCTACCCCAAGCCAAAACATAAATCCTGGGATATCACGAAGCATATACCCGAAATCTTCTCCTGTCATCGCCTCTGTACATGTAACAACATTCATATTCGTTTGCTCAGATGCAAACATCATAAACTCTTGCGTTAACTCTTCATGATTATATACTTGATGATACATTGCTCCATAATCAATAACAGCTTCACATTGAAATGCTGCTTCGATACCTGTGACAATCGCTTCTATTCTGCTCTTCACTCGTTTCATCGATTCAACTGATAGTGTTCGAATTGTCCCTTCTAGGCGAGACTTTTCTGCAATAATGTTTTGGACTGTACCACCTGTAATTTTACCAATTGTAATAACCGCACTATCAAGTGGATTCACATTACGACTAACAACCGATTGAAGCTGTGTAACAAGATGACTTGCCGCAACGATCATATCGTTCGCAGTATGTGGATATGCTGCATGTCCACCTTTTCCTTTTAAATCAATATATAGTTCCGATGTATTTGCAAATAGTAATCCTTCTTTTGTTGCGATTGTCCCCACTGGATACTCTGGTGCGATATGAAGACCTAGAATGATATCAGGCTTCCACTCTTGTAGTTCTTCGCTTCCTAACATAGGTAAAGCGCCACCTGGTCCTTCCTCCGCCGGTTGAAAAATAACTACAAGGTTATCATCTATCCTGTCATTTACAACCGCTGTTAAGAGTCCTAAGCCGATTGTAGCATGCACATCATGACCACATGCATGCATCATTCCTTCATGAATAGAAGCGAATTCATACCCAGTTTCCTCTGAAATCGGTAAACCATCAATATCTGCACGATAACCAATCGTTTTCCTTGGATTTCTGCCATTCACTTTAACGATTACGCCCGTTTTCCATGTTTTAACTTCAATATATTCCTTAGGAAGAGTATAAATATAATCTAAAATATATTGTTGTGTTTTCCATTCCTTAAACCCTAACTCCGGAATCTTATGTAAATCCCTACGAATTTGTACAAATTTACTGACTGTCATGTCTCCACCACCATTTATCTCGCTATTCGCGGGCAGTAAGACCTCCAACTCAAAATTCAGCGAAAGCAAAGAAGTTAGGTGGGTGATCAACTGCCCGTAAAAGTTTCACTTTATAAAAAGCGTAAGAGCTTATTTGCCCTTACGCTTTTGTACTTTATTTTTCTGGGTTTAATTGACGAAGTTCTTGTTTAATTTCTGTTTTTGCTTTTGTCTTCTCATCAATTTCTTTAATAACACGAGCTGGTGTTCCTGCAACCACTGTATATGGCGGTACATCTTCCGTTACAACTGCACCTGCTGCAACAACCGCGCCTTTACCAACTGTAACACCTTCTAGGACAACTACATTTGCACCAATTACAACGTCATCTTCAACGATAACTGGTTTTGCAGAAGGTGGTTCGATCACACCTGCAAGTACTGCCCCAGCACCAACGTGACAGTTTTTACCTACTGTAGCACGTCCGCCAAGCACTGCATTCATATCAATCATTGAAGCTTCACCGATTACTGCACCGATATTAATCGTTGCATTCATCATAATAACTGCATTATCACCGATTTCAACATGGTCACGAATAATTGCACCTGGTTCAATACGAGCTTTAATACCTTTTAAATCAAGCATTGGAATAGCAGAATTACGACGGTCGTTTTCAACAACGTAATCTACAACGTGCTTTTTATTGTCTTCAAGAATTGTCTTAATCTCAGACCATTCTCCAAATAAAACACCAGATTTTTTATTTACAAATGCTTGTACTGTTTCAGGGAATGTTACTTCTTTTAAATCCCCTTTTATGTATACCTTTACAGGAGTTTTCTTCTCGCTTTTTTGAATAAACGAAATAATTTCGTTTGCATCCATCATTTTCATGCTTGTTGCCTCCTAAATCCATTTATAATGTTACTCTACCAAACGAAAGAGCTACTAGCAAGACAATAATCTTATTTTTCCATTTGAATTTCTTCTATAATATCTAAAAATGCTTGCACTTGCTTAAGTTGCCTTGCAGAATCGCTTGTCAATAACCACGTTTCTCGAGTCAATTGAACAGGCGTTTTATATGTCTTTTCTCTTACTTCTTTTAACACAGTAGAAGGCAACAGCGCATAACCAATTCCATTTAAAACGAGCTGCTTACATGTTTCAATTTGATCCACTACAATCGTTCGTTTAGGAGGATTAGAAAATAAACTATACCACCAATTTTGTATTTGTCCATAGTATGTGGAATCGCTTTTAAATTGTATAAACGGTCTGTTTGTATCTTTCAACATAGAAATATCTTTAATTTCTGTGTCAACTAAATACAGCTCATCCTCAAATAATTGCTGTTTATACCCTTTATATTCTTGTTTCCCTCGTAGTATAGCTACATGAACATCCCCTTCATAGAATTGCTTCTGTACTTCACTACTCCATCCCGTGAAAAGGGAAATTTTAACAAATGGATATTTTTGTACAAACCGCTTTAAAACAGGTGGTAACCAATATTGTCCAATCACAGATGCCACAGCTATCTTTAATGTCCCATATGTTTCCGTACGATAGATTGCTAATTCACTTTTAATTGCCTCTTCCCTTTGCAACATATCTTTCGCATAATTGGCCACTTTTTCCCCTTCTGGTGTAATTGTCAGGCCTTTTTGAGAACGGATAAAAAATTTCATTCCCCACTGTTTTTCCATTGATTGTAATCGTTGACTGAGTGCAGGTTGTGAAACGAATAAGCGCTCCGCAGCTTTTCTCATATTGGATTCCTGTGCTAAAACAACCATCATTTGAAAATCATCAATTTGCAACTTTCTCCCTCTTTCCTTATCTTACATCTAAGCTCAATATATATGTTGCACTATTCTCTAACATGCGATATTTAATTTTTATTTTCAAGAAGCTTGGATAAATTGACATTTCACTTAACCTTTTATACTTGTTGACGCTGTTCCCTATACACAATGGAAAAGAGACGCATGATAAAAAAGCGACTTCTTTTTTATTCGAAGTCGCTTACCCTTCTTTATCGATTATACTGTCTTACTTTTTTGTTCAACAATTTTAAAATAGCACGCCTTGTTAAAATTCCTTCAAAGTACCCGTCATTGTTTACAGCACAAATAAATGGATGATCAATTGTCATTTCTAACGCTTTAGCAAATGAATCTTCAAGTCCAAGATTCGGAATGTCCTTTTTCATTACATTCTCCACTTTCATATCCTCAAGCTTTTCAAATTCAATGCGTTCTAACCCTAAAATACCATCCAAAATCATCGCAGTACTTATTAATCCATGCAATTTATACATGGGATCTAAAACAGGAATCGCAGAATATCCAGACTTTACAAGAACAAGTAAAGCATGTTCTAAGCTATTTCCAATTTGAACATGTGCAACTTTTTCTGATGAAATCATTAAATCCTTTACAAGAACTTGTTGAAACTCATCTTTCGGAATACTAATCATTTTATATCCCCCACTTTTTCTCCCTTTTTCCTGCTAACATGATCTCCAATAGACTATTCATAAGAACCTTACTGTTCGAAGTTAATCATATCCACGGCTAAAAGTTTCACTTTATTTCCCATTTCTACTCATATCTTATGATAGCGTTTTCATATTATTATTTTGTCCTTATTTATTACAACAAAAAATAATGATACACAGTTCATTTTACCATAGAACACAAAAAAAAGACTACCTTTCTGGTAGCTCTTAGTATCCTTCATTTTTTAATCGATTAAATAACCTTGTAATTCTTCTATATTGGGAAATATCAGCTTTTTTTAAACCAATTTCAATATCTGTAAGCTCAACAGCTAGAATTTCAGTAGCGTAGTTTTGACGAAATAAAATATCTAACAGCAAGCTTTTTTCTTCGTTTGTTAAAGTAACTTCCGTCTGCATATACTCCTCTCCTTATGCTTTTTTCTTATTATTTATTATATAAAATATTCGCTTAGTTTAATAGATAAAAAATTCAGTTTTTCACTTTGTATATCGATTTGCATAACTAAAAGCTGCATAAGCATCAGGTTTAATTTTTGCAGTCAGCCCCATCGCCTTCACCTTCATTGTCATATCCGAAATAAATTCTTTTGTTAATCCATTATTTCCTATATCCAAGTGAATTTCCATTACAAATCCAGCTCCTTCATGAGCGTATGGATGTAAAATCTCCCATATCCGCCTTATATGTTCCGGTGTAAACAAACAGGCGACTTCTTGACTAAACTGTGTTTCTAAATATATTTTCTCACGTAAGGTAGGTGGTCTTTTATGTACTGCTTTATGTTTTAAACATCCCCATGCTCCTTTCCCAACACGATGAATGTGCACTGCCGTAATAAAACGAGTATCTTTTTGATGTGCTTGTGAATCAGTTCCAATAGACAGTCGATATAAATTGCGTGGATCTCTTTTAATAAAATTACAGATGCGTGAGAAAACCGTTTCAAAATTCATATTTCTCTCTGATACATTATAAAATGGATGCTCACCGTCCACATAGTCACGTCCCTTCGATTAGACAGACTTTTTGCATTCTCATTGTATGGGACAAAAGAGGAAAATATGACTTTATTATCCTTTACTTGTTTCTATATTTCGGATGGAATACTTACATGCTGGACAAGTATAAATTACATTCTGATTAGACTGAGCTGTTAGCACATGATCAATTTCAAATGACATATGACATTTTGGACAAACAACAATTGGTAATCGTTCCACACTCCACATTCCCTTCAAACTTTTAATACCAGTGTAGGAAGAACCAAAAAATCTTATACATATAAAGTGAAACTTCCATCAAGCTTTTACAAATCGTTATCTCCACATATCTTCTTTAATTCCTTATCCTCTTACTACCCATTAATGAAGAATGAAGTTATTATTAAAATCACCAAAAAAGGTACCGCTTCTCGCGGTACCTTTTTTGTATGTATCAAGAAATAATATCGTAGATCTCAATTGCAACCATATCAATGTTATCGAATTGATACACTTGTGGCTTTTCGCCTTGCTGATACACTTCTAACTCATACATTTCACTTTTATCGAAAAATTTCACGCTACATTTGCGTTCACCGTTCACTTCAAAATAGCGTTGTGCTACTTCACCGCTTTCAGCTTGTTCTTGTAGACTAACAAGTCGAGTTAAAATTCCTTGGAGTAGAGACATGAAATCTCCCCTTTCTCTAATCTTCCTACCAATAGGTTTTACAGCTATACTCATTCTATCCGTCATAACAGAAAAAATGTTCCACACTCTAGGATAAAGCTTCTTGACGAGAAACTCAACTAAAATTTGTCGAAAAAAGAAGTAAAAAGCGGAAAGGAAATCTTTTTTTTCCTTTATTGCGGTTTTTGTAGCTGCGGAATATAATAAAAAGCAGAAAAAGAGGAGGATTTATAATGAAAAAAATAGAGGTTTATACACAACCAGATTGCCCACCATGTACCATTGTAAAAGAATTCTTAAAACACAACAACATAACATACAAAGAATTTGATGTCAAAAAGGATTCCGCTGCTCGCGACCGTCTTTTATATGACTATAACTCATACTCAACTCCAACCGTTGTCATTGATGGGGAAGTTGTCTCTGGTTTTCAAATTGAAAAATTACAACAGTTACTAAATCTAGAACAGGAATAGGCAATGATTCACCTATTCCTGTTCTTTCAACTCTTGTAATTTTTTCATTTCTATTAAAAGCTCCTGACTCTCATGATAACCAGCTAATTTCCATTTCCCTTCTTCCTTTTGCAACGTGATAATTTGATATTGTTCATTTTTCACCCATTCATATACGTATAAAAGCCCATGTTCTTCGTCAAATGCTAACTTTGTTTGAGAAGTAAAAGAAAAAGGAGCTTCTTTTGTAGGAAGTAAATGTTCACCACTTTGTTTGTCACCGTTACTATTTTCATCTGTAAAAACTTGAAGAAAGTTATTTGTAAAATAAGGTGATAGTGCATCATACATCTTCCCCATTGATAAATGCTTCCCACGAATTGAAAATTGTACCTCATATCCCTTTTGAATGGTTGTAAACACTTCTTTTCGATCCACTTTTATTTCTTCTTTACCAAGAACCGTTGTAACACTATACCCAACTAGAAAGGCAACACATAAAAATAGAACAAACCAAATTCCATATTTTCTCATTTTCTCACCTTCCTTTAACAGAGCTTGTCTTTGTAGTATTCATTGTAACAATGATTATGTAAAGAAAGGGATGGTTTCGTTCGTAAAATCTTTACAATGATAGACAGCATTTTTGCCATCTTTTTCACTATTACCAATTTATGCTAAAAACAAACAAAAAAATGCACGAATTGCTTCGTGCATTAAAATAAAACATCTTCTTCGTATAAAAATTCATAGGACAAATCAATAAATAAAAAATGTTCATCGTCAATTGGAAAGGAAAACGTTCGTACCATCTCTCCTGTTTCTATATCTGCATATAAATCAGAGAGTCTTGCTTTATTTTCAAATCTCATTTTCATTATATTTTCTAAAAAATACGGACGCCAGCTCCAATTTTTCATATAATACTCTGGCATAACAATCCATTCACCATCTTTTTTCATAATGTTTCCTGATTGCTGAAAGCCGTCTTCATTACAAATAAAGATTCGAAAACTATAATGCGATACATGTTGACTAAAATGCAATAACCAATCATTAACGTCTTCATTCTTTTTCTGCTTAGATAAAACATTCCCAACTTGATTACGCAATGTTTCCGTTAATTGATAAATTTTTTGTAGTTTTTTCTTTTCATGTTGAATAAATTGATGACATTCATTACCAAGACGTTCTTTTAAAATATCCGCTTCAATAAAATCAGGTAAACATTTTTTTAAATAATCCCCTTGATAATATCTTCCACCATTTTTCCAAGCGTATTGCAGTTGGTAAAAAGCATCAATTTCTTCATATAATAATGTCGCACCAATTCTTCTTGCTAATAAAGACAAAGAATATAAAATATCTTGATAAGATTGTAAAAGTGCAGTTTGTCTTAAATTCGTTAAGTCCACCTTTAAAATATCAGGTGCCAGCACACTAATTCGTTCTAGATTACTCGTACCTGTCCCTACTTTATTAATTGAAATTTGAATGCCATATGTACGGTAATACATAAGTAAGTGATTAAATTGTTCTATATCTTCCTTACAATCATGCTCTGTTATTTCTAAAACGATATTCCCTAAGTTCAATCCTTTTTTTTCATACATTAACAGCAAATGAAGTAAACTTTCATCTTCATCATTCATTAATATGTTCGCACCCCGATGTATAAACAATAAAAATTTTTGATCTGTTTCCAAGTAACGTTCTAATGCTTTTTCTACTATGACATTATCCGCCTCTAGTTGAAATTCACCTGGAATGGAATCATCATGAAAAAAAGAAGAAAGACTTTGTATCCCTTCTTCCGTTTGGATACGTCCTACTACCTCATATCCAATTACTGTATGCTCATCAGCACTAAAAATAGCTTGATAATAAGGAAGGACTTTATCTAAATTACTCATCACATCTAATGCATCTACCAAAATGTTTCCCTCCCTTTACTTTTCAAAAATTATAACACGGTATGTATAGAAAAATAATAAAAAATCCCTTCAGTTTTCCTGAAGGGATTAGAGGGGTAAAATGCTAAGGGGAATTAGCAATTCTACTATGAAGAAAAAAGAGGTCTTAAATATACCTTATAAAACACCTGTTGTAAACACTTTTCTTTCATATGTCACAAATCCGTCACATTTTACCTCACATTCATGGGCAGTAATCCCCACGTTTCACTTTATATAATCCCTTTAAAATGGATACTGATGCAAATGCTGTCCACCATCCATTGTCATACACGTTCCATTTATGTACGCTGCCTCATCAGAGCATAAATAAAAAGCTAAACCCGCAATTTCTTCTGGCGTACCAAGCCGACCAAGCGGGACGCTTTGCAGTGTACGATTGGCTGCCTCTTCTGAAATCCATAATTTATCCGCACCACCTGTTCGTTCAATTGGTCCAGGAGCAATTGCATTGACGCGAATACCATATTTACGCCCCCACTCAACAGCGAGCGTTTTTGTCATTGCCAACACACCTGCTTTCGCCGCAGCAGAATGAATGACACCCGGTCCTGCATCCCATGCATACGTTGCTACCATATTAATGATATTTCCTTTTATGCCCTTCTCAATCCAATACTTCCCTACTGCTTGACTACAATAAAAAGTTCCGTTAAGCACAATATTAATAACCGCATTCCAACCATTAATCGATAAATCTTCCGCAGGACAAATAAAATTACCTGCTGCATTATTTACTAAAATATCAATGCGTCCAAATTTTTCATCAACATATTCAATCATATTTTTTATATCTTCTATATTTCGAACATCCATTTGTACTGTCAATACTTGTCCTGAAAATTGCTCAATCTCCTTTTTCGCTTCTTCCAGCTTTTCTTGTGTACGCCCTGTAATAACAACGCGTGCTCCTTCCTTTGCAAAACGAGCTGCCATCCCTTTTCCCATTCCGCTTGAACCACCTGTTATAATCGCTACTTTTTCTTTCAAAATTTCCCCTCCCTAAAAATGAATACACATTCATTTTACCACTTTATTTCATAGAAATCTTTATATTTTTAAATTTTTCTGATATCTTTAGATAAGTAAATCACTTTCATTGCCATATTTCTTATAATCTATATAAATCCATTTTGGTTTTTCGACATATAATCCACTGCTATGCAGAACAAAAAGTGACCCGCACTTGTTTTCTCTCTTTGTTTTCACTTAGCATGGGGCAGGAAAAAAATCTGACTGCCTCTATGCATGGCCGGATGCTCTCTCCCACCTAAAGATTAGGTTTTTGTCGGTTTTTCAATTTGTATTTATATATACTACTTTTCGATATCTCAAAATATAATTCTAGAACAAGAAATAAATGGAAAGGAGAGCCAAGTGACCTATAATGATTTGCCTGTATATCTTATAAACTTCCTTTTGTATACTATAGGTTCGCTCATATTCCTATGAAACAAATAACGAGAAGAAACTTTATAAAAACAGGAATACGCACTTGTCTCTATACTTGTATTACAGCTGGTCTCGGCTATTACTATGCAAAATATATAGAGCCGAACTTTCTTTCTTTCACACATCATACCCTTCGTTCTCCACTTATTCCCAAAAACTTTCACGGTATGAAAATCGTCCAATTTAGTGATTTACATTTAGGATACTATTTTTCTCTCCAGCACCTTTCAACAATCGTTTCAAAAATAAATAGTGCTGCGCCTGATATTGTCCTTTTTACTGGTGATTTAATCGATGACTACCAAACATATAGCGAAACTCCTTTTGTTTCTTCAATTTTGCGAAATATTCGTGCACCCTTTGGTAAATTTGCAATCTATGGAAACCATGATCATGGTGGGTATGGAACCGAATACTATAGTCAAATTATGAGTGATGCAGGTTTTGAAGTATTACAAAATACCGAAAAACGTATTCGTTTATTCGATAATAGTGAAATTTCTATTTTCGGAATCGATGACATGCTTCTTGGCAAACCAGAAATCGAGGTAACATTACACCATGTGCAAAAAGAGCTATATACAATTGTGCTCGTACATGAACCTGATATAGCACCTAAAATTGCAAACTTCCCAGTAAACCTCCAACTTTCTGGACATAGTCATGGTGGACAAGTACAACTTCCCTTTTTAGGAGCGATCATTACCCCAGCACTAGCAAAACATTACATTGAGGGATTTTATCATATTCAAGAATTACTCCTTTATGTAAATCGCGGTCTTGGAAGGACACGTGTTCCATTTCGTTTTTTGTCCAGGCCTGAAATTACAGTATTCACCCTTCAGCACCTGTAACCTATAATTGCCTATTTTCTCATATATCCTTTCTTGTACTCGCTCATCCATGCTTTTTCACCATATGATAACAATGAGTCCAATAAAGGAGGTTTTTACATGTACCCATATCCTCAGCCCTATCTAGTTCGTTCAGGACCCATTGGCCCAGTAAGTGACTCACGCTTCTTACCCTTCTTCGGTGTTCCATTCTTAGCAGGACTTGCTGGCGGCTTACTTGGCGGAGCATTAGCATTCGGCCCTAGACCATCTTACTATCCTCCATATCCGCCAACACCGTTTCCTTGTTACGGAGGGCCATGCCAGCCGTATTATTATTGATATAAACAAAAACTATGAAAAGGCCCCTTATTTATATAAGAGGCTTTTTTCATTCATTTCTATTAATTGAAATTTTATTTGATCATTTTTCTATATGAACCCATTTTGATTTTCCAATATATAATCCGCTACTATACAGAACAAAAAGTGATCTGCATTCGTTTTCTCTCTTTGTTTTATCGTTGCATGGAGCAGGAAGTGGGATTGACCGCTCCTATGCATAGCTGGATGCTCTCTCCCACCTAAAAAAAGGAGTTATGTCGTTTTTTTCAATTTGTATTCATATATAATATCCTTATAATCTTAGTACTAGATACTTACTCATAAGTTATTATTAACTATTTCATATATACAAAACATTACTCTACATCAGTATTTTGATAAGCCATCTTAAATAATTTCACTTGGCTATCAATCTCTTGCGAACTATTATTGATTACATAATAGTATTCACCATCTTTGTTTTGTTCACGCGTTTTTACATTATCTTCTAAAACAAGCTGTAATATTGCGTTTATTCTTGCCTTCAGTTCAAGGCCTAGAATTGGAAAAGATATTTCTACTCGCTTTTCCATATTCCTTGTCATCCAGTCAGCGGAAGATAAATAAATTTTTTCATCTCCATTATGATGGAAATAATAAATACGGCTGTGTTCTAAGTAGCGCCCAACGAGACTAATCACCCTAATATTTTCACTTACATTTTGAATACCAGGGCGTAAGCAACATGTTCCTCTCACGATAAGTTCCACCTTCACTCCAGCCTGCGATGCCTCATACAACTTTTGAATCAACGGTTTATCTGTTAATGAATTCATCTTAGCAATAATGTGTCCATTACCATATTGCTTATGATAGCGAATCTCTTCATCTATTAGCTCCATAAATTGCTGGCGTATATCAAAAGGTGCCACTGACAAATGATGAAAATGAGGTTTCGTTGTATAACCGCTCAAATAATTAAAGAAATTTGTTGCATCTACTCCAAAATCTTTCCGGGATGTAATATAGCCAAAATCTGTATATAGCTTTGCAGTCGCATCATTATAGTTTCCTGTCCCTAAATGTACAAATCTTTCAATTTTTCCGTTTTTTCTTCGTACAACAAGTGTAATTTTACTATGTGTTTTCAAATGACTTACACCATAAATAACGTGGCAACCCGCTTGTTCAAGTTCCTTTGCCCAATGGACATTATTTTCTTCATCAAAACGAGCCTTTAATTCAACAAGCACTGTTACTTGTTTCCCCTTCTCTGCTGCGGTCTTTAATGCCTGAATAATCGGAGAATCTCCACTTACACGATATAACGTTTGTTTTATAGCCAGCACATTCGGGTCATCTGCCGCATCACGCACAAAATCAACAACTGGCTGAAAAGATTCAAATGGATGATGCAATAAAATATCGTGCTCAATTGCTTTCTCAAATACATCTTCTTCATCGTCTAAATCTTGAGGCGGTTGCGGAATAAGAGCTGGATAAACAAGATGTTCATATAAAGGTGCTAATTTTTTGTATAAGGAAAATAAACATGTTAAATCTAATGGTCCCTCCATCATATATACATCTTCATCCTTTACCTCTAACACTTCATATAATAAAGCTAAAACTCTTTCATCTACGTGTTCTTTTCCAATTTCCAAACGAACAGCCGTCCCCCACTTACGTTTTTTTAACTCTTTTTCAATTACTTTCAATAAATCACGTGCACCCTCTTCATGTATTGTCAAATCCGCATTACGCGTAATACGAAAACGAGTGACCGAGGATACTTTATATCCTGTAAATAATTTATGAGTAAAACTACTAATTACGTCTTCTAATAAAATAAATTTATGTTTTTGATCTTCACTTGGCAAAAAAATAAAACGCTCGAGTAATGAAGGCACTTGGACAATACCAAGCTTTGTTCTGTTCTCTTCCTCTACCTGTTTCTCATCATAGAGAATAGTAGCTAAGTTTAAACTTTTATTTAAAAGCATCGGAAACGGACGATATGCATCTATCGCTACAGGTGTTAAGACTGGAAAAATTTGTTCATCAAAATATTCTTCAATAAACTCACGTTGCTCTTTCGTTAAATCTTGAAATGTTAACGGCTCAATACCTTCCATTCCAAGCGCTGGCAGCACAGTATTTTTAAATGTATTATACTGAACTGTCATCAATTCATGAGCTTTCGTAGCAATTTTATTTAGCTGCTGTTTTGGTGTTAATCCAGCCTTATTTTCTGGTTGATTGAAGCCCGCTTTTACTTGATCTTTTAATCCAGCAACACGTACCATAAAAAATTCATCCAAATTTGAACTGAAAATACTAATAAACTTTAATCTTTCTAAAAGTGGATTACTTTCATCTTGTGCCTCTTGTAACACACGTTCATTAAAAGCAAGCCAGCTTAATTCACGGTTATTATAGTAAGCAGTATCATTCAAATTTACAAAGCTTTCCTTCATCAATTCCAATTCCATTTCCCCTCACACTTCCCTTGAAACTTTTTCAATATAATTTAGTTACATTTATTGTAACAAATTCCAATTTATCGAAGTGTAAAACTTTTGTAAAGACATCCGTACAACTTAATATTCCTCTTCAAATATTAAATCAATATTCATCTTCAATGCTTTTTCTAACTGCTTTTTCTGCTTTTCTGCTTGTACCTTTTCTGCTAAAGCTGATTGTTTACAAACAATGTGGAATACAAGCTTCTCTTTATTTTTTTCTACGTTAATCTTTTCAATAAGCGCCCTTTGTCTCACATTTAAAGCAGCTGAAAATTGTAAAACTGCCCCTAACAATCGAATTTTTTTCTGTTCACTCTTATCAAACCAACCTTCAAATGGTGTTAAGTGCTGTTTAAATAGCATTTTCGACTTATAAGATGCGATGAGTGCAAGTCTAATACGTTCTTTATGCATCATGCCGTCGATTGTTTTATTCGCCAATAAATAGAATGTATGCAGACGGCTTGCTTCTGTATCTATGTATTTCCCGATATTAAATACTTTGGCAGCTTGATAAAATATACCCCAATCTTTTTCTGAAAAAGAAATAATTTCAGACTCTTCAAGTTGTGTACAAATTAACGTTCCTTGCTTAATAAGTTGAACGACAAATTTCATATCCATTTCATATTCATAGGACAATAAGTGTAAACTTTCCTCTACTACATTTGGATAATAAGAAATACCTAATTTTTTTGTAAGTTCCTCATAGAAAATACCTTCTCGTAACCCTTTTCTGCTTAATACAAATGATGGGGCTTGTATAATATTTGTTAGCATATAAAATACTTCTATCGCTGGAATAATTGTATCAGCTCGATCTTTTGCTAACCCATCTAACTTCTGTAATTCTGTAAAAGAAAGACTTTCTAGTTCCTCTCTTACATCCCTTATATCTGCTTCCTTCATTTTATATAAATGCAAACCTGCTATCGGATAAGAAATTGCATTTTGATGAATTTTCACCATATTTCGAGCACTCCCACCTATAGCAATAAGGGGTAGTCTTTTTTCCTTTAAC
This sequence comes from Bacillus sp. 95MFCvi2.1, assembly GCF_000374965.1. Taxonomy (NCBI): domain Bacteria; kingdom Bacillati; phylum Bacillota; class Bacilli; order Caryophanales; family Bacillaceae; genus Bacillus; species Bacillus sp. 95MFCvi2.1. The sequence continues at coordinate 208,833 of NZ_KB895691.1, read as the reverse complement.
CAAGGTAACGTTTGAAATTGATACCATAGATATCTTCTTAATTCTTCTAATTCTTCTGTGGTTGGTGTCTCACGATGAATAAATTGTTGTTTTAAAGAAAGCGCTCCAAAAGGAAAGCTATAATATTCTACAATTTCTCGGTCCCGAAAATATGTAACCTCTGTACTTCCCCCACCTATGTCGACAGTAACTCCTTCTGTAAAAGAAGTTGAATTCATCACAGCTAAGTAACCATAGCGTGCTTCTTCATATTCAGATAATACCCTAAGCACAAAATCAGTTTTTCCTTCTACAAGTTTTTTTATTTCTTCTTGATTCTTTGCTTGTCTAATTGTTGCTGTCGCAACACAAAGCACATTATGTAATCCGTGAAACCTTGTACTTTCTTGAAATTGAAGTAATGTTTGCAGCAGTATATCCATCCCTTCTTGTATTAACACACCATCTATTAGATAATTTCTTAATCGTGCAACAACCTTTGTATTTTCAACTTCCTTATAAAAGCCTCCATTTTGTTTTTCATAAATCACCAATCGCATTGTATTTGAACCAATATCAATAATGGCATATTGCTGTTTCAATATATCTTTCACACTTCTCACTCTTTCATTATCAAATTTCTAGAAATCATTCCTATCACTATTATACAAAATAGTTGTTTTTTGTAACAATATTGCTTTAATATTGAAAATGTATACAATCATTTTTTGTATATAATAAAAACTACTTTTATTTATGCTATAATATTGAAAAACTAGAAAGGGGTCCCACTATGAAACCTTCACAACCACAGTCTCAATCACACAAACAATATTCTATTGATCAATTAGCTCAATCTATTTTCATTGTGAACCGGCATGCCAAAGCTGCTACAAATCCTAAATATTTATATTGGTTGAAAAAGATTGCTTTAGAACGTTTAATTAGTGAAAAGAAAGCAATAAAAGAAGGATTACATTTCTCTAGGAATCCACGTTTTAGTCAGCAACAATCAGATGTTCTCGTTCGGTTAGGTGACTATTTTTTCCATATCCCTCCTACAAAAGATGATTTCAGTACTCTCCCACATCTCGGTAGCCTTGAATCTTCCTATAGAAACCCCAAAACAACTCTTTCTTTAGTAGTAGCAAAAAAAACGCTTCAAGATTTTATTGGGCCGGAAGCGCTAAAACAGGAAAAAAAATTAAGCGAACCAATTCCTTGGTATCGGCGTACGTATACAAAGAAATAAAGCAGGCTTGGCCATAATGGCCAACCTGCTTTATTTCTTCTCTTCTTTTATTTTAATGTTCGCTTGTTTATAAAATGCTACTTTTTCTGTATTATATGATTTTGTATATTCGTTGAACTTATCTTTTTCAGCATCAATATCTTTATAAGATTGGTTCACCGTTTTTACTTTCTCACTAATATCTTTTAATTTTGCTCCTTTATCTTGAAGCATTGTGAATAATTCTTTTTCTAACTTTAATGATTTACTATAGTTGTCATACATCTTCTTAAAAGACTCATATCGTTTTTCGTAAGTATTCTTTACTTTGTCTGCTTGTTCTTTTAACTTACCATTCTCGATTTTTTTCACATATTTATCAACCGATTTCACTTCTTCTTGTGCTTTGTTTAATGCTTCTTTTTCTTTATCAATTACTTTTCCACGTTCTGCTGTATTTTTCATTGCTTGATCTAATTTTTCTTTCGCAGCTTGATTATTATCTTTTCCTTCTTGCACGATTTGACCGTATAATGTTTGGCCTTCTTTTTCTAATGCCTCTAATTTTTTCGCGTCTTCAAACATTGGCTTTTCTTGCTTCGCAGCATTTTCAAATGCTACATATAATTCCTCTTCTGGTTTTGGTCCGAAACAACCAGCTAATAATGTCATAGATAAAGCCGCTACAATTGCTATTTTATTATATTTCAACTTTTTTTCCTCCTACTTATATACGATCATCATGCCAAAAATTTAATGGAAAATGAGCAGCTTCTTCATACACTTCAAACTCATACCCTTTTTTACGAAGATCATCAATAATTGTTTGCAATGCTTGTACAGTTTGTTTTTTTTCATGCATTAAAATGACTTCACGTTCTTGTTTAGCCCCTGAAATGACATTTTGTACTACACCATTCGGATTCCCTGGTAATTTCCAATCTAAAGAATCAATAGTCCAGTCCCATTCTTTCATATTTACTGTTGCCATTTGGTCCCGCAATGCTTGATTAAGCCCTGGCATACTTCCGTACGGGCAACGAACAAGCTTAGGTTCCATCCCTGTAACATCTTTCACAATTTTCTGCGCTTGTTTCATCTCTTCTACAAACTGTCCTTGTTTATACAGTTTGGCATAATCATGTGTCATGCTATGAACACCTGGATAATGTCCTTCCTTTACTAAACGTTTCACACTCTCTGTATGAGAAGGGATGTTTCCACCAATCATGAAAAATGTTCCTTTTATTTCATTTTTCTTTAAGATATCTAAAATTTCTTTTTGAAATTCACTCGGCCCATCATCAAAAGTTAAGTATGCAACTTTGCGTACTTCCCCATTAAATTTCACCGGTGCTTTTTTATCCAACTCAACTTTTACCTGTTCACTAGCAAGCTGGATTGGGTTTACCTGAGTGGCTACAGCTCTTGCAGGTGATGTAAAGGATTGAAATATGAAAAACCCCGCCGCGATAGCACTAATTGCAATAGCAATTATAACTAGCCACCTGATCAAAGGTGATCGTCGGCTCCTCACGTCTATCATTCTACCATTCCCCTTCTCTCTTTCTATCAATCTTTTCTTGTTCATTTTACACAGTGTAAAGGTTTACTTGCAACAATTTACAAATATTCTTTTTGTTCCCTCAAAAGGAAAAGTGTAGAGATTGTTTTCCCTACACTTTTAAATAAAAAAACATTGTGCAAAATGTATTGACACATCCATTACAATTATATGATGTTTAAATCTATTTTTAAAGACTTTTGTTACAAAATATCATTTTTTTGTAACAAAAGAGATGAAATTGTTACGAAGAAACTTTTATAATTCTCTATTTTTTAAATCTCTATGTTATACGATTGAGTTCTCACTTTATTTCATAGCTCTTCTAATGATTTTCGCTCTCCTGGATAAGTTACCGTCTAAAATAATAACTGAATACCTTTTATATAATATAAATTATAAGTAAAGCAAAAAGGATTGAGCATCTATACATCTTGCATTACTAATCATACTGTATGCTTCTATATCAATAATATTTTTTTACAAAACAAAAATGTACGTATTTTTCGTACATTTTCTCTCTTAAACTTGTATTCATTTTCTTTTCTATTTCATATATATAGTATATATCTATTTTGATTTTCCAACATATAAATCGATGCTATGAAGAACGAAAAGTGACCGCTACTTGTTTTCTCTCTTTGTTTTAAATTGGCATGGGGCAGGAAAAGGGTCTGCATGGCCAGATGCTCTCTACCACCTAAAAAAAGGTTTTATGTCGGTCTTTCAATTTGTATTTATATAATATATATCCATTACCGAAAGGAGAAAAAGATGTTACAAAGAGAAAAGACGTCATTCGTTTTTTAGCCGGATTTCTCTTATCATTAAAACTATTATTTGAATCATTCGGGCTTTCTTTTATTACAAATGACCAAATTGATGCTATCATAAATGTTGCTTCTTTCTTATTTATTTTATACTTCGGATATAAAAATAACTATGTAGGAAAAAAAGGCTTGGAACAAAAAGAATTACTAAAGAAGCATAATTTGCATTAAAAAAGGAACCCACTTCCCGGGGCTCCTTTTTATTGTTGTATCAATATTGCTTCTTTTGTTTGAAGTGGTCCATATAATCGGCCCTTCTGCTGAAATGTGTATGTAGCACGTAACGAAATATGAGACGGGATTTGTATACGTGATGCTTTCACCTGACAGATTAATTGAGCTTTTTCACCTGGTAGTAATTCATCAATCCTCCACCTTACAAGTTGGAATAAAAACTCTCCCGTCCCTTTACTCGTTTGTAATGTATTAGGGATATATGCAAAATGATCACGAATCATATGACTAACGATTACGCGAGAAATTTCTTCGCTTCCTATGTTTTCAACTTCTAATTGAATAAAAAGAATTTCATGTACATCATAAACAACTTCTTGTGAAAAACACTTTTCTTTTTTACTGCGAATTTGTAATGTTACCGCTACATTTGGATTGGACTGTTTGCTCGTAACTTCTTTAGAACCACCTTCCATCCACATAACAGGTTGTAAAGATAACGGAAACAATTCTTTATCTAGACTTATTTCCCACATTTTCACAATCACAATTCACCTCATTCCAGATGGTATTATCTGTACAAATTTATTCTGCTCTCCTAAATAATAAACTACCCTTCTCCAATTCGTTCACCTTAAAACATTCCCCTATTTATTCCAATAAAAATACACGTCTTCAACATTTTTATCTTTCTTCTTTATCTTATTCGACGACGTGATTAAAAAACCATTTTAAATAGCTATACACTCCTTCATTCGCTAGATTCCTTTTGTTTCTTCAATATTAAAAGCTATAAAGTGAAACTTTAATTCAGTAGAGATTTTCTTCATCCCCACTGATTATTAGCTCTCACCTAACCTCTGAGCTTTCGCTAAATCTTGAGGTGGGAATATTACTGCCCCAAAATAGCGGGATAAAATAAAAAAATTTGCCTTTTAGTCAAATTTGACTATAATATGATTTATGCTTTCTATTCTTTATGGCACTATCTTCTCTTATAAAAGGAATAGTGAAATTATAGTCCTACATAAAGACATGCTAAAGTACGAACTACTAATAAGATTTTCCTACAGAACAGTTGATCTTATATAAAAGGAGGGGTATGTTTGCAAGAACAAGCATCTCAAAACAAAGGAAGTAAAACAAAGTTTGTTGTTGCTGGATTGTTACTTGGTATTTTAATGGCAGCAATGGATAATACAATCGTTGCCACTGCCATGGCGACAATTGTTGGAGACCTAGGAGGATTTGATAAATTTGTTTGGGTCACATCAGCTTATATGGTAGCAACAATGGCAGGGATGCCGATTTTCGGGAAATTATCTGATATGTATGGACGTAAACGTTTTTATATCGGTGGATTGCTTCTCTTTTTGCTTGGTTCTATTCTTTGCGGTACAGCAGCAAGTATTGAACAGTTAAGTATCTACAGAGCGATTCAAGGAATTGGTGGCGGCGCTTTAATGCCAATTGCATTCACAATCATGTATGATATATTCCCGCCGGAAAAACGAGGGAAAATGACTGGACTATTTGGAGCAGTTTTTGGAACATCAAGCGTATTCGGTCCTTTATTAGGGGCTTATATTACTGATTATATAAGTTGGCACTGGGTCTTTTATATCAATATTCCATTAGGGCTTATTTCCTTCTTCTTCATCTCGAAGTACTACAAAGAATCTCTACAATATAGAAAACAAAAAATCGATTGGGCTGGTGCCATTACACTTGTAATAAGCATTGTTTGCTTAATGTTTGCTCTAGAACTTGGTGGTAAGGAATATGCTTGGAATTCTAATATGATTCTTGGCTTATTTGCTACTTTTGCTATTATGCTTATTATCTTCTTCTTCGTAGAAAGACGAGCAACAGAGCCAATTATTTCTTTCCATTTATTTAAAAAGCGCTTATTTGCAGCGAGCCAAGGTGTTGCCTTTTTCTATGGAGCAACTTTTATTATTTGTACAGTTTACATTCCAATCTTTGTCCAAGGCGTTCTTGGCGGTTCAGCATCTAATGCAGGATTAATTTTAACACCAATGATGGTCGGTTCTGTAGTCGGAAGTCAAGTAGGTGGACAATTGGCGTCTCGAACAAGTTACCGTAACATTATGATCGTATCTGGAATTTTCTTTGTACTTGGGATTTATTCACTTGGCACATTAACACTAGAAACATCACGTACACTCGTAACAACCTTTATGATTCTAACTGGGCTTGGAGTTGGCTTCTCATTCTCTATTTTAAGTATGTCTTCTATTCACAATTTAGAAATGAGAGATCGCGGCTCTGCTACATCAACAAACTCTTTCTTCCGTTCTCTTGGAATGACTCTTGGTGTGACAATTTTCGGTACGATTCAAAATCAGATTTTCACTGATAAATTAAAAGCTGTTTTCCCTCCAGAATTAGAAAAAATGGTACCAACAGGTGGAGACACAAGCTTTTTATTGTCACCACATGCTACTGAAAAAATTCCACCTCAAATATTGGATGGAATTAAACAAGCACTTGGGACATCTATTGCCGATACATTTTGCTGGGCGCTTATCCCAGCTGTTCTAAGTATTATCTGTATTATACTGATGGGTAAAGAACGTCTCTTAACGGGAACAAAGAAAAAACAGAAACAGGTAAGTTAATACACACCAAAATGAAACGGTATATCTCTTTCGATAAAGAGATATACCGTTTATAATATGTATAAAGTTTATATTACAGGAGTTGAGACAGCGTGAGCATGAAATTAGTCATTCTCGGCTTGCTACTCGAAGGAGATAAACATCCATATGAAGTGCAGCATATAATGAAAGAACGACAAATGAATTGTTATATTAAATACGCAAAAGGATCCCTCTATTACGCCTTTGAACAATTGGAGAAACAAGGGGCAATTGCGGTTACAAATGTTGTACGAGATACCAATCGACCAGATAAGACAATTTTCCATATAACTGAAACTGGAAGAGAATTTTTCCATACACTGCTTTTAAAGCAATTCGAGGCAAAAAACCAAATATATAAACCAATCTATTCAGCACTATCCTTCTCTCACTTTGGTGATGAAAAAACAATCATTCCTATTTTAGAAAAAAAGAGAGATGACACAATTCAATATTTACATACGATGCAATCCATATACGAACATAGCAAGGAAAATGTTCCGCGTGCACAGCTTTATATTTTAAACAGTGTTATTGAACATATTACTGTTGAATTACGTTGGTTAAATGAACTCCATAAAGATGCAAGTGCTGGTCGCCTTTCAGAAATAGGAATGAATGGAAATTGACACTTTATCAGTGGGGATTTTCCTCACTGATCATTCTCCCTACCATCCACCGCCTTATGCCCTTTATTATTTCTTCTCTCTTATTTAGACATAAATCCTCATCATTCATGTTGAAAACAAACATAGAACCTTTGATTCCACCCCATTTATAAAATCATAATTTTCATAATGGTGAAAATTATGATTTTATAAATATTCTTATTTTAAAACAGTAGACAAAATTCAAAAAATTATGTTAGAATTTGTTTCAATATCATATTCGCTTGTTAAATTCCTTTCAAAAGGAAAATAGGTACACGACATTTCTGAGTTCGTGTTGAAAAGGGAAGTTTGGTGAAATTCCAACGCGGTCCCGCCACTGTAAGTGCAGAGACTTCTTTTCTATACCACTGTGAAAACGGGAAGGTGAAAGAAGTCATATGAAGCATAAGCCAGGAGACCTGCCTATTTTAACAACACTGATAGACTCACGGATGATGATTAGGTGTTATGAACGAGAAGAGAGGGCTATTTTCTGTACCTTTATACTTTTCGTTACATGCATTTCCGAGTAAACGGAAATGCTTACTTTCAATTAGGGAGGAATTTTAAATGGCAATTCAAACAAGTAATTTAGGGTATCCACGAATTGGGTTACACAGAGAATGGAAAAAAACGTTGGAAGCTTTTTGGTCAAATAAGATTGATGAGCAGCACTTTTCAACAACAATGAAAGAAATTCGTCTTCAACATGTGAAAGCTCAGCAAGAAAAAGGAATCAATTTAGTTCCAATTGGCGACTTTACATATTATGATCATGTGCTGGACACAGCCTACATGCTTGGCTTTATTCCATCTCGTTTTTCAGAGTTCACTTCTTATCTTGATGTATATTTTGCAATGGCACGTGGCTCTAAAGATCACGTTGCTTCCGAAATGACAAAATGGTTTAACACAAACTATCATTATATTGTTCCAGAATATGAAGAAGGATTGAAGATTTCTTTAAAAGACAATCGACCACTTCGCTTATACGAAGAAGCAAAACAAGAATTAGGCGTTGATGGAAAACCAGTTATATTAGGACCTTATACATTCTTAAAATTAGCAAAAGGATATAAACAAGAGCAATTTGCTACTATTTTAAATCAACTAGTTGTTCCTTATGTACAGCTATTAACTGAATTACACGAAGCTGGTGCAAAATTCATCCAAATTGATGAACCAATTTTTGCATCTTTAACAAAAGAAGAAATAGCAGAGGCGAAAGAACTTTACGCGACAATTCGTAAAAGCGTTCCAAATGCAATTCTTATCTTACAAACTTATTTTGATAGTGTAGAAGAGAACTATGAAGAAATTATTACATTCCCTGTATCCGGCATTGGATTGGACTTTGTTCACGGTAAAGAAGGTAATGTAAACACAGTTTTAGAGTATGGATTCCCATCCGATAAAATTTTAGCAGTCGGTTGTATAGATGGCCGTAACATTTGGAGAGCTGATCTTGACGAAGTCCTTTCTTTATTTAAAACATTACAAGATCACATTACACCGAAAGAGTGGATCGTTCAGCCTTCATGTAGCTTATTACATACTCCAATTGATAAAACGGAAGAAACACACTTATCAACAGAACTATTTGATGCCCTTGCATTTGCAAATCAAAAATTAGAAGAACTTACACTTATTAAACGCGCGCTTTCTGAGGGTGCAGAAAGTGTTAGTACGGAATTAGCTACTTACCGTAGCGCTCATGAAGCAATTCGATCTTCAGCTGCACGTAATCGTGAAGATGTACAAACAGCAAGAGCAACTCTTAAAGAAGAAGATTTCTCTCGTCCTCTTCCATTTGAACAACGTTATGCTTTGCAACAAGAAGCATTACAGTTACCGCTACTTCCAACAACAACAATCGGTAGCTTCCCGCAAACTACTGAAGTTCGTCAAACGCGTAAACAATGGCGAAGCGGTGACATTACAAATGAACAATATGAACAATTTATTGAAAAAGAAACTGAAAAATGGATTCGATATCAAGAAGAAATCGGCCTTGATGTGCTCGTTCATGGTGAATTTGAGCGAACTGATATGGTAGAATACTTTGGCGAAAGACTTGCTGGTTTCTCTTTCACTAAGAATGGTTGGGTTCAATCATACGGTTCCCGCTGTGTAAAACCACCTGTAATCTATGGTGATGTTGCCTTTATTAATGGGATGACAATTAAAGAAACCGCATATGCCCAGGGCCTTACAAATAAAGTTGTAAAAGGCATGTTAACAGGTCCTGTGACCATTCTAAACTGGTCATTCGTTCGGAATGATATTTCACGAAAAGAAGTTTCTTACCAAATTGCATTAGCACTTCGTCATGAAATTAAATTGCTTGAATCTTCCGGTATCCGTGTTATTCAAGTCGATGAACCAGCACTTCGCGAAGGAATGCCGCTAAAAGAAAAAGATTGGAACACATATATTACATGGGCTGTTCAATCATTCCTTCTAGCAACTTCTTCTGTAGCGAATGAAACACAAATTCACACACATATGTGTTACAGTAACTTCGAAGATATCGTAGATGCAATTCGTGCATTAGATGCCGATGTTATTTCTATCGAAACATCAAGAAGTCATGGTGAATTCATTCATACATTAGAACATACAACATATGAAAAAGGGATCGGTTTAGGAGTTTATGATATTCATAGCCCTCGTGTTCCAAGTAAAAATGAAATGTATACAATTGTAGAACAATCCTTAAAAGTATGTGATCCAAAATACTTCTGGATTAACCCAGACTGTGGTTTAAAAACAAGAAGAACAGAAGAAGTTATACCTGCTTTAGAGCATATGGTTCAAGCTGCTAAAGAGGCCCGCTCTCTTCTAAAAACAAACGCATAAGGAAATAAGAGTGTCCTTTAAAAGGATACCCTTATTCTATATTTCAACTAGCGTTCATCGCCAATAACAAGGTGGTACAAATAAAAATAAAATGAACTTCCTGACAATTACGCTAATTTATTCACATCATCAATTCCTAGTTCTTCTATATAAAGAAACACAAATAGAATAACCAAACTTAATCCGCACGATGTTGAAAAGCAGCCGATCCAATAAATGATAAGATTACGCCGCAAACTTGGCGTATATTTACACCTTCTTCCGTTCTTCATTGTAACGAAGTTTAAAAGAAAAAGCCACGATACCGTGGCCTTTTTTTTACTCTTTCTTTTCAAAAAACAATTCATATTGTATCTTGTACAATTCATCATCTGTTGGTTCCTCAAGCGGTATTGCTTGTAGTACCAACAGATAATCACCTTTTGGAATTGAAATGGGAAATTTGTCAGAAAGAATACTCCTTACAAAAACTCCTTCGTCCCCCACCCTAAAAGGGACTGATATCGTTCTCATTGTCTCTTCTTTCTCAATACGCTTCCCAACTGTTGCTTTAATTTCACACGTATAATCAGAAAGTGCCTCAAAAACAATTACTCCTTCTGCTTCAGCGTATCCCCTCTCAAAATCTTCATTCGTCCAGTCTACATAAGGCTGTTCCCCCTCATAATTCATCACGATTAATTGTGAGTAGGAAATTGTTAATTCCACAAGCACCATTCCCTTCTACTACTTAACCTCAAACTTCACACGTGTCCCATCTGGGTACTTATCTAGCTTATTTCCCACCCATGAACCTGCGCCTCTATTATCAGCAGGGTTAATATATTCAATATGCGCATCTTTTCCACCTTCTTTGCACATTGCCATTGGCCATTCATCACGATCGTACCCTTTTTTTGCTGGATATGGAGCTAGAGACAACTTTCTTCTATCAGCTGCACCACTTCGATCAATCGTACATACTTTAGAATGCCCTTCTTTAATCGCATCTGCTATATGTTTCCCCGTCTCTGGATAACGTTCTTTTGGAAATTCTAGAACTTGATCATATGTAACTTCTTTCTTACTCTTTGGTTCTGTTGGTATAAACGCTTCATAGACAGCAACTAAAATAGAAAGAATAGCAATAATCGAAATGATAATGCCTTTTAATTGTTTCATATATGTACCTCCGTTTTTCGACCCAATTTCTTTTCCTAGGCTATTATAACAAACTTCCTCCATATATGTTTTCAGACATTATTTTATCCCTTCCTCCCCTTTACGCCAAAAACATTCATTTTTATGCAACTTTTCGCTAATCATGTAGAAAACTTCTAGACTTCCGACATTCTTTTTCAAAGGAAGTCTAAATAAAAGATGGAATTTGTATATACGATACTTTTTGGGGAGGAAATGTTATGGAGGCGACATATAAAACGAAGGATGTTACAAATAAAACAGGAATCCCGAAACATATAGTTCGAAAATATAGTCAACTTTTAGAACAACATGGTTATATGATTGCAAAAACTGCTGATGCTCGTATATATAAAATGGATGATATGAAGCTTTTAAAATCAATTCACGAACGAGCAGCCACTTTACAAGAAGATATTACAGAAACAATTCCTATCATTTTAAAAGAAAAAGACAGTCCACCTGTACCGATGTTAAAACAAAATCAAGAAGTACATGCGAAAGAAGAAGACCGAAACTTTGAAGAATTCATGTTAAAACTTGAGATGCTCGCCCAATTAAACGAAGCAATTATTCATCAAAACTCTACCTTAATTACACAAAACCGCTTAAAAGATGAAAAACTAGATGAATTAATGCAACAAGTTTATGTAAAAGAAGGTACACAAGAAGAAATGCTGCAAGAGCTTATTGATCACGCAGCTCAAACAGATGCCCTACAAAAAGAAAAAATGGACTTATTGATGAATCATATGTATAAGCGTGAATCAAAGCAAGAAGAAAAAATGAACAAGCTTGTCAATCACGTTTACAATAAAGACAACAATCGAGATGCACAGCTTATGCAAGTCATTCGTGAAATTCAAGAAACAAAACGACTAATCGCCGCCTCAAAGGAGCAAAGCTTATTTCAATCATTTAAAAATTTATTTATTCGAGTCAAACCAGAAAAAACAAATGAATAAAACCTTCATCGTTAGCTTTTCATCATCCAAGGTAGAAGCTTTACAAGCCTTTCATTTTCACGTATATAAATCTATTTTAGTTTTTCGACATATTAGTCGCTCACGCGAAGCAGAAAAAGTAACCGTTAGTTGTTTTCTCTTTCTATTTTTACTTGGCATGGGGCAGGAAAAGGCTCTGACCGCTTCTATGCATGGCTGGATCCTCTCTCCCAACTAAAACGAAGGAGTTTATGTCGTTTTTTCAACTTGAATTTATATAGATAAATAAAAAAGTTACCTTATATCGGTAACTTTTATTCCTTATTTCTAACTGCTGGTAATGTAATAATTGCTTCCGTTCCTTTTCCACTCTCGCTTTTATATTCCAGCGTACCATTATGTGCTTGTAAAATACTAAAGGTAACCATAAGCCCTAGACCCGTTCCTTTTTCTTTTAATGAATAATACGGTTGTCCAAGCCTTGCTAGCTGTTCTTTCGTCATTCCAACGCCACTATCTTTTACTCGCACTATAATCACATCATCTTTTTGAATGGCGGTTACTTTTAAATACCCTTTGTTTTCTTGAATCGCTTCAATTCCATTTTTAACGATATTCATAATCGCTTGCTTTAACTTTGTCTTATCACCAATCGTATAAAGGCTCTCAGAAATTTCAACTTGTAAATAAACGCCTTGCATAGCCGCAAATGAAGACATTAAAGTAGTCATTTCTATAAGCTGCGCTGATAAACATATATGTTCCTTTTTTTCAATTTGCGGTCTAGCTAAATTTAAGTAATCCGAAATAATTTGTTCGGCCCGATCAAGCTCAGCTAGTACAAGACGCATATAGTCCTTATTCTTCATATCTTCTGTACTCTCTAATAGCTGAATAAACCCTCGAACAACTGTGAGGGGATTTCGCACCTCATGTGCTACACTTGCCGCTAGCTCGCTTATAATGTTTAACTTTTCAGATTTTTGCATTTCTGTACGTAACAATGCATTTTCATTTAAATACTCTGTTAAATACACTTGAAATACCATTGTCATAACCATAATAAAGGAAGCAAATATGTATCCACTATACAAATGCGACATAGGTGGCGTAAAGCCTACTCTCAGTAAAATCCCAAACATACTACACACTAAACCGACAAGAACATACAAAGATGAAATAATAAAGGCCACAATAAGTTTTTTTTCTCTCGGAAAAACAGACCACTTTTTTGATAGCAGGAAAGGAATGATTGCAAGACATAAAACTTCTATTATCCGAAACCACTGTAAACCATTCAAAAACCATTCGTATACAATAAAAATACAAGCTGGGATAATCCCTACAATCCCACCATACAAAAAAGCACTCATAATCGGAATCGCATGGAAATTGTAACTACAAGCATCGACAAAATAAATCGGATACGTCATAGAGAGAACAAGCGTAATACTAGATAAGAACATAATAAAATAGCGATTGGGCTTTGGAAGCATATCTTGATAACGGTTTAGACGAATCGCTTCATATAAAAACAGTGGCAAAATAATGATCGCGACTTGGATCATTAAGTCACGAATTAGCTCCATAGCCTCTCATCCCCTATATGTATTTTGATATGATTATATCATTTTACAGTTGCTTTTGTTTTAAAATTTAGATTTTTCTTAACATATTTGTAAATTATTTGTGAATAAACGTTAAGAAATGTTACAACTTTCCGAAATGATTGTAAACCCTGTACCAAACTACCATGATGCAGTATACAATGAATACGGGTTAACAAATAAAATAAAACATAGTCCAATAAACAGACAACCATAATAACATACAGCATATAATCCATACTATCTACGTGTACAAAGAAGTAATTATTATTTTAGTAGGAGGATGATAACTATGACAGGAACTACGCTTGTTTTAAAAGAGGAGAATTTGGTCGTTCTCGAAAATGTGGATAAATCAGTATACGAAGAATTGCAAGACAAAGCTGGGGAAGAAAATTGCACATGCGCTGTGAATGAATCTGTGGTACACCTTGGAAAAGTTTCTTCAGTTCTTTGGAATGAAGATGAAATAGATTGGGAATATGGGTATTAAAAAGTCGCTTTAAGCGGCTTTTTTTTGCGCTCCAAAGCGAAAATATAAAATTTATGATAAAATAAAAGAAATTTTGTAAACGGAAGAAAGGGAGACAAAATGGAACAATTCATTAATCCTAGAGTGAAGGATATCCAAATTTCCGGTATTCGTCAATTCTCTAATATGATTCAAAACTATGATAATCTCATTTCTTTAACAATTGGACAACCTGATTTTCCAACTCCTTCTTTAGTCAAAGAAGCTGCTAAACGAGCGATTACAGAAAACTATACGAGCTATACACACAACGCCGGCCTATTAGAATTACGCAATGCAGCTTGTCATTTTCTAAAGGAAAATTACGATTTACACTATTCACCTGAAAACGAAACCATCGTTACAATCGGTGCTAGTGAAGCAATCGATGTTACATTTCGTACTATTTTAGAACCTGGAACAGAAGTTATTTTACCAGCTCCTATTTATCCAGGCTATGAACCCATTATTAGACTGTGCGGGGCAATCCCTGTGTTTGTAGATGTTCGTGAAACTGGATTTCGATTAACAGCAGAAGCGATTCAAAATGCAATTACAGATCAAACAAGATGCATCGTTTTACCTTATCCTTCTAATCCGACTGGTGTTACACTGTCAAAAGAAGAACTAACAGATATTGTATCTGTTTTAAAAGATAAAAACATTTTCGTTCTTTCTGATGAAATTTATAGTGAGCTTATATATGAAGATAGTCATACATCCATCGCTCATTTTCCAGAAATGCGTAATAAAACAATCGTCATTAATGGACTATCAAAATCACATTCAATGACAGGCTGGCGCATCGGTCTTTTATTTGCTCCAGGCTATTTAGCAGGGCATATTTTGAAAGTTCATCAATACAACGTTACATGTGCAACTTCAATCGCACAATACGCTGCAATCGAAGCGTTAACAGCAGCAAAAGATGCACCGCGAATGATGCGTCATCAATATAAAAAACGCCGTGATTACGTATACAACAGACTGATTCAAATGGGCTTAACTGTTGAGAAACCAACTGGTGCCTTTTATTTATTCCCATACGTTGGAAATCTTACATCCTCATCATTTGATTTTGCCATTGATCTTGTTAAAGAAGCTAGACTCGCTGTTGTTCCAGGAACAGCATTTTCAGAGTATGGTGAAGGGTATATTCGTCTTTCATACGCTTATAGTATGGAAACACTAAAAGAAGGCTGCGATCGTTTAGAAGAATTTTTAAAACAAAAAGCTAAGAGATAACACTCTTAGCTTTTTACGCATAATGATCACAAGTTTGGCGCTTCAGTAATTTATGCGGAATAATAATGCATTTTGAAGTGGACTCGGAATGCTCCACCTTATCAACTAACGCTTTTGCAGCCTCATACCCTAATTGATAAATATTCACATCAACGGTTGTAAGCGGCGGGCTCGCAATTTCAGATAATAAAGCATTATTAAAGCTCACGATTGAAACATTTTTTGGTACAGCAAGCCCTTTTTTGGCAAGCGCACTTAACACCCCAAGACCGATTAAATCATCTGTTGCCATAATTGCCGTCGGCGGCTTTTCAAGTCCCATTAACTCTTCTACAGCCTGCTGACCACCCTCTCTTGAAAAATCAAAATGTAAAATATATTCATTTGGCAACATAATGTCAGCTAGTTTTAAAGCATCGCTCATTCCAGCTAAACGATCTTTCGTAACAAGTAAATCAGAACCACCGCCAATAAACGCTATCTGTTTATGTCCAAGTGAAATTAAGTATTCCGCTACTTCTCTTGCAGCTGTATAGTTATCATTATCTACATATGTAATTTCATCTTTTCTTTCGTATGGTTTTCCAATTAAAACAAATGGGAAATTTTGTTCATGTAAATATTGAATAATACGATCGTTCTCACGTGAATAAAGAAGAATAATTCCGCCGATTTGACGACCCTGTACCATCTTCACAACGCCATTAAAAATCTCCTCTTCTGTTTCACCAGTTGACATATACAACGCATAACCTTCGACATGTGCAAACGAGCTAATCCCTCGAATTACTTCTGGGAAAAATGGATTTTGAAATGCTTTACTTGCAGAACTCGGCATAACAAGACCGATTGTTTTTGTTGTTTGATTCGCAAGGCTTCTCGCATTTAAATTTGGATGATACCCTAGTTCACTCATTACTTTACGGACACGGCGCTTTGTTTTTTCACTTATACTTGGATTATCAGCAATTACACGAGACACAGTGGAAGGCGCAACATTTGCCTTTTTCGCTACATCTTTAATTGTAACTGTCATAAAATCTCCTCCTCTCTTCTAATTCTTCATTCATATCTATTTTTATCCTGCAGTTCTACAGGTAGTAGGAGAAAACGAAAGCCGCCATTACTTTATTTCATTTCTCAAAAAATTATATTAATGTAAACTAATATTCTCCCTCTTCATGTATTGTAAGGGATACAAGCTTATTTTCCTATACTATAATATACTATTTTTTTCACATCTTTCCCCTTACAATGTCATATGAATCGAAATTCTCCCTAAAAAAGAGAAATGGGACATAATGTCCCATTTTCATCCTTTCGTACCTCCAGCTGTTAAACCAGAAATAAAATATTTTTGCAATGATAAGAACAAAATTGAAATCGGTATAGCAATTAATACGGAACCCGCTGCAAATGTTGTAAATTCATTACCAAATTTCTTCGCTACCATTTCATATAATCCAACAGCTAATGTATAGTTTTCTGGTGTCCGTAAAATGATACTTGCTAAAATAAAATCTGTAAACGGACCAATAAAGGTAAATAAAGCTACAACTGCCACAATTGGTTTTGCGAGCGGCATAATAATTTGCCAAAAAATCCGGAAGTGCCCTGCCCCGTCCATACGAGCCGACTCATCTAATTCTTTTGGAATCGTATCAAAGTAACCCTTCATAAGCCACGTATTCATTGGAATTGCTCCGCCCACATAAATTAAGATTAACGCTAGATGCGTATCAATTAATCCTGTCAACTGCGCTAATACATAGAGTGCGATTAACGCTGAAAAATTCGGTATCATTTGTAGAATTAAAAACGTTAATAATCCATTCTTTCTTCCGACAAAACGATATCTTGAAAAAGCATAAGCGGTGAAACTAATGGATAGTACTGAGAAGATCATCGTCAATACACTAACTTTCAGTGTATTTTTGTACCAAAGTAAATAATTACTCTTATCAAGATTAAGTAGGTCTCGATAATGATCTAGCGTTGCATTTTTCGGAATAATACTTGATCCTGATAAACTATCTCCTGGATTAAACGATGAACCAACAATCCATAGTAATGGATAGAAAATAATGACACACATTATGAAAATGACGAAATAACTTAATGAAAGACGTAACATCTTCTGTCGTTTTATATTCATTTACATCATATCCTCTTCTTGGAATGATTTTGTTCTTTTAAATTGCCATAACGCCACAGAAATAACAATTAACGATAAAATCATCGTAAGTGCCGCTGCTTTTCCGTATTGCGCTGATGTCATTGTTAATTTATAGATCCAGGAAATTAAAATATCTGTTCCACCTGCATTTTGTCCCGAAACAGCAGGCCCCCCGCCATTAAATAGGTAAATAATACTGAAATTATTAAAGTTAAATGTATATTGTGTAATTAAGATTGGTGCTGTTGCATATAGAACAAGCGGCAATGTAATTTTACGAAATTGTTGCCATGCCGTTGCTCCATCTACTGTAGCAGCTTCATACAATTCCCCTGGAATCGATTGCAGTATGCCTGTTGTCATTGCAAAAATAAATGGGAAACCAAGCCATGTTTGAATAAAAATCAAAGCAATTTTTGCCCAAAATGGATCTGTCATCCAAGCAATTTTTTCAATTCCAAATAGCGCTAACACTTGATTATTAATTGCTCCAAATGATTCATTGAACATACCAGCAAAGACAAGGATGGATACGAATGCTGGAACTGCCCACGGTAAAATAAAGATTGTACGAATCACTGCTTTCCCTTTAATACCAGGCTGATTCACTAATATTGCTAAGAAAATTCCAAGTGCTACTTGTAAAGTAGTCGCGACAAATGTCCAAATCACAGTCCAAGAGAATACACTTAAGAATGTATCCCTCCACATTGGTAATGTGAAAATATCAGTAAAGTTTTTAAAACTAACCCACTCGACTAATTTCGCTGGTGGAGAATGATATAAATCATAGTTTGTAAATCCAATTAAGAATACGAAAATAATTGGAAACACAACTACAAAAATCAATAACAGAAATCCCGGAGAAACCATCAAATATGGAAAACCTTGATCTAATAAATTACGGTATTGTTCTTTCACAGAATTTAACGGTATTCCTATATCACGTTTTTTCCCATTTTGATAGGCATCATATAAATTAAAAGCATATATTCCTAGTCCAAACGCAATAACAATTAGTGCTAAAATCCCTTCTACTAATAGAAAGATAGAATGATCCCGAGGAACCTCTGTACCAAGTGTAACAATTCCCCACAATCCCATATTTAACAAATCCGCAAATGCTACGATAAATGAACCTGTTAATACAAGAAAGATAAGAGCTTTTACATATTGTTTATTGTATATTTGACCAACGCCTGGAATGATTGACAACATCGCGGCTGTTTTGCGGTATTTTGAACCATTTACCTCTTGCATTGGTTCAATGGATGCTTGCATATTTCTTCCCCCTTTTTTCTTCCCCTTGGAAGGAGGAGAATTCGTATCCCTTCTTTATAAGAGATACGAATTCCGTCTTATTTTTGCTTACTATGGTTTGCTTCAATGTTTCCTTTAATTTGTTTCACAGCTTCATCAAGTGCTGGTTTTGGTTCTTGTTTTCCAGCTGCAAGTAACTCTAATGCAAATCTTGCAGGCTCCCATACTTCTTGCATTTCTGGAATATTCGGCATTGGAATACCTGTCTCAGCCTGTTTCGTTATTGCTTTTGCAGCTTCACTGTCTTTAATCATTGGATCTTCCATTAATGATTTTACAGGCGGAATTTCTTTTGATTTTTCATAACGAATTTTTGCATTTTCTTCATTTGTTACCCAATCAACAAATTTCGTTGCTAAATCTTTATTTTTTGAAAAGCTTGTTACATGCCATCCTTTTACACCAACAAAAGTTTTCATCGGTTGACCATTTGGTAATTTTGGCATCGGTGCTACACCATAATCAATTCCGTTTTTCTCCATAGCTTGAAATGCCCATGGACCATTCATAATGGATGCAGCTTTTCCTTCATTAAACAATCCATCTGCAGCTGCCCCACCAGACTCACCAATAATACCTTTTGGGAACAAGTTCTCCTTGTACCATTTTTGAATATATTCCATCCCTTGTACCGCGCCACTACTATTTAATCCGATATCGGCTGTATTCGGTTTTCCATCTTTCTCACCAAATACATACCCTCCCATACCAGCCATAAATGCATTTGCAAAATATAAATTATCTCCTAGTGCTAAAAATCCGTACTTACCATCTTTTGTGAAATCTTTCGAGAAATTATATAATTCATCCATTGTTTCTGGTGCCTTTGGCATAAGCTTTTTATTATAAATAAATACAGGTGTTTCGATCGCCTTTGGCAAACCATATAATTTCCCTTTATATGTTTGAGCTTCTATAGATAAATCGGTAAATTTGCTCTTTACAGCATCATCAACCTTTACTTCATCAATTAACCCTTCAGTAACAACATTTCCAATATGATCATGCGGTAATGTTACAACATCAGGTCCGGTACCTGCTGGACCATCCAAACGTAGTTTTTTTGTTTGATCTGTCATTTGAATTTCGGCCACTTTTACTTTTACATTATATTTTTTTTCAAAGCTTTTTACTGCTGGTTCTAATGCAGGACCTTTTTTAAGATCTTCCCAAACAAGAAGGTCATAATCTTTCTTCTCTTTACTCGCTTCCTTTTTTCCTGAATCTTTCGGACCACATGCCGATAACATACCAATTGTCAAAGCTGAAACTGTTAATAATGATAATGCTTTCTTCACCCTCAAAACCTCCCTAAGTTATATGTAATAATCAACTAAAATGAAAACGCTTGCACTTACAAGTTTTATAGAAGCGCAAACAATCTTCCAATCTATGAAAACGTTTGCGCTATTTGTCTATCATTATACATTCTTTTATATATTTTGCAAATATTTTCTTTATGTATTTTCCAAAAAATTCATGAAGTATTTCTTTATATCCATTGACTTTATATAAAATGAATACTACTCTTATAAGCAATATTGAAGTTATATAAAAAGCAATCGTTTGCAATATATTATTATTTATTGAGATATCAAAGGGGGATTTTCTATATGTTTAAAGAAGCAATATACCATAGACCGAAAGATAATTACGCATACGCTTACGATGAAAAAACGCTCCATATTCGATTGCGCACAAAAAAAAATGATGTAGATATCGCCTCACTCATTCATGGCGATCCTTATGAATGGCAAGATGGGAAGTGGATCACAGCAAACATACCGATGAAAAAGAGCGGCTCAACAGATTTATTTGATTATTGGTTCGTTTCAATCGAACCGAACTTTAAGCGCTTACGATATGGATTTGAACTAAAAAATAATACAGAAATGATCGTCTATACAGAACGCGGCTTTTTCCCTGAAACACCTAATGATGATGTTGGCAACTTTTTTTGCTTTCCATTTATTCATGAACAGGATGTTTTTAGAACTCCTTCATGGATAAAAGATACAGTGTGGTATCAAATTTTCCCAGAACGTTTTGCTAATGGAGATCCTTCATGTAATCCAGCGGATACTCTTCCTTGGGGGAGCACTGATCCAACAACTACTAACTTTTTTGGCGGAAATTTCGCTGGAGTTATCCAGCACCTTGATTACCTTGTAAAACTTGGTATTTCCGGAATTTACTTCACTCCAATCTTTACAGCACACTCTAATCACAAATATGACACAATTGATTACATGGAAATCGATCCGCAATTTGGGACGAAGGAAACTTTTAAAAAACTTGTTAACGCCTGCCACAAGCGAGGTATAAAAGTAATGCTAGATGCCGTTTTTAATCATAGCGGATATTTCTTTGATAAATTTCAAGATGTTCTCAAAAAAGGAAAGCAATCTCGCTATACCAACTGGTTTCATATTCACGAATTTCCAATTGTAACAGAGCCACTTCCGAACTACGATACCTTCGCCTTTACACCATATATGCCTAAATTAAATACAGCCCATCCAGATGTAAAAGAATACTTACTCAAAGTAGGGCGTTATTGGGTACGAGAGTTTCACATTGATGGCTGGCGCCTCGATGTAGCAAACGAAGTTGATCATAGCTTTTGGAGAGAATTCCGTAGTGAAATAAAAGCAATTAACCCTGAAGTCTATATTTTAGGAGAGATTTGGCATGATGCTCAGCCATGGTTACAAGGTGATCAATTCGATGCCGTCATGAGCTATCCTGTTACAAATGCTCTGCATTCTTACTTTGCAAACGAAACAATTGGGGCAAGTGAATTTATGGAACAAATTACAGCTTCTCTTCACTCCTATTCCATGAACGTAAACGAAGCTGCTTTTCATCTATTAGACAGTCATGATACACCGAGAATTTTAACAACCTGTAAAGGAAATAAAAATAAAGTAAAACTACTTTATGTATTCCACCTTTCTTTCATCGGTTCACCATGCGTTTATTACGGTGATGAAATCGGTATGGATGGCGGAATGGATCCTGGGTGCCGGAAATGTATGGTCTGGGATGAAGATAAGCAAGATACAGTATTATTTAAGCATATACAAAGATTAATTTCATTACGAAGACAATATAAAGCATTTGGTGGACATGGATTATTCCAATGTATTGAAGCAAACGATGAACAAGGTTACATTTCTTATACGAAAACATACGGAGAAGAAACGATATTTTTTGTTTTAAATCCAACAAACCAAGAAATTTCAGCTCCTATACCTTTTGATATCGCCGGTAAAAAAATTGTAAATTTATATACAAACGAAGAATTTTCAGCAGAAGCAGACTCATTACAGGTTACACTTCCACCATATGGATTTTCAATTTTGAAATGGTAAAATATAAAAGCCTTGTGTCATTTCTGACCCAAGGCTTTTCATTATTTTAACTTGTATACCCTCGCTTCATATGGCTGTAAATCGATACTCTTAATTGTTTCATTTTGCACATCATAATTGTGTATCAATAATTCTGAACTATTATAATTTACCTCTTCTGGTATTTCAAATACACACTCATTCTCAGTAAAGTTCGCAATGACAAGTACTTTCTCATCTTTCCATGTCCGCATATAGGCAAAAACAGATGGATGTTCTTCAAAAATTAAATCATATGTTCCATACACAATGATTTCATGTTTTTTACGAAGTTCAATTAATTTTTTATAGTAATAAAAAATAGAATTTTTATCCTGCAACGCTTGTGTCACATTAATTTCTTTATAATTAGAATTTAATGCAATCCATGGTTCTCCAGCTGTAAATCCCGCGTGCTTTCCATCATCCCATTGCATTGGTGTTCTAGCATTATCTCGCCCTTTTATATAAATCGATTGCATTACTTTTTCTTCATCTTCACCACGCTCTATTACTTTTTCACGGTACATATTCAGCGTTTCAATATCTCGGTACTCATCAATCGAATCAAAGTGAACATTTGTCATCCCAATTTCTTCTCCTTGGTAAATATAAGGAGTACCTTTCATCATATGAAGTACCGTCGCTAACATTTTCGCTGATTCTATGCGGTATGTTTTATCGTTACCAAAGCGTGAGACAACACGGGGCTGATCATGATTGTTCCAATACAAACTATTCCATCCTGTTTGTTCCAACGCTTTCTGCCATTTTGTTAAATTACGCTTTAACGTTAAGAGTGAGCATGGCTTTACGTCCCATTTTCCTCCTTTTCCAGAATCTAAATCCATATGTTCAAACTGAAATACCATTTGTAATTCTTGACGTTCTTCAGCTGTATACAGTTTAGCCTCCTCTGTTGTTACACCCGGCATTTCACCAACAGTCATAATATCGTATTTCGACAATACTTTCTGATTCATTTCATGTAAGTATGCATGAATATTTGGTCCATTCATAAAGTATTGATGGCCTGATACATAACCTTCTTTCTCCGTTTTCACAGTTGGTAATCCCTCTGTTTTAGAAATAAAATTAATCACATCCATACGAAAACCATCGATTCCTTTTTCAAGCCAAAACTCCATCATCTCATAAACATCTTTTCGCACTATTTCATTATCCCAATTTAAATCTGGTTGCTTTTTAGAGAATAAATGTAAATAATATTCATCTGTCGCTTCATCATACTGCCAAGCAGGTCCACTAAAAGCCGCTTCCCAGTTATTTGGCTCTTTTCCATCTTTCCCAGGACGCCAAATATAGTAATCTCGATACGGGTTATCTTTTGACTTACGAGATTCGATGAACCAATTATGTTCATCAGAAGTATGGTTAACAACTAAATCCATCATTAATTTCATATCACGTTGATGCATTTCACTTAATAATTCGTCCCAATCGTTCATTGTTCCAAACTCATCCATAATATTACGATAATCACTAATATCATAGCCATTATCATCATTGGGAGATTCATAGACTGGTGATAACCAAATTACATCTATACCTAAGTTTTGTAAATAATCAAGCTTTGAAATGATTCCGCGAAGGTCACCAATTCCATCACCATTACTATCCATAAAGCTACGTGGATAAATTTGATATACAACACTTTCTTTCCACCATTGTTTTTCCATCATGCTACCTCATTTCATTTTTAAATCGAAAAATCCAGGCGCAAACGTTTTCATTAATGAATGATAACAGATTTTAAAACAAATGAAAATAGCGCTTACATTTTTCTATTTTAATTTAACCAATTTTCACAGAGAATAGGCTTTATTTATTAAATATCCCCCCCCCTTTTATGAAAACGTTTTATTTTTTTGTATCATTTTTATTTATTTTTTAAATACATTCGTTTATAATGAACTCAAAGAAAACGTTTGCATAATTTTTCTAGGAGGAAAAGTCATGGCAGAACTAAAGTTAGAAAATATTTATAAAATTTATGATAATAACGTAACAGCAGTAACAGACTTCAATTTACATATTCAAGATAAAGAGTTTATCGTT
Source organism: Bacillus sp. 95MFCvi2.1 (assembly GCF_000374965.1). NCBI lineage: Bacteria > Bacillati > Bacillota > Bacilli > Caryophanales > Bacillaceae > Bacillus > Bacillus sp. 95MFCvi2.1. The sequence goes on along the minus strand of NZ_KB895691.1, from coordinate 184,430 downwards.
TTCGTTGGTCCATCTGGCTGTGGAAAATCGACAACATTACGAATGGTAGCTGGACTTGAAGACATTTCAAAAGGGGAATTTTCTATTGATGGTAAGGTAATGAATGATGTTCCTCCAAAAGATCGCGATATTGCAATGGTTTTTCAAAACTATGCACTCTATCCACATATGAGCGTTTATGACAACATGGCATTTGGATTAAAACTTCGTAAAATCCCAAAAGACGAAATTGACCGCCGCGTAAAGGATGCGGCACAAATTCTAGGACTTTCGGAATATTTAAATCGAAAACCAAAAGCATTATCTGGTGGACAACGCCAACGTGTTGCGTTAGGTCGTGCTATCGTTCGTGACGCAAAAATTTTCTTAATGGACGAGCCATTATCAAATTTAGATGCAAAATTACGTGTAGCGATGCGCTCAGAAATTTCTAAACTGCATCAAAGACTTGGGACAACAACAATTTATGTAACACATGATCAAACAGAAGCGATGACAATGGCTTCACGCCTTGTCGTTATGAAAGATGGGAAAATTCAACAAATCGGTTCACCAAAAGAAGTATATGAAACACCGGAAAACATTTTTGTTGGTGGATTTATTGGCTCACCTGCAATGAATTTCTTCCATGGTAAATTAACAGAACAATACTTTGTTATAGATGATAAGGTAAAAATCAAAGTATCTGAAGGCAAAATGAAATTATTACGCGAACAAGGTTATGTGCATCAAGAAATTGTATTGGGGATACGTCCAGAAGATATCCATGACGAACTTTTATTTTTAGAGGCTTCACAAGATACAACATTTACAACTCAAATTGAAGTTGCTGAACTATTAGGTGCAGAATCTATTTTATATATGAAACTTGGAAATCAAGATTTTGCAGCCCGTCTGGATGCAAGACATACCTTTACACATGGTGATCAAATCAAACTTGCATTTGATATGAATAAGGCACATTTCTTTGATAGTACAACAGAAAAACGTATTCGATAAAGCACCACTTTTCTTTACGTCATACAGATACAAAAAAACCGTCCACATATGTATTTCGGGCGGTTTTCTACTATTATACTAGGGTTCCTACTGTATGAAATGACTGTTCTTTTGTACTAATAATACCGAAAATAAGTAAATCAGTTAGCATTACTTCTTCTTGATGTTTCATAAAAGATACCGTCAATTGTTTTAGTTCTATCCAAACGTCATTAATACAAAGTACATTGGAATCGTTCTCTTGTTGACGTAAGAAAATAGAATCTATTTCATATAAACCAGCATTATTAAAGAGCATATCAATACGATTATAAGCGACAATAGCAACTCCAATGACACGTTGCCAATCTCCTTGTTTCGCCATATCATGAGTAACAAAAAGGGCTTCATCACCTAAATCTACGATTTCCTCCGCTGTTGCTTGTCCATTTTCCTGATCAATATCCGTCACAATTACTTTTGCACCTTGTTCTGCCAACAAAAGAGCCGTACTACGTCCAATACCGATGCCACCGCCAGTTACAACGGCAACTTTTCCTGCAAGCTTCATCGTCATTACCCCTTCTGTAAGTCTTACCGTCACTCAGTATACCCCTTTCGCCCGTAGCTCTACAAGCAGGAAAAGCCCATATTCCTTTTTTTGTAATCGCTTACTTATCTGTTTTCTCTTTTTTCTTACTATTGTATTTATCAAAAGCTAGACCGATAAAAATAAGTACCCCAAAAAATTAAGTTACTTTCTGTCATTTCGATCTCCCCCTTGTTATACAACACATCTGTTTCATTTATCATATCATTTTCCTAATTTTCAGTCTAATACAACAAAAAATAGGATGTGTTAAAAAGTTTACTATTGCTTGCTTTTTAACACATCCTGCATCAATATGAAGGGTACTCTATAGGAGATGTCCGCCCTATATGAACTCCATTATACGAATTAAATTTATCGAATTTCGTAAAAACTTAAGGGTACATATATTTTTTAATACGTCCTAAATATAACTCTTTATCATTCTATCCTAGTATTCTTTAAACGAGACTCATCACTTTCGTTTTCATAATTAAGTCATGGAACCCACAATTATCGTGACGGAACAACATCATATATACGTTACAGATAGATGGAATTCCAAGCAACAATATGTTTGGTAATAACAATACAAAGAACCGTACTGTTAGCGTTTGAATTGTTAACTTTTCACTTGTTAATGATACAAGTCTTGTTCGGGTTATTTTTTTACCAATTGTACAGCCATTCCATATAAATGGAACAAAAATAAAATAGATAGCCATTAATATAAAAACAAGCGCAAGATCATATCGATAATCACCTAAGCTTATATTAAAACGATTGAAAATGGCCCCATAATTCCTCGTTACAACTGCCACAACAGCACCGTACATAACCGAGATTAAAAACATATCGATAATGGAAGCACCTATGCGATTCATTACTACCGCTGGACGATGCATCTTTAACTTCATTTTATGTCGACTCCTTTGTATCCTTCTTTACCTGTCTCATCGTACCATTTCTAAAAACCATTGTAAACAACTCATATATTGGCGTTTCTTTTCCTTTTCTTGTACAATATGTTTACCACAAGCATTTTATAAGGAGGGTCTCATATTGAAGCGATTGATGACCGTAATTGCCATTATACTTTTGACTGGTTGCACAGCAAACTCTAGCCATTCAGCTTACACCATCAATGAAGAATATGAACTAATAAATACTTCCGGAAATGCATTTGAACTTTTTCCAAAACCAGACGCTGTATATGCTACACAATATGTCCCAGCTAAAATTGTAGAAATTGCATGGGACGATATATATATTATTGCAAAACAAATTGAAGAAAAATCCGATCCCAATAACCCAGAATCTAGTATTACAAATAAACGGAGCGAACATTACTGGATTATTGATATGAACAACAATCGTCGTTTTGGTCCTTATAATGAAAAACAATTTCAGGAACAAAAAGAAGCATTTCGAATTTCTGAACAATTACAAACCGTAGAAACCTATTTAAATGAGTAAAACAAACGGTCAGTAAACGCCTAATAACGGCTGTTTATTTCAAGAACCAAAAATAGTATATTTTTTTCAGTCCATTTGCTGATTTTTATAGCCTGGATGTTCCCCTGTTATCGCGATAACAGTACCGCATTTTTTACAAATTTCTACCACTGCGACTGCTTGTGCAAATAAAGTAAGATAACCTTTTTGGTCTGGTGCTATCGTTGCTTTTTCTATCTCCTTACTACCGCATTCGTAACATCTTTTTTCCATTTTTCTTCCCCCTTTGCACTTTATAATACATTCGCTTTGATTTGACAAATTTCCTGTTCTTTTTCTATACAAAAAACATCTCACTTAGACAGTGAGATGTTAAATGTTTGCGGTTCTGTAACCGTTTCATGTGTATCACCCGTTGCAAGAACATCTGTTGTAAATGAGATTTGAGTAATCTCTTTTTTCTCATCCTCGAGTATTAATCCAATTATCCCTTCCCTCGTCTCACCTGGTTTATACTCTTCTCTTGTAACACTTTTTGTACCTACAAGCGTATCCTCTTCATATAAAAAGTTTTGTTTTGGGACATTAAAGTGCTGCGTTTCATTAATAGTAATATCATTCATAGAGAAAAACTGCATGTCTTTATCTCCACTATTTTCTACCTTATATGTAATTTCAACATAACGCACTTTATCTCCAATGTCTTTTCCGCTTAACGAAGCGTACAACTCAGCATCTTCTCGATTGACTTTGTCTCCAAGTCTACGCTGCACTTCTTCTGGACTTAATGCGGTATATACTTTCAATGTATCTTTTGCATCTTGACTCATTTGTGATAATGCAATAACCTTTACATCTTGTACATGAATTTTCATTGGAGCTACTTCAAACGTTTGATTAACATGTTTTAACCTCTCTAATTTAAATGTTCCCCATCCTTTTTCTTTTACAACCTGTCCAACTTTCTTTAATTCCTTGCCACCGTATTCAGTTGTTTCTGGAATAGATTCTTTCTTTACTTCTTTTTTTTCTTCCTTTTGAAAACAACCGCTTAACAAAACAATAGAACTACATAAAATACAAATACTTTTCCATACTTTCATCATCTTACTCCTAACACTCTCATTCATACTAACTCGATTCTTCTCTTGTTTCGTATATTGCGGAAACAATGAATAGACCACAAAAAACACTTGTAAATCCAGAAACTATTATACTCCCTATTTGTAAAATTTGAAAATAGGGGTCTAGCAACGCGTGCATAGTAAACACTACTAACGCCGTAATCATCGTCCATCCCCAATATTTCCTTTTCTCTCTTGCTGAAACTATATCTACTTTTATTTGAAAATCTCGATGTTTCCATAGAACATATATAAGCAGCAAAAAAACAAGACATGTACTCCCGTGCTGCATGAATTTATATATCGGCATGGAATATATATGTTGTTGTAGAGATGGTAAATTCATAACAAAATAACCCATCTTATGGGTAAAAGCATCCCAAACGAAATGTGTAAGCATACCGAATAATGCAGAATAGAGAAAAACAAAAATTTCTTTCCCTGAAGTAAGCCTCCATGGAATAGATGCTACATAACGATAGTAGACTGAAAACGAGCGGTAAGTTCAAATAAAAGAACCCTAAATGTATGTCCAATGACACCATATGGTCGAAAATGCAAAAAATATTCAAAATCGGGTACCATACTTCCTAATACTAGCGCTGTTACTGAAACATATCGTTGTTTCTTGCAAAAAGGAATGACAGCAGCAGGATGCGCAAATGTAAACGGCATATGTTACTCCCTTCTGAAACCAAAAAAATATTTCTATGTAAGACACCCTCTATCATAACGATATCGATTCTTGATATGCAACACTTATTTTGACATTGGAATATCCACAACTTACATGATACAATCCAAATGTAATATTTAGGAAATGGAAGTGACATCATTTTGTCCCTAATGTTTGTCTTTCTCCTTATTCTATTAGAACTTTTTATAACCACGTATATAGGCTTTTTTCTATGGAAATATATAAAAATAGTAAAGTATATTCCAAATCTACTAGTTTTTATAGCTACTATACTGATTTTTATTATAAAGAGACACACCTATGGCTGGGAAGGACTAGGTTTCTCGGCTTTGCAAGTTGCCTGATCCTTGTACTTGCTGCTATATTAGAAACAAAATCTTCAACGAATTGAGGTATATATTTTGAATGAGCGTACAGCCTTTCTAAAGAACGTCTCCTTACAAAAAGAACATATCCCTAATTTTTCCGTGTATCCATATTGCTTACCCGCTATCCGAACATTACAATCACTAGACTTCCATCCAAATGTAACATTTATAATTGGAGAAAATGGAACTGGGAAGTCTACATTGTTAGAAGCCCTCGCCATCGCTTTAGGATTTAATGCGGAAGGTGGAACAAAAAATTTCCGTTTTGCTACACATGATTCGCATTCATCCTTACACAAATATATTCGCGTAGCAAAAAGCGTCGCGACACCAAAAGACGGATTCTTTCTGCGAGCAGAATCATTTTATAATGTTGCTTCTTATATCGATGAAATTGATTCTGAACAATTTTTGGGAGGTAAGGTTATTGATTCATATGGTGGTATTTCCTTACACAATCAATCACATGGTGAATCATTTTTTTCTTTATTTATGAACCGTTTTACAGGACAAAGCTTATATATTTTAGACGAGCCTGAAGCAGCTTTATCTCCAATGAGGCAGCTTTCTATGCTCATTCGTATGCGTGAATTAGCAGAGCAAGGATCACAATTCATTATCGCAACTCACTCTCCTATTTTGATGGCTTATCCAGAGTCCAATATATATTCTTTCTCACAAGAAGGAATCACAGAAGCAATCCTAGAGGAAACTGAGCATTATCAAACGATGAAACTCTTTTTCGAGAATCGGGATCGCTTGTTTCATCATTTGTTCCAATCATAAAGAAAAAGGTAATATTACTCGTTGATACCCAAAAAAAGAAGGAGCAGCTCGCTGCTCCTTCTTTTTTATAGTGCTTCTATAAATAACGCTACTCCAATGCCACCACCGACACAAAGAGATGCAATTCCTTTTTCTAAACCTCGTCTTTTTAATTCGTGAATTAAACTTACCGTAATACGTGCACCTGTGCAACCAATTGGATGTCCAAGTCCAACACCACTTCCGTTGACATTTACTTTCTCACGATTTAAGCCAAGTTCCTTCTCAACCGCTAAGTATTGTGCAGCAAAGGCTTCATTGATTTCCAATAAATCAGCATCTTCTAATGACCAATTTACTTTCTCTAAACCTTTACGAATTGCTGGTGCTGGACCAATCCCCATAATCTTCGGATCTACCCCAGCTACAGAATAACCAACAATTCTAGCTAATGGTTGTAAGCCTTTCTCCTTAGCCTTTTCTTCACTCATTAATACTAAAACTGCACTTCCATCATTAATACCCGAGGAATTCCCTGCAGTTACTGATCCACCTTTACGAAATGCTGGCTTTAGCCCCGCCAATTTTTCTGCTGTAATATCTGCACGTGGATGTTCATCTTTTGAAAATACTACTTCTTTTCTACGCTCTTTTATTGTAATAGGAACAATTTGCTCATCAAAATAGCCTGATTCAATTGCCTGAAGCGCTAATTGATGGCTACGCAGCGCAACTTCATCTTGTTCCTCCCTTGTAATCTCATATTGTTCAACTAAATTTTCCGCTGTTTCGCCCATCATAATATGATGCAACGGATCTTCTAAAACTTCCCACACCGTATCACGAATTTCTCCGTGCTGAAGACGTTGTCCCCAGCGGTGCTGTTTCAATGCATAAGGGCTTGAGCTCATCGCTTCTACTCCACCTGCAACAACAACTTCACTTACGCCTAATTGTATTTGCATTGCCGCTGACATAATCGCTTGCATACCTGAAGAACATTGACGCTGGATCGTATAACCTGTAACTGTATCTGGAAATCCTGCTGCTAATGCAGCTGTTCGCGCTGTATTCGCCTCATCTGTTCTTTGAATACAATGACCTAAAATCACTTCATCAACTTCATGTGGTTCCACTCCGCCTCTTTTTACAGCTTCCTGAAGTACAGGAACAGCTAATTCCACTGGTGTTACATTTTTTAATGCTCCTCCAAAAGTTCCAATTGGTGAACGAACTGCAGCTGTAATGACAACATTATGCATCTTGCACTTGCCCCTCTCTTATGTACCCTAGTAAGTTTTTGGATGGTATAACATAAGATGTATATCTGCATTTATCATACTACAAATATACCGAAAAAATCAAAATATTTAATATAATAAAAATAGGAGGAATATTCCCTCCTATTCTGTTAGTGCATATAAAAATTTTTGTAAAATTTTCTCTGTTGTTTTATTTAAATTTGGCAACTTTTCAGCAGGAAAATATCGAAGGTCCAACCCTTCTTCATCAAGCTTTATTTCTCCGCTCACATAATGTGCTTGATATAGATGAATCACATTATAAATTTCATCCCCATTTGGATAACGATAATATACATCTTTCCCAGAAAGAACACCAAGAAACTGCAACATCTTCGCTTCTAACCCAGTTTCTTCAAATAGCTCTCGTCGAGCCGTTTCTTCCGTCGTTTCTCCTAGTTCCATCGCGCCACCTGGTACACCCCAATCATATGTATCCGAACGATATTGAAGCAATACCTCTTGTTTTTCGTTTAAAATAATCACAGCTGCTCCTACAAGAATGAGCGGCCTTGTACCGACTGATTTTCGTAATTCTTCAATATACCCCATTATATAAACTCTCCTTTCCTCTCCTTCCTTATCATAGCAAAATTCCTTATTTTTTTGTGTGATGTGAAAAAATATTCCTACTAACAAAAAAAGGAAGCATTCGCTCCCTTTTCATTACATTTATTTTCGAAAACTTTCATATTTAACTGCTTCAAATGCTTTTTCAATCTCTTCATTTCGATAATGAACGTATGTAAAGCGCCCTAATTCTACTAACCGAGCGATTTCTTGTAATGTTTTTTGCTGCTCATATGTCTCTTCAATCGTTACCTGTACATAAAATTTCATAAGTGGATGTTCATATAAAGACTCTCCAACTTCCACATATACATCCTTCACCCCTTGAACCACCTTTACATAACTTGCAAACTGGTAAACAGCTTCTCGGTCTGATACAATTTTTAATGTATACATACATTCTCCCCCTTTCTTTTACTATAGCAGAATAAATAACATATAATGTAATTAAACTATGAATATTTTTCGACTTCTTTTACTCATTCTTATATTCCGTTCTGCATTAATCTATATTTTGCTTGTCAGTCAAAAAAACAGCTATCAATAAACAAATTACACCAATGTACCTTTTCTCAATTTATATAAATATTGGATTTTTTCAATTTATTAAAATACATCCCTTTATAGGGTTTATATCCATACATAGTACTTTCCCGTCACATACAGTATAGCAATAGACTGTTTTCCATTTGAGGTGTTTCTAATGGATCCATACGTAAATATATGTATTTGCATTACTCCAGGCTCCGATATTACAGACGACCGTATTGCAAAAGACTTAGCAGTCGCCGAATCAATATGGCAGCCAATTTCATTTCAAATTAAAGACGTTATTATACTAAATGAATCATTTAGATTTCACGATGGTGAAATTAGTTATATTGATTCTATCCAAATCCAACCAAAAGTTTCTTCTTTTTTTAACACTTGCTCATCACGAATTCCAAATTGTGACATTTATATTTGTTATATTGGAAGCAATTATTTTAAAGAGCAATCCGTAATTGCATGTGCCTATTCATTCGTTATAAACCAAATCCTCACAGGTTATATCATCCTTACTAACGCCGCTTCTCCTATGAAAAATATATATACGCTTGCTCATGAAATTGGTCATATTTTATTCACACGACGTATAGAAGGGAAACTTACACATGCTGACCCTCACTCGCAAACCGGCTCTGAACATCACCCTTCTTCCACAAACCTCATGTATCCAATTGTACCTCGTCCTGATCAAGTACACATTGATTCTTTATTAACAAAAGAACAGCGAGCATTATCTTTACAAAGTTCTTTATTACACAAAGAAAAACAGTAACCCATTCGTTACTGTTTAAAATAAAATATTCCAGTCTATATGCCCAATACCGGCCACAAAGAAAAGGCGATCCTATATATTCACTTTTCTTGTCTCTAATTTTGTATAAATCATTACAAGAACAAATAAAATAGCTAATTTTATAAACCCTATCCGAAAAGCCATTTTACGGGAAGCTATATTAGGTGCTACAAGTGCGATCATTCATGCCATACCCAATACATTGAACGAATGAAATCTGTAATGGCCCGTTATCATTTACAATTAAAATGGAAGCAATAACCCAAAATACAACAATATTCATCACTGTATATCCGATTTGTTTCCAGCTCTCTCTTCGATCTTTTTCCATTACCCGAACAAGCTCATTTACATATACTTTCGGTGAGCTTCCAAAAATATCCTCTATACTTTTCCCATCATTCTCACCTTCAATTAAGTGTAGTTCTGCATCTTCTAAAAAACTCTCAATATCACTTTCTTTGATAACCTTTGCCGCCAAAAAGATTCGCGCCTCCCCTTTCCTTTCAGCAAACGCCCTACACTACTTTGCATCGCTTCCCAGCGATCCATAAATTCATCCAGTGTATCTTCACCTTTTTATGCTAATATATAATATTTTCGCTTTGGACCAGATGGAGATTCCTTCATTGTACTTGTTATTAGCCCTGCCTTTTGCATCCATATTAATAACGGATAAATACTTCCTTCACTTGTCATTGTGAAACCATACTTGGCTAGCTTTTCACTCATTTCATAGCCATATATTTCGCCTTCAGAAATAATGGCAAGGAGACCTCCTTCTAAAATCCCTTTCAGCATTTGACTTGTCGACATGATCCAAATCCTCCCTCTATCTTGTTATGCAAGATAGATAACCACATTTTTCCCAAAATCTTTGCAGGATTTTCGTTACACCTCCTCTAAATAGAGCAATAAGATAAATTCTATATAAAGGGGTGTTTTTCATTGTGGTTACAAATCGTGTTGTCTTTTTAACAGGTGCTGCAAGTGGTATTGGTTATGAAATGGGAAATGCATTTGCAAAAGAAGGAGCACAAGTGGTCATTAGTGATCGCCTTGAAGATCGTGCAAAGGAAGCTGCCGAACAGTTGCGCAAGGAAGGATATGAGGCAATCGGTCTAAGATGTGATGTTACATCTGAGCAAGAAATATCAGAAGCTATTTCTGAAACTATTACTAATTTCGGCTCACTTGATGTGTTAATAAATAATGCTGGTATGCAACACGTCTCACCAATTGAAGAATTTCCAACCGATAAGTTTGAACTTCTTATTCAAATCATGCAAATTGCGCCGTTCATTGCAATAAAACATGCGTTTCCAATTATGAAAAAACAAAAGTATGGACGAATTATTAATATTGCATCTATTAACGGTCTTGTCGGATTTGCTGGAAAGGCTGCCTATAATAGTGCCAAACACGGTGTGATTGGTTTAACAAAAGTTGCTGCCTTAGAAGGAGCTGTACACGGCATTACTGTAAATGCTCTTTGCCCAGGCTATGTTGATACGCCTCTTGTCAGGAATCAACTCCAAGATTTAGCGACAACACGAAACGTTCCACTAGAAAGAGTATTAGAGGATGTCATCTATCCCCTCGTACCTCAAAAACGATTGCTAGCTGTTCAGGAAATTGCCGATTATGCTTTATTTTTAGCAAGTGAAAAAGCAAAAGGAATAACCGGCCAAGCAGTTGTTATTGATGGGGGTTATACGACGCAATAATCTTTGTTACAAAAGGCTTTGCTCATTGAGAGCAAAGCCTTTTGTCATTTTGTTTCGTGCGGAGCTTCATACCTTGTCATCTGTTGTGGTAATTTCTCAATTGCAACAATTACACCATCTAATTTACTTTCAATACGATGCAGTAAATATAATGTCACAACAATTGGAAATCCAACATTACCGATCATAGATATCCATTCCCCCATCTATTTCCCCTCCTTTCTTTTAAATAAATAAGCAAAAGAAAGGAAATTGGGCAATAAAAAAACAAGCTACTGTATATTATATATATCCCTTTTAATTTTCCGACATATAAGTCGCAGTTATGAAAACAAAAGAAGTTCTCCACTCATTTTCTCCTTCTATTTTCATATGGCATGGGGCTAAAAAAGGCATTGACCGCCCTACCCATAGGCGGATGCTCTCTTCCACCTTAAAGGAATGGCTTTATGTCGGTCTTTCAATGCGTATTTATATAGCTTGTTTTCTCAAATAATGAAGCAATCTCTACGGCATAATCTCCTTGTAGAATTCCTTTTTCAGTAATAATTCCAGTAATTAGATCATGAGGAGTTACATCAAATGCAGGATTATAAACACCGACTCCCTCGGGAGAAATTTGTTTTCCAAAAATCTTTGTAACTTCAGTCTCATCTCGTTCTTCAATTACAATTTCAGCACCAGTTTTTTTCGTAATATCAAATGTAGAAAGTGGAGCAGCAACGTAGAAAGGAATATGAAAATATTTTGCTAGTATAGCTAAATTCAAGGTTCCTATTTTATTTGCTGTATCACCATTTGCGACAATTCGATCTGCTCCTACAATAATAACAGAAATATTTTTTGTTCGAATAGCATGTGCCGCCATATTGTCCGTAATGAGCGTTACATCAACACCAGCTTGTTGCAATTCCCATGTAGTAAGACGTGCTCCTTGCAAAACAGGTCTTGTTTCACATGCATAAGCTCGTAAATTCACCCCACGCTCTTTTCCAATATAAAATGGAGCTAGCGCTGTTACATAACGAGCAGTAGCAATACTTCCGGCGTTACAAATCGTTAAAATATGGTCACCATCTTTAAACCTAGTTAAAGCATGCTCTCCAATACTACGACATATATTTTCATCTTCTTGCTGAATTTTAAGTGCTTCCTCTTCTAATATTTTTCTTGCTTCTTTTATTGTTGTTGCTTGCTTAATAGAAGCTGCCATGCGATCAATTGCCCAAAATAAATTAACAGCTGTCGGACGTGAAGTTGCTAAATAATTACAATCACTTTTAAACTTTTTTTCAAATTCAGTGATATTCGTAACATTATATTTTTTTACTGCAAGTGCTAATCCAAAAGCAACTGTAATACCAATTGCAGGTGCCCCGCGCACTTCTAACATAACAATACTTTTCCACACATCTTCAATAGTGTTCAACGTTTTATATTCTACAACATGCGGTAACCGCGTTTGATTTAATAATGCAATAGAATCTCCTTTCCAACTTATAGAACGCGGAACGGCAACTGTTGTGTTCATGCTTTTACCCCTCCCAAAACACTACCTTGAAATAACGTTTGGAACAATCTAGCATTCGCACCTGTCGTTTCATGTAATAATAACTCTCGACCTAAATATAATGCATGCTTTTTAGCTTGAATTCTTCTATTCTTATCCTTAATTCCATCTAAATCTACTACATGCGCTAATCCAATTGTTCGACGAATGATTTCACAACCAGCAAATCCTACTGCATCAGCAAAAATATTTTGTAGTACAATCGCAAGCCATCGTTTCTCCTTTGTATATGGTTCTACCCCTTCTAGTACCCATAGCTTTGTAAATACTTCTACAAAATTACTCCATGTTTTTTCAATATGATAGAATAAAATATTTCGTTTCTCGTCTTCTCTTGATAGTGCATTCAACAATAAATTTGCAATAAATTGACCAAGGTCAAATCCAAGCGGTCCAAATGTTGCAAACTCCGGATCAATCACCTTCGTTTCAGAAGGTGATGAAAAAATACTACCTGTATGTAAATCACCATGAATTAACGCTTCTTTTCTAGTTAAAAATTTATATTTATACTGCGCTACCTGTAATTTTAATTTCTTATCACACCAAAGTTCATCTAAGACAGGTTGCAATTCTTTCTCATAATCGTTTGTTTCATAGTTTCCAAACGGATCTGTAAACACAAGATCTTCTGTAATTTTACAAAGATCAGGATTTACAAACTTTCCGTCTAACACCCTTTTCTCTTCTGCTGGTAGGCCAAAATCTGACGTATAGAACAAAACATGTGCTAAAAAACGTCCAATATGCTGAGATAAAAGCGGATAGTCTTCCCCTTCACTCAATCCTTTACGAGTAATTGTAAGAGTTGACAAATCTTCCATTACTGTCACAGCTAACTCTTCATCATGACCATATACTTTCGGAACGTATTCTGGTACATATTTTGCAAAAACTTGTAATGCTTGACTTTCAATTGTGGCTCTACTTAACGAAAGTGGCCAGCTTTCTCCAACGACTTTTGCATATGGAAGAGCCTGTTTTACGATAATACCGCGTTCTCCATCATGGAGCCTAAATACATAATTTAAATTTCCATCTCCTATTTCATGACAAGTTACCTTTGCCTTTTTCTCAAAGTATCCGTGCTCTTTTACATATTGAACTGCTGTTTCTTCTGTTAATGAACGATATCCCATTTTCTTATCCCCCTTTTTTAATTCAGAGGTTTTTCATCATAAGAAAAACCTCTTTCCATGAAGAAAGAGGTTTGAAGTTCAGCTTCTCCCCTCTTATCTGTCAGAAAGCTATCCTTTCTGCTGGAATTAGCACCGTGCCTTTTTGGCGCATAAACGCCCCATCTCACAATGGTATTACGGTCGGTTGCTGGGTTTCATCGGGCCAAATCCCTCCACCTGCTCTTGATAAGAGTTGCATGATTTATTTGAATTTTTAACTTTCTGCTACAGACTATAACAAGAATAAAAATCATTTGTCAATATTTTTTATTTATATAATTCTGGACGTCGATCAGTAAAAACAGGAATTCCCTTACGTACTTCCTTAACTTTTTCTAAATTTAGCTTCCCATGTAAAATAGATTCTTCTTCTCCTGCTTCTACTACAATTTCTCCCCATGGATCAACAATAAGAGAATGTCCAGCAAACATATTATCCGGATCCTCTCCTGCTCTATTACATGCAACCACATAACATTGATTTTCTACTGCTCTCGCTTGAAGAAGTAAACGCCAATGGGCTAAGCGAACAAGCGGCCATTCTGCTACAACGAATAATACATTTGCCCCTCTTACAGTATGAACACGCATCCATTCTGGAAAACGAATATCGTAACAAATTGTCCCCCCGCACTGCACATCATCTAACGTGAACTCACCGGTTCCATCACCAGCTATTAAATACTTATGTTCGTCCATTAACTGGAACAAATGTACTTTACTATATTCATTTTGCACTTCACCTTCGCGATTCACAACATACATCGTATTCGTAACACCTTGTTTTGTTTGCTTTGCAACAGAACCCCCAACAATATTCACCGCAAATTGCTTCGCCCATTCTGATAGAAGTTCTTTCGTTTGTATTCCTCCTTCATCTGCAATTTCAGGAAGTCGTTTTAAATCATAACCAGTCGTCCAAAGTTCTGGTAATACAATAACGTCTGGTTTTCTTTGCATCGCTTCTCCTATTTTTTTCTTTGCATTTTCAATATTTGTGTTCACATCACCAAAAGCAATATCCATTTGAATACATGCGACTTTCATTTTATCCGCCCCATTTTCAATTATTTTTTCTTTACAAAAACTTGGAAAGGTTATATCATTTGTCACTAGAATTGTAACAACTTTCAAAAGAGGTGGAAAGTATGAAACATTTTCAACCTTCCGAGATTGTAACATCCTTACCAACACAGTTTTTCGCTTCACTTGTTGCAAAAGTTAACAAAGTGGTTGAAGCAGGTCACGATGTTATCAATCTAGGGCAAGGCAATCCAGATCAACCAACACCGCCGCATATCGTAACAGCTTTACAACGTGCAGCAGAAAAAGCAATTCATCATAAATATCCGCCATTTCGCGGACATGAAAGCTTAAAAACAGCCGTTGCAACGTTCTATGAACGTGAATATGGAGTCAAAGTAAACCCTAAAACAGAAGTTGCTGTTTTATTTGGCGGAAAAGCAGGGCTGGTTGAATTACCGATTTGTTTTACAAATCCTGGCGATCCAATTCTTGTACCCGATCCAGGATATCCTGACTATTTATCAGGTGTCGCTTTAGCAAAAGCAAAATTTGAAACGATGCCGTTATTAGCAGAAAATGATTTCTTACCAGATTACACTAAAATCGATGATACTATTGCCAAACAAGCGAAATTGATGTTTTTAAATTATCCTAACAATCCAACTGGTGCTGTCGCATCAAAAGAGTTCTTTGAGGAAACAATTACATTTGCAAATGAAAATGATATTTTAGTGGTTCATGACTTTGCTTATGGAGCAATTGGTTTTGATGGTAACAAGCCAACTAGCTTCTTACAAGCAAATGGCGCGAAAGATGTTGGCATTGAAATTTATACATTATCAAAAACATTTAATATGGCTGGTTGGCGCATCGCCTTTGCTATCGGTAACGAAAGTGTAATTGAAACAATCAATTTATTGCAAGATCATATGTATGTCAGCATTTTTGGCGCTGTACAAGAGGCTGCTCGTGAGGCGCTATTAAGTTCACAATCTTGTGTAACTGAACTAGTTGATCGCTATGAATCTAGAAGAAATGCCCTTATTTCAGCTTGTCAATCAATCGGCTGGAATGTAGTCGCACCAAAAGGCTCTTTTTTCGCTTGGCTTCCCGTTCCCCATGGTTTTTCATCTGAACAGTTTGCCGATGTATTACTAGAACAAGCACATGTAGCAGTTGCACCTGGAGTCGGGTTCGGCAAACATGGCGAAGGCTACGTCCGTATTGGATTACTACATACAGAAGAGCGACTACAAGAAGCTGTTCAACGAATCCAGAAATTAAAAATTTTCAAAAAACCATTGACATTCTAAAAAAACTCTGCCAAAATTCAGATATCGTAAAAATTCAAACATTTCTAAATACTTCTTATCAAGAGCAGGTGGAGGGACGAGCCCGACGAAACCCGGCAACCGATCTACAATTGTAGGCACGGTGCTAATTCTCGCAGCATTACGCTGACAGATAAGGAGCTGGTTGTAAAAAAACCTCTCCTTAGCTGAGAGGTTTTTTTATTTAACTAGGAGGTTATAAAAATGAGTGGAATAACAGCAACCTATTTAATCCATGATGGTTCTCATAATTTAAACCAAAAAGCAGAACAAATTGCTCTCGGTTTAACAATTGGTTCATGGACTCATTTACCACACTTATTACAAGAACAATTAAAACAACATAAAGGCAATGTCATTCATGTAGAACAATTAGAAGAACAAGAGCATGTAAATACGTATCTCGGAAAAAAAGCGACACGTGGACTCATTAAAATTCATTATCCATCACTAAATTTCAGCCCTGATTTACCAGCTATTTTGACAACAACATTTGGAAAATTATCACTAGATGGCGAAGTTAAACTGATTGATTTAACATTTTCAGATGACTTAAAAGAACATTTCCCTGGCCCTAAATTTGGCATTGAGGGCATTCGAAATCTCTTACAAATTCACGACCGTCCACTTCTGATGAGCATTTTCAAAGGAATGCTTGGACGCAATATAGGATATTTAAAAACACAGCTCCGTGATCAAGCAATTGGTGGTGTAGATATTGTAAAAGATGATGAAATTTTGTTTGAAAATCCATTAACACCGCTCACAAAACGAATTCATTCTGGAAAAGAAGTGTTACAGTCTGTATACGAAACATATGGTCATAAGACTTTATATGCAGTGAATTTAACAGGACGTACATATGATCTTAAAGAAAATGCAAAACGTGCCGCCACAGCTGGTGCAGATATTCTTCTGTTCAATGTATTCTCGTATGGATTAGATGTATTGCAATCACTTGCGGAAGATGATGATATATCGATTCCAATTATGGCACATCCTGCTGTAAGCGGCGCATACGCTTCATCGGAATTATATGGACTTTCTTATCCATTGCTACTTGGAAAGCTACTTCGTTATGCTGGTGCAGATTTCTCTTTATTTCCATCACCATACGGCAGTGTTGCATTAGAAAAAAAAGAAGCTCTTCTTATTACAAGTAAACTAACTGAAAAAGATCAATCTTTAAAACGAAGCTTTCCTGTTCCATCGGCTGGTATTCACCCTGGTTTTGTTCCGTTTATCCTTCGTAATTTTGGCAAGGATGTTGTCATTAACGCAGGTGGTGGTATTCATGGTCACCCAGCTGGAGCGCAAGGCGGTGGAAAAGCATTTCGAGCAGCAATTGATGCCACTTTGCAAAGAACACCATTGCATGAAGTAGATAACACTGATTTACATGCTGCACTGCAATTATGGGGGAATCCATCACGTGGGGTGAAACTATGAGTCTTCAAATTTTTTGTGACTTCGATGGTACGATTACGAACAATGATAATATCGTTGCGATTATGGAAAAATTCGCTCCACCAGAAGCCAAAACGATTAAACAAAAAATTCTATCACAAGAACTTTCTATTCAAGAAGGTGTAGGGGAATTGTTTTCTCTTTTACCTACAAGTTTACAAGATGACATCATTACTTTTATAAAAGAAACAGCGGTGATTCGGGCTGGATTCCAGGAGTTTGCACAGTTTGTCCAAACAAATCAGATTTCACTTCATATTATATCAGGAGGAATGGATTTTTTCGTCTATCCTCTTCTCAAAGGACTAATCAGCCCAGACCATATTTATTGCAATACGACTGATTTTTCAGGGGAAACAATTAAAGTAAACTGGCCTCACCCTTGCGATGAACATTGTAAAAACAACTGCGGTCTTTGCAAATCAACGCTAATTCAGCAATTAAGTTCAAACGGTGATTTTAACATTGTAATTGGAGATTCGATTACAGATTTACAAGCAGCAAAACTGGCTGATAAAGTATTCGCTCGTGATTTTCTCATTACAAAATGCCAAGAACATCAAATTTCCTATACAGCATTTGAAACGTTTTATGACATACAGACAGAAGTTCAGCAATTGTTGGAGGTGATAAAATGAGACAACTTTTTCGTCAATGGGAAGAATTGAGTAAATTAAAGAAAGAATTAACGGATCGCAACTGGTTTCCTGCTACAAGTGGAAACATTTCAATAAAAGTGAGTAACACTCCAATGACCTTTCTTATTACAGCAAGCGGAAGAGATAAAACGAAAACAACACCTGATGATTTTCTATTAGTTGATCAAACTGGAAAGGATGTTTTAGAAACCGATTTACGCCCTTCAGCAGAAACATTGCTACACACTCATATTTATAATCATACAGAAGCTGAATGTGTCTTACATGTCCATACAATTGATAACAATGTAATTACAAACGTATACGACAAAGAAATCTCATTTTCTAATCAAGAAATCATTAAAGCTCTTAATATATGGGAAGAAGGAGCCACTATCAAAATTCCAATTATTGAAAATCACGCTCATATTCCAACGTTAGGAGAAGATTTCCGAAAACATATTCATGATGATGCTGGAGCTATATTGATTCGCAACCATGGCATTACCGTTTGGGGAAAAGATAGCTTTGATGCAAAGAAAAGATTAGAAGCATATGAGTTTTTATTCCAATTTCATATAAAACTATTATCAATTCAAGGAGGCGTTTCACATGGCGCAAATTCGTATTCATGAAATAAAAACCCATATTGAAAATGAACAGGAAGTAAAGCAATTTTTACATGGAGAAGGCGTTTTATATGAAAAATGGGATATTTCAAAACTCCCTACTCATTTAAAAGAAAACTACTCCTTAACTGATGAAAACAAAAAAGAAATTTTAACAGTATTTTCCAACGAAATCACCGATGTTTCAGAACGTCGAGGTTATAAAGCACATGATGTTATTTCCCTTTCAAATGCAATACCTAACCTCGATGAGTTATTAATTAACTTTAAACAAGAGCATCATCATACTGATGATGAAGTTCGCTTTATCGTCAGTGGGCATGGTATCTTTGCTATCCAAGGCAAGGATGGTCGCTTCTTCGATGTTGAACTTGAGCCTGGTGATCTAATTTCTGTACCTGAAAATGCAAGACATTATTTCACATTACAAGATGATTGCCAAGTTGTAGCTATTCGTATTTTCGTTACAACAGAAGGCTGGGTTCCTATTTATTAAGGTAGTTAGTTGAATAAAAGGGATTGGATCCCCTTTTCCTTCCTTTTATTTACTCTACATATATACATCCTCCTATGGAACAGGCTTATTTCACGAATATGAAATAAGCCTGCTTTTTTATTTTCTCTCGCCTTGCAATATCTCCTGATGGATGAGGATTCATCATCAAGGGGAATGGTTCCTCATGATATTTTTCATTTTATCAAGTATGTTTCTCAATAAAATTTGAACATTTTTTGAACTTTTTCTGAAAATTCTGTTTAAATTATGATATAATACAAATAATAGAAAATGAATTGAACAGAAAACCGCAAAAAAAGGAGGAAGAACATGAATTTAATTATAGCACTTATACTTGGGGTTACTTGTGGAGCTATTCCTGCTATTCTCGGGGCAATTATGGAGGAATTAGAAATCGGTATGTTAGGTTTTGTCGCATCCTCTGTAAGCGCTTTACTTTTTGGTTTGTACGGTGCTATACCTATCGCTATTCTCTTTGCATTATATATATTACGTCACGCTCGTACAAAGCAATTTAGTCGCAATCATATGGCCAAAATCATTCCATTTCCAATCGAACGCTCTCGTCGTGCTTCTAGCTTATAATCCCATTACATTGTATCTCACATTTTTATATCCTCACAATACATCTACCTTAATACAACCTGCCTTTATCAAAATTAGCTTCCAATTTTCCTAAAAAATATATTAAACAAAATAAAAAGTCCTCAAACGAGGACTTTTTATTTATTATCTTCCAAAAACTGAAATAGTTCTTGTAAGTGAAGAGCATCTTCTCCGTAGCTAACAGATACATAACATACTCCATCAATTTCAGCATGCATATAAAGGTCAATACCTTCCCGATCATACTTTAAAGCTAAATAAAATTCCATTTCTTCTAACATCTTCTTTGATGTTCGAATCACGTAATGGCCGCTTTCGTCACGTCCATATTCAAATGTTGGCTCAAAATCATACTTTTGTTTAAATGCTGCTTGTTGCTTATCATTGATTGGCATACAAGTCGCACGCTGTACAGCATCAATCATCCCGTCAAACTTTTCTAAATTCATCACATTACCCCCTTATATATTTCTTATACAAAACCTGTGTGCCACTATCCTCTTCTCCCTCTTCTATTAATTCATCATATAGCTCTTTTGCTAGAGCTAATCCAGGTACAGGTAACTTTAACTTTTCAGCTTCATCTAACGCAATTTTTATATCCTTCATAAAATGTTTCACATAAAATCCTGGTGCAAAGTCCTCTTTTAACATACGTGGAGCTAAATTACTTAATGACCAACTACCAGCTGCTCCAGTTGAAATACTTTGTAGTACTTTCTCTGGATCTAACCCTGCTTTCTTTGCATACGCTACCGCTTCACAAACACCTATCATATTCGATGCAATTGCAATTTGATTACACATCTTTGTATGCTGTCCACTTCCCGCTGGCCCTTGTAACTGAACGTTCTCTCCTAGTTTTTCAAACAAAGGGAGACATACTTCATATACTTCTTGCTCTCCACCAATCATAATAGCAAGTCTGCCTTCTTTTGCTCCAATATCCCCTCCTGATACCGGAGCATCTAGCGTATGTACACTCTTTTTCTTTCCAGCTTCATATATACGTTTTGCTAACGTCGGTGTAGAGGTTGTAAAATCAATTGCAATTGTCCCTTCATTTGCATGTTCCAGAATTCCCTCTGTTCCAAAATAGATTTCTTCTACATCATGCGGATATCCTACCATCGTCATAACAACATCTACATTCTCCACCAATTCTTTTGGTGAATCACACCAATGTGCCCCTTCTTTTAATAAGGAAGTTGCTTTTTCTTTCGTACGGTTATACACATATACTGTATAACCACCTTGTAATAAATGATGTACCATACTTTTCCCCATAACACCTGTACCGATAAAACCAATTGATGAAATTACTTGTTTCATCTACTCATCCCCTTTGTTCTAATAAGTCGCTGACCATCTTCCGAAATTCCTTATTAAAATCATCATTTATGCCATTTTGCACATTTGAAAATAAAACAACAAACGTTCCCTTATCTTTATTAAAGTTATTAAATGTATTCCACCCAGCAACTACACCATGGTTATGAAAATAATCGGGATATATATAGAAACTAAATGCATATTTCTTTTCGGATGATGGTGTAAACATCACTTGTATACTTTTCTCTGAAAGAAGTTTTCCATTTATAATTGCTTCATCTAACTTCTTCATATCCCCAACTGTAGTATACATCTCACCACAACCATATAGCCAGTTCATTGCTAATTTTGGTGCTGGTACAAGTACATTGTCTTTCTTTTTGTACCCTTGCGTGAAATGTTGCTCTCCTGGCACCATATTTCCCATACCTGATTCATGCATGTTCGCTCGTGCAAATATATTTTCCTTTACATATTCTCCTAAAGGCTTTTTAGATATATTTTCTATAATATAAGCAAGCACCATATAATTATAGTCACTGTATTTCCAACCAGTTCCTGGCGGAAAAGCTACTTGCTGCTTTCCAATCCAAGTAACCAAATTCAAACGTGATGCAGCATTCACTTTTCCCTTTCCCTTCTCTGGTAAACCAGAAGTATGTGTTAGAAGATGGTATAATGTGATATTTTTATCTGCTGGAAATAAAGGTATATATTTATTTACATTGTCCTGAATATTTAACTTTCCCTGCTCTTGCAACTGTAAAATCGATGTTGCCACAACTGTCTTAGTAATGGAACCAATGCGATATTTTGTTTGTGGTGTATTTTCAATTTCACTTTGAACATCTGCATATCCATACCCTTTATTCAGCACAACACGATCTTTATCTGTGACAAGAACCGTTCCATTAAAATCTTTATCTTTTAAATATTGATCTAACCTTTGTGCCACACTAGCATAATCAATTGGCGGTTCCTTTTTTTCTTCTAAATTATCCTGTAACTCAGACTCGACAGAAGGAGTTGCCTTCCAAGTTAATGCTTCTTGCTTCTTGGGTATATAAAAAAAGTAATATACACTTCCACATACTATAAAGCAAATCAAGACCATAATAATCAATTTTTTTATCATTCAAAAACCTCCGCAGTTACTTTCTTATAAATGGCCCCTCTTTCTATTATCGGGTAACAGAAAAAAATCGCAACACTTTGTTGCGAAAAAATCACATTTTTTCTTTTCTATATAAACGTACTTGGTTTTTGCCATTTTTTTTCGCTTCATATAAAGCAATATCTGCTCGCTGTATCAATTCTTCTTTTGTCATTCCTTGCTCATATAAAGCAACTCCAAAACTTGCGGTTAATTTTGAAATGCTAGAGAATTGTTTCGTTTCAATAAAAAAACGTAGCGATTCAGCAACTTGGAAAGCCTCTTTTTCCGTTGTATTTATTACTAATATAATAAATTTCTCTCCACCCCACCGCGCGAAAATATGTTGGGATGCTATTTTAGATTTCATCAGTTCGGCTAACTGAATTAATGCTAAATCACCAAAATCATGTCCATATGTGTCGTTCACTTTTTTAAAATCGTCTATATCAAAAAGAATAAGCGCCATCGTTTGATTTACTCGTTTCTCACTTTTCCATTTTTCTTCTAATAATTGTTGAAACTTCAAACGGTTGTATATTTCTGTTAAAGAATCAATTGCAGCAAGCTGTTCTTGCTCTTGATATAATTCATCTAATTCCGTAATATCTGTACACTTAACAATAAACCTAGACAAATCTTCCGGTACAGGTGTAGCACGTAATAAAAAAACAAACGCTTCGCCTTCATGACTATACATTTTTATTTTTCTCGCTTGCGCTAAAGAATCATCAAGCCAAGTTATATCGTGATTTGTTGCGTAATATCCATGTTCTTGAATAAAATGTTCCGCAAATACCATATGATTCTCATGATATGAAAATAAATTTTCATATCCAAAAAAACTCAAAAAGTTCGTATTACAGTCGACGATCTCATCATCTTCTACAATGAATAATAAATCATTTTGAAAATCAAACATCATTTGAAGAAGCTCTTGTTGAATAGTCACTTGTTGCAATAGTGATAATTGATAGAGACTTTTGTTTACCTCTTCCAGCACAACCTGTGGTGTAACAGGAGCTATAACAATATTTCGTACTCCTATTGTAAGCAACTCTACAAATTTTGAAGTCACCGGCTGATCCCAGATAACAATAAAAGAACTCATCGAATTATATATGTGTTTTATACACTCTACTTGTGCACCATTCGACACATAAATGATCACAATTTGTGGTCGCACTTTTTCAAATAACATTTCCCCTTCTTCAAAACTATTTGCTATAAACATACATTTTGGATGTATGTCATCAATCGTATACTGGTGATTACATCCTTCTTCTATATAAAGTACATTTACATGGAGATCCTGTAATACATTTTGAAAAACCGTATTCTCTAATAAAAAATGTAGTATGTTCACCACTGGTCTTCACTCACTTCATATATCCTGTTCTACTGAATTCTTCACTTTCCTTTTCTATAAGGGGCCGTTATCAAAAGAACTCGATTGGTGAGGGCTGAGCATCAGCAGGAACAAAGAACTCTCCCACTGACAGGAGCTTCACTTTACATATTTCTTCTTGATCTGCGAATCATCTTTTTATTGTATGACTACATGAATGACAGCGATTGTACGAATGTCCCCTTTTTCTTCTATTCTCAACAACTTGACAATTAAAATAAAGATATTATATTCTTTTACAGTGATAACTTACAAAATGTAAGTACAAAATTGTTACATATGGTATTTTTTTATAAATCCACATGAAACTTAGGAGGCATATTATGACACAGCAAGATTTCTTTACTGTTCTATATGAACGAACATCTAATCGTGCATTCAATTCTGAAAAAGAAATTTCAAAAGAGGAATTACAAGAAATTTTGAAAGCAGCTGGTCAAGCACCATCAGCTTGGAACTTACAACATTGGAAGTTTCTTGTTTTCCAAGGTAAAGATGTACAAAGCCGTTTACATCCAATCGCTTATAATCAACAACAAATTCTTGATGCTTCTGCAGTAGTCGCTATTTTAGGTGATCTAGAAGCAAATAAAAACATCGATTCTGTATATGGACCTATCGTAGAGCAAGGATTTATGAAAGAAGAAGCTAAAGAACGTTTGGCACAAAATATTGAATCTGCATATAAGCGTGAACAATATCCACGAGATGCAGCCTTCTCTAATGCATCCTTAGCCGCAATGCAACTTATGCTTGCAGCTAAGGCAACTGGCTGGGACACTTGTGCAATCGGTGGATTTAACCCAGAAGCACTAATGGAAGAATTTAATGTTTCTTCTCGTTATGTACCTATCATGCTAATTACAATTGGTGAATCTACATTAAAAGGACATCCAGCACCACGTATGAATGTCGAACAAGTAACGGAATGGGCAAAGTAAACAGCCCCACAATAACATAAAAAAGCGAAGGGTATCTCCCTTCGTTTTTTTATGTTATTTCTTTGTAATATTCCAACATATATGAACAGTAGTTTATTTCTCTATCCCCTTTAAAATCACAGTATTTTGTCGAATTTTGTTATACAATGAAATATAAAGGATGTATTTTTGTTACAATTATGATACAATAGTAACAAATAGATAACAAGAGAGGGATTTTCATTGAATTCATATGGAAGCTTTATTGCATTTTTAAGCTATGCCGTAACTGTACTGCTTCTATACTTTATTGGAGATGCCACAAATATTACAATGCTACAATTCCCAAAAGAAAAAGCACTCCAGCTAGAAGAAGGATTACATATCTCACAGTCTATCGTACCATTACTGTTGGCTCTTCCCGTATATGCAATCGTTTTATATAAAAGTAAAAAAGTGTAAAGGATACCTCGTTATAAATAAAGGTATCCTTTTCTATGTATCCAGTTATGCGTGGATAGTAAGACTCACCTAAAGATTTTTATTGATTCAAAGATGATCATAACCAGTGGGGGTCTTACTGCCCTCAAATAGCGGGATAAATAAGGAAAAACTACCCGTGAATTTCAGATCCTTGAATAAAGAAAAAAAACAATAATAAAAGTTTCGACCTCCCTCCCCCTGTCATTTATCCTTATCCAAATACCATTAAGTAACAAATACCATCTAGTTATTTAAAATAAGAAAATATCCCAGTAAAAATTCCACGTTCGGTCCAATCACCACATATACAACTTACATACATTATAAGTGTGAAGGGGGTGATGAGAATTATGTTTGGATCTTTTGGATGTCGTGAAGATTTTAGAGAATGTCATCGTGGTCATTGCTGTGATCGTGATCGTGAAAGAGAAAGAGAAAGAGAAAGAGAAAGAGAAAGAGAAAGAGAAAAAGAAAAAGAAAGACACCATGTATGTAATGTCCTTAGACACATTGCAATCGGAACAGAAATTTCTCTTTTAACTATTAAAGGTAACGTTACTTTCAGAAATGTTATTTTTGAAGGGTTTTCTAACGGCGTTGCTCTTTTCTCCGCTTTAAATATGGGAGATAATAAAGATAATAAAGATAATCAAAATAACATGAACGCAACTAAATTTACAGGTCTTTTACGTGTTTGCCCAGAGGATATCATAGCAATCGCTATCTAATTCTGCTTCGTATCCTCAAAATCATAAAAATCAAATCTAAATTTAGTATATAAAAAAACCTGAGACCGATTTCAATCGGCTCAGGTTTTCTTTTATTATTAGATGCTTTTAACTAATTCAACAACTTCTTCAGCAGTTGACATTGTTAATGCTTTTTGTGCTAACTCTTCCATTTGTGCTTTTGACAACTTGCTTAGTTGTGTTCTTGCAGGAAGGATAGATGTTGCACTCATACTGAATTCATCTAATCCTAATCCAAGTAGTAACGGGATTGCAAGTGAATCTCCTGCCATCTCACCACACATACCAGCCCATTTTCCTTCTTTATGAGCAGCATCGATAACCATTTTTACAAGGCGTAAAATAGATGGATTATACGGTTGGTATAAGTAAGATACACGTTCATTCATACGGTCTGCAGCCATTGTGTATTGGATTAGGTCGTTTGTTCCGATAGAGAAGAAATCAACTTCTTTTGCAAACTGATCTGCTAATACTGCAGAAGCGGGGATTTCTACCATCATACCTACTTCAATAGCATCAGAAACAGTTGTACCAGCTTGAACAAGTCTTTCTTTCTCTTCTAATAAAATTGCTTTTGCTTGACGGAATTCATCAAGAGTTGCAATCATTGGGAACATAATTTTTAAATTACCATATACGCTTGCACGAAGTAATGCACGAAGTTGTGTACGGAACACATCTTGTTCTTCAAGGCATAAGCGAATCGCACGGTAACCTAAGAATGGGTTCATTTCTTTTGGTAAATGTAAGTATGGAAGCTCTTTATCTCCGCCGATGTCAAGTGTACGAACAACAACTGGTTGATCTGCTTTTACACCTTCAAGAACTGCTTTATATGCTTCGAACTGCTCTTCTTCTGTTGGAAGATTGTCACGACCCATATATAAGAATTCTGTACGGTATAAACCAACGCCTTCTCCACCATTGTCGATGATACCTTGTACATCATTTGGTGTTCCGATGTTTGCAACAAGCTCAACATGATGCCCATCACTTGTTACAGTTGCTTGATCTTTTAATTTCGCCCATTCAACTTTTTGTTCTTCGAATTTTGCTTTCTTTTCTTCGAAAGTACGAAGCGTTTCTTCAGATGGGTTTACAATTACTTCTCCATCTAGACCGTCGATAATTACGATATCGCCGTTTTGGATTTTCTCCATAACAACTTTCGTACCAACAACAGCTGGAATTTCCATAGAACGAGCCATAATTGCAGAGTGAGATGTACGTCCACCAATATCAGTCGTGAAACCTTTTGCATAGTTACGGTTTAATTGTGCTGTATCAGATGGTGTTAAATCTTCAGCAATAATAATTACTTCTTCAGAAATCGTACTTGGATTTGAGAAGTTAATTCCTAGTAAATGTGCAAGAACGCGTTTTGTTACGTCGCGAATATCCGCTGCACGCTCTTTCATATATTCATTATCCATGTTTTCAAACATAGTAATGAACATTGTTGCAACTTCGTCCATTGCAAATTCAGCATTTACTTTTTCATTATTTACTTTATCTTTTACTGGATTTACTAGTTCTGGATCATTCAATACTAGTAAATGTGCTTCAAAGATAGCAGCTTTATCAGCACCAAGCTCAGCAAAAGCATGGTCTTTAATTGCTTCTAGTTCAGATTTTGCTTTCTCAAGCGCAGCGTCTAAGCGTACAATTTCTGCAGCTTCGTTCATAATCGTTTTCTTTTCAATGTTAAATTCAGGATTCTCAAGTCTGAAAGCCTTCGCAATAGCAATCCCACTTGATGCAGCGATCCCTTGAATGTTAAGAGTCATTATTCTCCTAATCCTTCGTTTTTCATAGTTTCTTCGATAGCTGCTAGTGCTTGAGCTGCATCATCACCATTTGCAGTGATTTTAATTTCTGCGCCTTGTTGAATACCTAAAGACATAACACCCATGATTGATTTTAAGTTAACGTTTTTACCGTTATACTCTAAGTTAATATCAGCACCGAATTTGCTTGCAGTGTTTACAAGTAGAGTTGCTGGACGAGCATGAATCCCTGAGTCGCTAGTTACTTTAAAGATTTTTTCCATAATAATCTATCTCCTTTAAATACAGTATTTTTTCGGTTGTATAGACGTGAGTACTACATCATCTATTGTATATAATAGGCGATGTTCGGTCAACCACATCGCCCATTATAATTATAGACATTTTGCGTCAATTTCTTACTGAATGTCAATAATATCGGCTTCGCCTTTCTTGACATTGCCTTCTTTTTTCAATTCAACTTGTTGTCCTTGCCCTAAATTCGTAAAAATAATTGGTGTAATAATAGATGGTGCATTTTCTTTTACAAATGCGATATCTACTTTCAATAATGGTTGTCCTTGTTTCACTTTATCACCTTGCGTGACAAGTGCTTCAAAACCTTCACCATTTAATTTTACAGTATCAATACCGAAGTGAATTAAAATTTCTTTTCCACCTTCAGATTGAATACCAATTGCATGTTTTGTTGGGAAGACATTGACAATCTCACCGTCAACTGGAGAAACGACTGTTCCTTCTGCTGGCTCAATTGCGAATCCATCCCCCATCATTTTCCCTGAAAATACTTGATCAGGAACTTCTGTAATCGGTAGAATTTTACCTTCAATCGGAGATACAATTGTTTCATTTGTATCCGCTTTTTGTACAGTTTCTTCTACTTTTACAGGTTTTTCTTTTTCAACATGAGGTGTACGACCCGACATAATATCATGAATTTGTGATTTTAATGTGTCAGATTTTGGTCCAAAAATAGCTTGAATGTTATTTCCTACTTCAAGCACTCCCGCTGCCCCAAGTTCTTTCAAACGATCTTTGTTTACATTTTTTTGTTCGTTAACTTGAACACGTAAACGTGTAATACAAGCATCTAAAGAAGCAATATTCTCTTTACCACCAAGCGCTACTAATACTTCACGTGGAAGTTCACCTGCTTCTGTTTTCCCTGCGCCATCAGTATCTGTTGTTACTTCACGACCAGGTGTTTTTAGATCCCATTTGCGGATTGCAAAGCGGAATCCGAAGTAGTAAATTACTGCAAGTGCAAGACCAACAACAATTACCCACCACCATGCTGTACGGCCTGGTAAGACACCAAATAGCATAAAGTCAATTAAACCACCAGAGAATGTCATCCCAATTTTAACACCTAAAATGTGCATTGTCATAAACGATAAACCAGCAAATATAGCATGTATTCCGAACAATACTGGTGCTACGAATAAGAATGAAAATTCAAGTGGTTCTGTAATACCTGTTAGGAAAGATGTTAACGCAGCAGATCCTAAAATACCAGCTGCTAATTTTTTATTTTCTGGACGTGCTTCATGATACATTGCTAAAGCTGCTGCTGGAAGACCGAACATCATGAACGGATATTTACCTGTTGTAAATGTACCAGCTGTTAACTCAACACCATCTTTTAATTGTGCCATAAAGATCTTTTGGTCACCGTGGATAATGTCACCCGCCGCACTTGTATATTGACCAAACTCAAACCAGAATGGTGCATAGAAAATATGATGTAATCCAAATGGAATTAAAGAACGCTCAATTAAACCAAACACAAATGCCGCTAACGTTTTATTCGCATCGATCATTTGATGTGAGAATGCATTCAAACCACCTTGAATTGTCGGCCAAATAAAGCACATTACAATCCCTAAAAGTAAAGAAAATGTTGCTGTTGCGATCGGTACGAAACGCTTACCTGCAAAGAATCCTAAGTATGATGGTAATTCAATATTGAAGTATTTATTATAGCAATATGCTGCTAATATCCCGACAAGAATACCCCCAAACACTCCCGTTTGAAGTGTCGGAATACCTAATACATTTGCATACGCTTGATCTGTAAAACCAGTTTTAACTGGAACTTTGTCACTTACAATTGTAACAAATTTTTCTACTCCTAAGAATACGCTCATCGTTTTGTTCATAATTAAGTATCCAACGAAGGCTGCTAACCCAGCTACTCCGTCTCCACCTGCTAATCCGATGGCAACCCCTACTGCGAATAATAATGCAAGGTTTGCGAAAATAATATCACCAGATTGTTCCATAATTTTTGCAACTAGAACAAACCAATCTGCCTTTAAAGCAGGAACTAGATTTGTTAACTGTGGATTTTGAAATGCATTACCAAATCCAAGTAAAATACCTGCAGCCGGTAAAATTGCTACTGGAAGCATAAGCGCTTTTCCGACTTTTTGAAGAACACCAAAGATATTCTTAAACATGAAAACCCTTCCTCTCTTATCTATATTGTGCTTTTCGACAAACGCCAAAAAGGCATGAGGAAAAAAAGATAGAACGATAGCTATACAAAGGGTAGTATGTCCCTTTCTCTAGCTTACATTCCTGACTTTTCTCCACTCATGCCTGATCGAATCAGTAACACGTGTCAAAAATAGGTTTACGTATAAGTTCACTACTTTAGAGCAAACGTTTTCGTTGTTTGCCTTAACTTGTTTGTCGAATTTTGTATAACTTTGCATGACTTATTATACAAAACAATTGTAAGCGATTCAATCATTTTTTTTAACGTTTTCATTTTAGACAAAAATATATGTCTTTTACACATGTTCTGCTTTTACTAATCTTTGCAAATGCATCGTTAAATAAATACTCTCCGCTTCATATACAGGGAGCTGTAATTCTTTCTGCATCACCTTCACAAGCTTCCAAGCTAGATTATAACAAACTGGATACTCTGCTTTTAATAACTCAGCAAACCCTTGTGCTTCTTCTACCTTCTCTCCCTTTTTCACTCGTTCAATTGCATATTGTAAATGACGAATAAGGCGTAAATAATGAATACTTTCTGGATCTAATGTAAGGTGTAGATTTGTTTCAATTAATGAAACAAGCTTTGCAATAAGACGGGAGTTTTGATTAACAGCAGATACATCAGAATTTGTGAGTGAACTATAAATATGAAGTGCAATAAAGCCAATTTCCCCTTCTGGCAATGTAATTTGCAAACGGGAATTTAAAAGTTGTACAACTCCTTCAGCAATTTTGTACTCTTCTGGATACAGCATTTTTGTTTCAACTAAAAAAGGATTATCTATTTTAAAGCCCTGTTTCAGTCTTTTAATTGCAAAAGAAATATGATCGGTTAAGGCAATATGAATATGCTCGTTTAATGGTGACTGCGCCTTTTCTTGAATATACATCATAATATCGTTCATCAGTTCAATTAACCTTTCGCTCACATGTGGCACTAAAAGCTTATATTGTTCACGGTCACGTTCATTTTTTAAAACAAACATTTTTTCAATTTGCTCCGCCTTTAATACATCTTTCGTTTTCTTTCCAAATCCAATTCCCTTGCCAATCACTACTACTTCCTCGTGTTCCTGATGACTCGCAATGATTACATTATTATTTAAAACTTTTTTAATTTCTAGATAACTATTCATATAACACCACCCTCGTACTTAAATAGCCTACTTTTATGTTACAGAACATCCTTCTTTTTCGTCAATGCAAAACATCTACCATTTTAGAAAAATTCATTTTTTAGACATGATTGCACGAGATGCGTATAATGTAAGAGCAAATGTACATAGAAAGGAGAATGCAACATGATTAAAATGTTTGTAAGCGATATTGACGGCACAATGATGCAACATGGCGGCATGATTGATGAGCAAGATGTTACAGCTCTTCGCAATCTTGCAGAACAAAATGTGATTCTTTGTTTCGCCTCCGGTAGGCTTGATAATGAAATCGCTGGTTTAATGAAAGAGGTTGGTACCAACTTCCATCGCATTAGCGTAAATGGTGTATTCGTATATACCCATGAGAATAAACAATTATTGTCTGCAACATTTGA
Source organism: Bacillus sp. 95MFCvi2.1 (assembly GCF_000374965.1). Taxonomy (NCBI): domain Bacteria; kingdom Bacillati; phylum Bacillota; class Bacilli; order Caryophanales; family Bacillaceae; genus Bacillus; species Bacillus sp. 95MFCvi2.1. Next base: position 152,657 of record NZ_KB895691.1, on the reverse strand, counting down.
TTCGAGCATTTTGCCAGATTTGTTAGCGATGACGAAAGAAGAACCGTATTTTCGTTATGTAAGTGATGAATATAATTATTACATTGAGGAAAAAACACCATTTATTCATGAACTTGAGAAACAAGTTACAATGACTTCTGTTGAAGAACCAAACTTATTACAAAAAATTGATGATACAATTTTTCCTAATAAAATTTCTGTTGGAGGCACAAAAAAAGACTTACAAGTACTTCAGAAAAAAATCAATGAGAAATTTAGCGGCAAAGTCAGTACCTTTATCTCCGCTGAACAATGCTTAGATGTCATGCCACCAAATATTAGCAAAGGATCAGCAATCTCTATTTTATTACAAGAGTTCCAAATAGAACCTGAAGAAATTGCTTGTATCGGTGATTCTTACAATGATATTCCTATGTTCAATTTAACATCTCATAGCTTTGCCATGTCACAAGCTGACGATGCAGTGAAAGAACATGCACATTATGTCGTAGACTCTGTAAAAGACGCTGTAGAACACGTGGTAACTTACAACTCAAAACAAAACGAAAATACGACTCATTCCCTGTAAGGATGAGTCGTATTTTTGTTTCTCTACATACCCAATGAATTGAAAGTTTAATGTATTTCACAAAATAAAATACACTACTTGTTTCGTGAAATACTCGTAATGAACTTATAACGATCACCACGATAAATACATTTCACATATTCTAACGGTAATTCACCTTCTGCATATGACCATTGTCTCATTACAAGCACAGGTGCTTTTTTAGGTATATGCAGATGTTCCGCTTCATCATCCGTTGCAATTGAAGCTTCAATTGCTTGGGTAGCACGAACAAGTTTAAAGCCTAACTTTTTCTCTAAATGTTCGTATAAGGATTGTTGCAAAATTTCTTCGTTAATATCTTTTACAAGAGTTGGCGACAAATATGTCGTCTCAAAAGCAATCGGTTCGTCATCGGCTAAGCGGATACGCCTCACTTCATACACCGATTCCCCCTCTTGAATTCTAAGCCGGTCTGCTATTTTAGCAGTAGCTGAAACTAGGCGGAAGCTTAATAACTGACTGCTCGGTTTCATACCACGGGAAAGCATATCCTCTGTAAATCCCGTCATCCCTTGCAGTTTTTGCTCCACTTTTGGAAGCTGAACAAACGTTCCAATTCCACGCTTTCGATATAAATACCCTTGTTCCACTAAATTATTAATTGCCTGTCTGATCGTCATGCGACTTACTTCGAACTTATCACAAAGTTCATTCTCAGATGGAATTTTATCTCCCGGCGTCCATTCACCGTCCTCAATTAGCTGTTTCACCCACTCTTGAATCTGATAATAGATCGGAAATGGTGAATACTTGTCGATGTTCATCAGCAATCGCCTCACTGCATAAAGATAGAGCTTCTGGATCTGCGATTACGGTTACATTCGGATGACGTTGCAGCACTGTAGCAGGACACGCTTCGCTATACTCACCTTGCAATAATTCTCTGATTGCTTCTGCTTTTTTCGGTCCCATAGCAACAAGTAGAATTTGTTTCGCTTTCATGATGCTTCCAATCCCCATTGTAATTGCATGAGTTGGTACATCTTCTTCTTTTTCAAAGAAACGAAGGTTTGCTTGGCGTGTAGACTCTGTTAATTCAACAATGTTAGTTGGAGAATCAAAAGATGTTCCTGGTTCGTTAAATCCGATGTGACCATTTTCACCGATTCCAAGAATCTGTAGATCAACTGGGTTAGCTGCTAGAATGCCTTCATAACGCTTGCACTCTTCTTCTAAATCACTTGCCATCCCGTTTGGTACATAAGTTTCTTTAAAGGGAAGATGATTAAACAACTGTTCTTGCATAAAATAATGATAGCTGTTTTTATCTTCGTGTGGTAAATTTACGTACTCATCTAAGTTTACAGTGGTTACACGGCTTGTATCAAGTTTATTTTTTCGCATTTCTGCATAAATACCAAGTGGAGAGCTTCCTGTAGCCATTCCTAACGTTGGATTTTCCTTTGATTTTACAACTTCTTCAATTAATTTACAACCTGCTTCTGCTAATTCTTCTGGCGTTTTTACAACAAGAATATTCATCTATTTACTTCCCTTCCTTCATATGAATTCCTAATCGAACCGTATCATATACATGTAGATCTTCCGTCATGACAACAAAGTCCGCATCTTTTCCTACTGTTAATGCCCCTTTATTCGTTAATCCAAACTCTTCTGCTTGGTTAACTGATGTCATAAGTACAGCGTCCTCAATCGAGCATCCTGTAAATTCAATTACATTTCGGAATGCTTGGTCCATTTTCAAGATACTACCCGCTAACGTTCCGTCTTCTAAACGAGCGCTGCCATTTTTCACATGTACAGGCTGTCCACCAAGCTCATACAATCCATCTTCTAAACCTTTTGCACGCATCGCATCAGTAATGACACTTACTTTTTTAGGACCTTTTAATTTATATGCTAATTTCACCATATCTGGGTGAATGTGAATACCATCTGTAATCACTTCAACCATTACATTTGGGTTCAATAACACGTGACCGACAACACCTGGTTCACGGTGATGTAAACCGCGCATTTGATTGTATAAGTGTGTAGCATGTGTAATGTTTCTACTTTTCAATTGTGCATCAACTGCATCTGTATGGCCCATTGTACCAACAACACTCGTTTCAGCAAGATAATTTTCAAATTCTACTGCGCCTTCTTCTTCTGGTGCATACGTTACTAATTTAATTAGATTGCCACTTGCTTCTTGCCATTGTTTAAATTGTTCAATATTCGCCGGAACGATATGTTCAAGAGGTTGCGCCCCTGCACGTTTTTTTGAAACATATGGTCCTTCTAAATGAATATATTCAAAATGCGCTCCTTTTTCTTTCGCTTCTTTTGCAGCACTTAAAGCCGCTTCAATTGCTTCTGGAGCTTGCGTCATTGTTGTTGGGAAATAAGTTGTAACCCCTTCTTTTAACATTTCTTTACCAAGAGTTACTAACCCATCGCTATTCGCATCCATCGCATCAATATCGTATCCACCATGAATATGAACATCGATCATACCTGGAATCACAATTTTTCCTTCTGCGTCAAAAACCGTTTCATTTTCTTGTGATACATATTGAGCCATCAAACCAATTTCTTCAATTTTTTCTGCGTAACGAATAAATCCACTTCCCATTACTTCGTGACCTGTATAAATTTTGGCATTGATGACAACTTGCGTTTTCATTTTCATCGATCCTTTCCCATGAAATACCTACTTGTTATTATTACCTATTTGCCTAACCCCATCTTAATATATACACGAGTAGTTGTCTATACATTCAAATGAAATTTCCTCTTCTCTTAGTAAAAAAGGAAATTTATCTTCTTTAATTATAATATATATTATTCTTTTTTTCCAAAAGGAGACAATGCATCTTTTATGAAAACAAATACCAATTCCTTGTTTCCATTTTCCTACTTAGCATTCTATTATACAGTTTTAACTACTTCTTTACTTTAACAATGGAAGCGGCGTATTTGACCATATAGCAATATGGTCTCCATCCGTTTCAATTTCTACCGTTCGTTTATCCGTTGTATATGTCATGACACCATATCTCTTTAACCTGTTTACTACACTTTGATGTGGATGCCCATATGGATTTTTTTTATCATAAGAAAGAATAGCAAATTGAGGGTTTGCCTCCTCTAAAAATTGTTCACTAGTTGACGTATATGAACCGTGGTGACCTACCTTTAAAACATCAGCATGTACATCATATTGCTTTATTATTTTCTTTTCAGTTTGTATATCCGCATCTCCCATTAGCAAAAAATCAGCTTTACCATATCGAACTTTTAAAACAATTGATGATTCATTATTTTCATCCTTTGACTTCCCATTATTTAATACTTGAATTGAAACTTGGGGATCTAACGGTATATGCTGTCCTTGTTTTACACGAACAAATGGAATTCCCCTCTTTTTAATATCGTTCCTATACGTATGATATGTAAAAGAACTATAGGTTTTGCCGCTATCTAATACAAGTGAAACTGGCATTTGTTCTATAATCGGTATAAGCCCTCCTATATGATCCATATCTGGATGCGTCCCTACCACAACATCTAAATGGTTAATTCCTTTTTCAATTAATTTCTGAATAATTACCTCTCCAGCCTCATAAGGTCCTCCATCGATTAACATTGTTTGACCATTAGGTAAAATAATAAGTGTGGCATCACCTTGTCCTACCTTAAAAAAACTCACTTTCATTCTTCCTAAATGTGGACGTTGCTTGGAAAAAGAGGACACAGTATGAACAGACGTCATATATCTTTTGACAGATGTGCTGTTTAATGAAAAACATATTAAAACAGAAACTAGCAATAGAATAATCCGTACAACTTTCATAATTCGTCTCCTTTTTTCATTTAGTATGGCACGAGTCGTATTTCATATACAAAAAAGCTTAGCAATGCGCTAAGCTACGATTTTGACAATTCCTGCAAGGATCCAAAGAATAAGTCAGCTTCATTCATTTGTTCATTTTCTTCAGAAAGGGTTGGTAAATCATCTAATGTTTGAAGTCCAAACGTATCTAAGAACTCTTTCGTAGTACCATATAAAATAGGGCGCCCTGGTCCTTCTGCCCGGCCCGTTTCTTTTATAAGTAAGTGCGATACCAATGTTTGCAGTGCTCGATCTGTTTTCACACCACGAATTTCTTCCATTTCCGTTCTTGTAATTGGCTGGCGATAAGCAACAATCGCCAATGTTTCAAGAGCAGCCTGGGAAAGAGACGCTGCTGTTGGTGTATCCATTAATTTTTGATAATAAGGCGCATGTTCTTTTTTTGTGGCAAAGCGATATACTTTTGCAAATTGTACAATTTGCAACCCTCGCTGTACACCTTCACATTCCCTTTGCATTTCCTCGATAATCTGAATTACATCTTTCACTTCAATTTCAAGTACTTTTGCAATTTGTTCCGGATAGACTCCTTCATCACCCGCAACAAATAAAAGCCCCTCAACAATTGCCATCTGTTCTTTTCTATCCAACATACAATCTCCTTTCTCATATCTTTCCATACAAAAATATCCACAATAAAAACCGAATCACAGTATATTGCGACCGGTCCAACATTCCTTTTATCGTTCCAAACAAAATTATGCGAAACCATGATCAGCGGGGATTATTTCCACTGATCATTCGTTTTGACTAATCAAATACTTACTGCTAGTTTTCCTCACAATTTTGAAATGGGAGTTTTACTAAACTTTAGAGCGAGTCAAAAAGATTTCATCAAAATTGTGTTCTTGCTCAATAATAATTTGTTGGTTTTTCATAAGTTCGAGTATGGCTAAAAACGTTACAACCATTACTTCGCGCTCTTCATCAACGAATAAATCATAAAAACTTTGGCGTCCTTCCGCTGTTTCTAATTGCTGTAAAATATCACTCATACGTTGTTCAATCGGTATTTCTTGACGAGCAATTCGCGTTGTTACTGGACGTTTTGATTTTTTACGACGCATAAGTTTTTGAAATGCTGCTAACATATCATACAGTGTTATATCGAGAGGTAAACTTGTCTCCTCTTCTTGCTGAAATGATGTAAAATCGATTGGTGAACGTGTATAAAGTTGTGCTCTTTCTTGTTCTCTCTCTTTTAATTCAGCAGCAACTTGCTTATATTTTTTATATTCAATTAACCGCTCCATCAACTCTTGACGGGGATCATCTATAAAGTCTTCACCATTATCAGGTACATCTTCCTCTTGTTTCGGTAACAGCATTTTACTTTTAATTTGCAATAGCGTTGCAGCCATCACCAAATACTCACTTGCAACATCCAGTTGCAAGTCTTTCATCGTATGAATATAAGATAAATACTGCTCTGTAATTTCCGCTACAGGAATATTATATATATCAATTTCATAGCGATGAATTAAATGTAACAATAGATCTAAAGGCCCTTCAAAAGCCTCTACTTTAAAATTATATTGCACAAAGCATCCCACCACATTTTTTCTATAACAACATAAGTATAGAGCATACTTATGTTCTATCCAACCTTTTTCAGAAATTTAGTTGAAAATAGACACCTGCCCATGCAACAATGCCCACCTCTTCATATGATAAAAGTGTAGTAAGTTCAATGTAGGAGGTAAAAAACTATGGGCCATATTGATTGTGGTTTTAACGGCGGTTTCGCTTTACTTGTTGTGCTCTTTATCTTATTAATCATTGTAGGCGCGGCTTGCTTCTGCTAATGCAGAATATAATAAACGGCTAGAGATTCTCTAGTCGTTTATTATTTATCCCGCTATTCGCGTGCAGTAAGATCTCACCTTAAAATTCAGCAAAAGTAAAGAAGTAAGGTATGGGGCGGGTTGCCCGTAAAAGCCCGATTGGTGAGGGCTGATAATCAGTGTAGATAAAGAAAACTCCATTGATCACATCATAGTTTCACTTTATGATAAACTGTACGTAAGACCGTTTAGACAGGAGCGAAAAGGATGTATCCTACAGCATACATACAATTTTTAATTCATTTTCATGGAGATTATGATTACTTTGAATGTCACGAAGTACTAGAAGAATATTGGAAATTGAAACCACGAGGAGAGCGAGAAAACTACTGGGTTGGTTTTATTCAAATAGCAGTTGCTTTATACCATCACAGACGCTCAAATTGGAATGGTTCAATGCGAATGATGAAAAGCGCCATTGCTATTTTAAAAAAGGAAAGTATACAAGTACACAGATTAGGTCTTGATTACCCAAAACTTTTAACTATATTACAAAAACAATTACAGTCCATTCAATCAAAAGAACCTTTTGCACCTATATTTTTTCCTTTTTCAGATTCCTCTTTAGAAAACACATGCTTACAATTATGTACAGAAAAAATGATTCCTTGGAAAGATGCTCATTCACTACCTACTGAATACATTATCCATAAACACAAATTGCGTGACAGAAATGATGTAATTGCCGAACGAAACGAGCAACTAAAAAAAAGAAAGCAGAGATGACACAAATTCCATCTCTGCTTTTATGAATGTATATTTTGTTCAATTCCCTTACACTTTTCAAAAAAACTAGCTGTTTGTTCGTTTCCACAAATTGTAATACCTTGAAACTTATTTTTTAATTCTTGTACCATCTTTGTACCAATCCCCATGTGACGATGAGATGGATTCACACTAAGATGTTGAATCTGTAATACATTTTCTTCGTTGATAACTCCAACTATCCCAACAAAATCATCATTTTGTTTCCACAAATATAGTTGCCAACTATCATTTTTATCATATTCTTTCATTGTCAATTGTAAAATTTTAACATCTTTTTCAGTCGGCATAAACGAAAGAAGCCCCATTGCAATCTTTTCATAACTTTTTTTAAAACGAATTAACATAAACCTTATCCCTTCTTACAAAAGTTACAAACCATGTATCCCCTCTACCACTATTGCTATATCATCTCCATTTTACAATATTTTCACTATAGTGAGAAGGGCTGCCAAAACAACTTGATAATCATACAAAGAGAATGTAGGAAAGTCAAATGTATAGTAATAAAAGAAATTCTCTCATTGAGAATTTACTTTTCTCAAGCTAATGAATAAACTCCATCTAACTTTTTAGCTTCTCGCATAACGCATTGAACTACAAAACTTATAAACCACGAATAACGAAATAAAACTTTACTGTATCCTATGTATTTTTACAAAAATAGTTCTATCGCTAACAATTTAGTTAGCTATAATAACTTTATCATTTACTCTCTCTTATCATTTACTGCATATTGCCCACAAATTCCTGTTTATAGACTACAACTTTTCTTAATTTAAATTTTTTCTCCGATTGCCACTACAAATATGGAACAAAGCAAAATTTTATACTTACATGTTTTCAATCTTCTCTTAATATCATATAAAGCTTTTGAATGATGATTATTTAACAGTAAAAAAATAAAAAGAGAGCACTTTGCTCTCTTCAATTTATTCTTCCCAAACTTTAACTTCTTTCATTACATCGCCTTGACGCATGTTTAATACTGTTTCAATACCGCTTGTCGCTTTACCAAATACAGTATGTACACCATCTAAATGTGGTTGTGGCTCATGAACGATGAAGAATTGGCTACCACCTGTATTACGGCCAGCATGTGCCATAGAAAGTGATCCAACTACATGTCTATGCGGATTCCCTTCAGTTTCACATGGAATAGAGTAACCAGGACCGCCTGCACCTGTTCCTGTTGGGTCTCCACCTTGGCTTACGAAACCAGGAATAACGCGGTGGAATGTAACACCATTATAGAACCCTTGATCTGCTAATTTTTTGAAATTTTCAACTGTTTTCGGTGCTTCTTCTGGGAAAAATTCTAATTCAATTTTTTCACCATTCTCCATTAATATGTATCCTAAAGTTTTCATACGTATATGTCTCCTTTCAACTATCTCAGCACTATATTACCATATTCGTGCTCAGAAACAAAAAGAATCCGACAATCTGTATACTTCTTTTTTAAAATCAGCAAGAAGACGGATGACAAATTTTAAAAATATACTATAATTACTGTGTTGCCCGCAAATTTCAGAAAGAGAAAGGGAGCGATTTTTCGTGAAAACGAAACTATTAGCTTTGCTACTAGCTGTTACGGTGTTTATGATCCCAACAGCTTCATTTGCAGACGTGATTGAGGGAGAATCAATCGTTACATTAGGAGAAAATTTATCTGAACAACAAAAACAAGATCTTTTAAAAGAAATGAAAGCGCCAAAAGATGCGCAAATTATTACTGTATCTAATGCGGAAGAACATAAATTTTTAGAGGGTATTGTTCCAAAAGCACAAATTGGTACGAGAGCTATTTCCTCTTCTATAATTACGTATACAAAACCAGGATCAGGTCTTATTGTGCGAGCGAAAAACATTAATTGGGTAACAGATGCAATGTATACAAACGCACTCATCACAGCAGGTGTTAAAGATGCAGAGATCCAAATCACAGCACCATTTAAAGTATCAGGAACAGCTGCTTTAACAGGATTAATGAAGGCTTACGAAACAACATCGAAAAAAGAAATTCCTGAAGAAGTAAAAAAAGTAGCCAACGAAGAAATGGTACAAACAGCGAAACTTGGTGACAAAATTGGTGACGAAAAAGCTGTTCAACTTGTTGCGAAAGTAAAAGAAGAAATTGCTAAAGAACAGCCAAAAACAACAGAAGATTTACGTGCGCTAATTAAAAAAATTGCTGATCAACTTGGTATTACACTAACAGATGAGCAATTAGATAGCTTAGTTTCATTATTTGATAAAATGAAAAATTTAAATATTGACTGGAACCAAGTTGGTAGCCAATTAAATAAAGCGAAAGAACATGTTTCAGCATTTTTAGGATCTGAAGAAGGACAAGGCTTCCTAGATAAAGTAAAAGATTTCTTCTCTAGTATCATTGATTTTATTAAATCATTATTTAAGTAATAAAAAGCTCGTCATTGACGAGCTTTTTATTATATAAATCCAAATTAAAAAACCGACATAAAATCTTTCTTTTTAGGTGGAAGAGAGCATCTGGCCGTGCATAGAAGCGGTCAGATCCTCTTCCTGCCCCATACCAAGTGAAAACAAAGAGAGAAAACGAGTGCAGGTCACCTTTTGTTTTTCATAGCAACTTATATGTGAAAAATCAAAATGGATTTATCTATTATATAAGCAACGGTAATTTCATAATCGCTTCCTCTACAGAACGAACAACATGACATGCCTTTTCCTTCACATATGGATGTGCATGATGAAGAGTAAAAGAATGCGGTGTTACTTCAAACATAGAAATGTCATTAAAAGAATCACCAATACATGCTACTTCATGCGCTTCAATTTTCAAATGCTCCATCAAACGTTTTAAAGCACTTCCTTTACTAACCCCCATTGGCATAATATCTACATATCCTTTTCCAGAAATAAAAATTTCAGCGTGCTCATGAAAAGTGTCTCTTAGCTCTTGATCCAATGTCACAATCTTTTCTGCTTCTCCATACACAAACAACTTTGCAGGATGGATTGTTTTACCAAATTCCTCCTCTAATGTTTCTATTTCAGCAATATGCACACCCATATATTCTTCAAAAACATAATGATGTTCATTTTTCTTTTTCGTATATCTCTGCTCTTTTGCACACACAATATCAGCTAGCCTTTTTTCATGTATATATCGATATATTTCCTGGGCAACTCCATCATTGAATTTCGATTCATGGAATATTTGTCCGTTTGGTAATAGCATCGTAGCACCATTTAATCCTGTCGTGTAATATGGAAATGAGAATTGCCTAACTGCATCATGAATTCGATGCGTAAAACGACCAGAAGCAAAGCAAATATTTGTCCCTTTTTCCGCTAACCAACAAAGTGCTTTTTCATCTTCCTTATGAATATTGCTTACATTATAAAAAAGTGTATCATCTAAATCACTTACAAATAATTTAATCATGCCCTCTTCCCCTTTCATACACAATGTCTACTCTAAGTGTACGAAAAAAATGTTGTGATTTTGTTAAAATACGATAAATTTCTAATAAAAAATAAGCAGGAAGATTGATTCCTGCTTATTTTTGTCTACGTATATTTTGTGGATGTACAATGCTTGGGCGTACTTTTAAACTAGACATGGCTGGGCGTAATAATATTGTTTTTAATGCCCCCCAGTCAAATGGCAAAAACGGCCATAAATATGGTGTTTGTAAACTTTTGATAGACGTTAAAAATAAAATTAACATCGTCATGCCAATTATAAATCCTATCTCATGGAACAAACCAGTTAAAATAATGACAAATAATTTTCCAAGTTTGTTTCCAAGTCCTAATTCATAACTTGGTGTTGCATATATTCCAATCATTGAAACCGCTGTATATAAAATAACTTCTGGAACAAATAACCCAACGTCAATTGCAATTTGCCCAATTAAAATCGCTGAAATTAAGCCGGTAGCTGATGATAAAGGAGTTGGTGTATGAATCGATGCCATTCGCAAAAACTCAAGTCCAATATCGGCCATAATTATTTGTAATATAATAGGGAGATGGGTCATTTTATTTGGTCCAATGAAAGCAAGCTTCTCTGGTAACAACGTTGGATCGAACACAAAAACGAGCCAAAACGGCAATAAAAACACAGAAAATATAATACCTACAAAACGAACCCATCGTAAAAATGTACCAACTGCCGGGTTTTGTCTAAACTCTTCTGCGTGCTGCACATGATGAAAATAAGTTGTTGGTGTAATCATTACACTTGGAGATGTATCAACAATAACTAATACATGCCCTTCTAATAAATGATTTGCCGCTACATCTGGTCTTTCTGTATAACGAATAAGCGGGAAAGGATTATAACCCTGCTTCACTAAAAATTCTTCAATCGTTTTGTCAGCCATTGTAATTCCATCTACTTCAATACTTTCTAGTTCTTGCTTAATGATTTTTACCAAATCTGGATTCGCAACGTCCTGAACATAGGTAATACAAATATCCGTTTGTGACCGATCCCCAACCCGGATAATTTCGTTTCGAAGGCGCGGATCGCGAATACGCCTTCTTATTAGCCCTGTATTTACAATGATATTTTCTACAAAACCATCTCTTGCCCCGCGCACTACTTTTTCTGTATCTGGTTCTGTTGGTGTTCGTCCTGGATAACTACGAACATCGATTGCAAAGGCCTCTGTTTCACCTTCCACAAAGATAATAACAAGTCCCGATAATACTTGTAGCATTACCTCATCCATCGTTTTTACTTTACTTACTTGTTGATGGATAAGGCGATTTTCTAAAAGCTTAACTGTATCTTCTTCAACATCTCTTATTTCATTTGTATCTACTGCTTCTTCCAAAATGTGAATGAGGTAATTTGTATCACACAATCCATTTACAAATAATACACCGATTTCTTTATCAAGAATTTGAAACTTACGAATCCCGACATCAAATGTGACGCCAAGCCCAACTGTTTGTTTTAAATAATTTTCATTATCACTCAAGAAGCAAGAAATCGGAATATTAACTTTCTTCTGTTTCGTCATAAAACCCACTTCTTTCTAAAATTAATTGAATTGCTTTTTTGGTAATTGGTGATCCTCGCTCCCACTCATCATTTCCACACATTTTCCCTATATCACCAATTCCAACAATTACAGGCACATTTAATGCATCTAAACAATAAATCGTATCCCCATTAATTCTCCCAATTTCACCATCAGGAAGTCCAAATTTATCAACACCGTATTCTGTTAATCTGCCTTCTCGATCTACGCTGACATCTACACGCGCCCACTCCCAATGATGTGTATTAGATGCAACAGCTAAAATGCCAAGAACATCAATTTGTTTATGCATTGCCACATATTTTAACGCTTTTTCACCTGAACCTTCTCCTATAAATCCACTATCATCAAACATGACAAATACAGGGTCATATGGCGTTTGCATAATTAGCTCCACAATCTTTTTCCCTGTCAATTTCGTCGGATTACTTTGCGATGCTGAAATACACCTTCCGCCAAACTCCTTTGTTAACAGCTCAATTGCTCGCTTTGCATATTCATCTCCATCTGTCACCAAAATAACCCTTCGTCTCATTTGATTTATCCTTTCGGTTTACATATAAGTGCTACAAAAAATGCAAATAATATCGATGCTGAAATACCTGAAGAAGTCAAACTAAACATACCCATTCCAATTCCTAAGTAACCATGTTTTTCAGCCGCCTCTAGTGCTCCATGCAAAAGGGAATGTCCAAAGCTCGTTATCGGAACAGTTGCTCCAGCACCTGCAAATTTTATGAGCTTATCATATAGTCCAAAGCTATCTAAAACCGCTCCAATTACTACAAAAGTTGCCATCAAATGTGCAGGAGTTAATTTAGCAAAATCCAATAAAAGCTGTCCTACTACACAGATAGCTCCCCCAACGATGAACGCGTATACAAAATCCACAATTCACACCCCTTTTATCCTTTCAAATACAACGCCGTGTGCAATTGTCGGAATCGTTTCTTTTTGTTGTATCATAATCGGGCTTAACAATGCTCCTGTTGCAACTACAAAAATACGCTGTAAGTTTCCTTTTTTCATTTCTTGTAGTAAATGACCGTATGTTACAACTGCCGAACAGGCACAACCGCTTCCACCTGCAAAAACCTCTTCTTGATCTTTGTTATAAATCATTAATCCGCAGTCATTATATACATTTCCTAAGTCATACCCTTCCTCAAGTAAAAGTTGCTTCGTAATTGGTGCCCCAACACCTGATAAATCCCCTGTAACGATAAGATCATAATCAGCTGCACTTCTCCCTAAATCTTCAAAGTGCTGTTGAATCGTATGGGCAGCAGCAGGTGCCATTGCTGATCCCATATCAAAAGGATCTGTAATTCCTAAATCTTGCACTTTTCCAATGGTTGCAGCCGTTATTTTAATATTGCTCTGTTCTTTACTAATTAAAGCCGTCCCTGCCCCTGTAACAGTTGAAGTTGCTGAACCAGGTCTTTGCCCCCCGTATTCTGTCGGATAACGAAACTGCCGTTCTGCAGTTGCATTATGACTACTAACCGTAGCTATCACACGATTAGCAAAGCCTCCATCAATAAAGGCCGATCCAATCGCTAGTGTCTCCATTGATGTTGCACAAGCGCTGAACATTCCTAAAAAAGGAATCCCAAGCTCCCTCGCCACATAATTTGCTGTAACGGTTTGGTTTAATAAATCTCCCGCTAAAAAAAAATCAATTTGCGAAGGCTTTATATCCCCCTTTTGTATGACCTGCTGAATTGAATCATTCATCAATCTTCTTTCAGCAAGCTCCCAATTTTCTTCCTCACAATGCAAATCATCATATGAAATATCAAAACACTTTCCAAGAGGACCTTCCGCTTCTTTTGGACCGACAGCAGTACCTGTTGCATTCACAAATATATTATTTTGAAATACCCATGTTTGCTTCCCTGTCAATCTCATATCTAGTCTCCTTTAAGACAACCAAAGTTTAAACGTATATCGAATTAGACCAACAATGTATGCTCCAACAACTCCAAATACAATTACACTTCCAGCAAGCTTAAACATATTTGTAGCAACTCCGAGTACAATTCCCTCACTACGGTGCTCCATTGCCGCACTTGCCATTGAATTTGCAAATCCAGTAACAGGAACTGCTGAACCAGCCCCTCCGAATTGACCGATTTTATCATATACACCAAATCCAGTTAATATGGCTGATAATAATACAAGTGTTGCTATCGTAGGATTTCCCGCATTTTGCTCATTAAAGTGAAAATAATACATATAAAATTTCATCAAGCATTCACCTACTGTACAAATCAGTCCACCTACAACAAAAGCTTTTACACAATTCATCACATAATTTGGCTTTGGATGATAATTTTTCACTTTATTTATGTAATCATCTTTTAATTTATTTTGGGCCATCTTGATACCTCCTATCTTGCAAAATAAATCCAATGAAATAAAGAGCCCATTACCTTTCCAAGTACAAGTGCAACGAGTAGAATGACAATTTTCCCATCTACGCCTACCCGTTTTGCTAATATAGGTAAAACATTCAATACCTCTGTCAAAGCCGCAGCAAGCATACCAATAAATGTTCCACAAAATAAGCCAAGTAAAACGAGCCAATACTGAGATGTTTGAAAGGTTATATCTCTTAAACTGCACCATGCTCCGGCCAAAGAACCACCAATTACGGCCCACTCAAAAAATTGAACCCGATGGCCACTCCTTGTTAACTGGGCTAAACGTGGGATTACACCAAGCACAGCTAAAAATGCCACATATCCCCCTCCAACTGCGATCCCACCAGCAAGCCCAATTACTATCACTACTCCATACTCAATCATCTGCGATTTGTTTTGCACTCTCTTTATTTTCATTGATCATGACATATTGATCGAGTGACTGTTGATACTGGAACATTTCCACTTCTAACGGACTTGGTTCTTCATTAATTCGTTTTTGAAACACATGATTAAAAAATAAGACCATCCCTAATCCCAGTCCTAAAGAATACGGAATTTGAAACAGGAGCGGTTTATAATTGATTTCTCCCGTAATCATGTAATATAAGCGCCAGTGTACTTGCTGCATACTTACATCTTCATGAAAATAAATAATCGCAAGAGCCGCACCGACAAAAAGTAACATCCAAACCAATCCAAAGAAAATGGGGTGTACTTTCTTTTTTTCATAGACGATTTCTACAAGTGTTTGTCCAGGACCAAATAAATTAATTTGTATATGCTGCGTAGTTTGTTGAATCACTTGAATGATTTTCATCGCATCAATTACAACATGTGTTTTATCACGTTTTGTGATTTTATAGACATGTTGCTTTTTTATTTTTTCTACTAAGCCAGAATCTCCAACTACTTGTGCAATATCTTCAATCTTCACCTCATATGAAGGGGATACTTGCAGACGATTTCGCATTTTGAGATAGATTGTTCGCTCCACTCCGTTCACCTCTTTACTATTCCTCGTAGTTGTAGTATGGTTTCTGGAAAATTTTCTAATACAACTTTTTTTATAAAATGGAACTTTGCACGTTGGATTTTTAATGAATAATCACTCGGTGAATAAAGTAACTGTATTTTTTTAGAAGCGTTATTTTCATATTTTGAACTTTCAAGTGAGGTTTATTAAGGTTTCCTTTCCCCTCTATGACAAATTTATACTTGAATTACATCCCCAATTTACATAATTATCAATAAATTACATAAATACTTCTGGGTGAATGAAATTTTTTGATTTTGGAAAGGATAACAACAGTAACATAAGATGCGATTTTTTCTTCTTCTCAATCTTATTTAAACTATCACTGGTTTCTAGTTCAAAGCAAAAAAATCGAATAGATGGCTATTCATCTATTCGATCTTTCATCTGTTTTAATATTTTCTTTTCAAGCCTTGATACTTGGACTTGTGAAATTCCAATTCGCTCTGCTACTTCTGATTGAGTTTGATCTTTATAATAGCGCAAATATACAATTAAGCGTTCACGCTCATCCAGTTCTCTAATTGCCTCTTTTAAAGCGATTTTATCAAACCATTTCGTTTCTGTTTGATCCGCGATTTGATCTAGTATCGTAATAGGATCTCCATCATTTTCATAAACTGTTTCATGTATGGATGATGGTGTGCGACTCGCTTCTTGCGCAAGAACAACTTCTTCTGGTGTCAACTCAAGCGCTTCTGCTACCTCATTAATCGTTGGAGCTCTTCCATATTCTTTAGAAAGCTCATCTTTCATCTTTCGAATCTTATTTCCAGTCTCCTTTAAAGAACGACTTACTTTCACGGATCCATCATCACGCAAAAATCGCTGTATTTCTCCAATAATCATTGGAACTGCATAGGTTGAGAATTTCACGTCGAAAGACAAATCAAATTTGTCTACCGATTTCAAGAGTCCAATACAGCCAATTTGAAATAAATCATCTGGTTCATATCCTCGATTGAGGAAACGTTGCACAACTGACCATACAAGACGCATATTACTTTGGACTATTGTATCTCTTGCTTGTTGGTCTCCATCTTGACTTTTTTGAATTAACGCTTTTAACTCGTGGTCCTTTAACTGAGGTTTCTTCTTCTCATTTCTGACCTCAATGTCCATAGGCAATTCTCCTTAATTGCATAGAGCGTTACTATTTGATAAGTATTTTGTCAAATGGATTGTTGTCCCGAAAGATTCATTTGAAATAACTTCTACTTCATCCATAAAATTTTCCATGATAGTAAATCCCATTCCGGAACGCTCTAATTCAGGTTTAGTTGTAAAAAGAGGTTGCCTTGCCTCATCTAAATTAAAAATGCCAACCCCTTCATCTCGAATCGTGAGTTTCACCATTGCTTCTTCCAAAATCACTGAAATGTAAACAACACCTTCTGCATTCCCTTCATACCCATGAATAATTGCATTTGTGACTGCTTCAGACACAACTGTTTTTATCTCTGTCAATTCCTCCATCGTTGGATCCAATTGTGCAATAAAAGCAGCAACTGTGACGCGAGCGAACGATTCATTTTGACTTAATGCTGAAAATTGAAGGTTCATTTCATTTCTCATTTATGCCACCCCCAATGTCGCGAGCGCATGCGCTTCACTTTCTTCTAAGCGAATGATTTTAAACAGACCTGACATTTCAAATAAACGCTTTACAGGAGGTGAGATTGCACAAACGACCATCTCCCCTCCTAAACCTTTAACATGCTTATATCTGCCTAATATAACACCAAGACCAGAACTGTCCATAAATGTTAGTTTTTCTAAACTTAGTACAATATGATGAACGCGATGCGTCTCAATCATATCCGTTACTTTTGCTCGCAACTCTTCAGCAGTATGATGATCTAATTCACCCGCTAGCCGAACACATAAGACATCACGCTTTACTTCTAAATACATGGAAAGACTCACACGATTTCCTCCTTATGCTTAAACTTGACTCATTTACATAAGGTTTTCGTGAACATAAAATAAGAATCCTTCCTACTGACAAAAGAAGTACTATTTCGTCATAATGTGAATCTTTCAGCAATTATTCTACCTTTTTCATGCATGAGGGTAAGAAAGTAGTAATACCTTTGCTTCTATTTCGATGTTGAAAACATCCCTAAACTTCTTTTAAATAGTTCCCACCAGCTCGCTGCAGCAACATCTTCTTTCGCTACAATCGTTTGCTTTAGTAAAACATCTTTATCTTTTTTTATAACAAGTGTACCGAGTGCATCACCTTTTTTAATTGGTGCTTTTACTTTCTTTTCAGCGATAACTTCCTGTTTTACCTTGTCCATATTCTCGCCTTTTTTCATCAGAAGAGATACGTTATCCGATGAAACTAAATCTACCTTTTCTTTCTTCCCTTTTCCTACTTTTACTGTTTGAATTTTTTCACCACGTTTATACAATTTTTTCGTTGTATATTGTCCAAATGCATAATCAAGGAGCTTTGTTACCTGGTTGTTACGTTCTTTTGATGTTGGCGCTCCCATGACAACAGAAATGACACGCATGCCATTTTTTTCAGCTGATGCTGTTAAACAATATTTTGCTTCTGTTGTAAAACCTGTTTTCACCCCATCCACCCCAGGATAAAAACGAACTAATTTATTCGTATTCACAAGCCAAAACTTTTTCTCTGTATTTTCACGTAAGTAATCTTCATACTTTCCTGTATATTTTCGAATGAGTGGATATTTCATCAACTCTTTCGCCATAATTGACATATCATATGCTGTTGAATAATGGTCTTTCGCTGGAAGACCCGTTGGATTTTGAAAATGTGTATTTTTCAATCCTAAATCCTTTGCTTTTTTATTCATCATGTTTACAAAGCCTTCTTCTGAACCAGCGATATGCTCAGCAACCGCAACAGATGCATCATTTCCCGATGCAATTGCAATCCCTTTTAGCATTTCATTCACTGTCATCTCTTCACCCGGCTCAAGAAAGATTTGTGAACCACCCATTGAAGCTGCATGTTCACTTGCTCTGACTTTATCCTCTAGTTTTAGTTTTCCCTTTTCAACTTGTTCCATGATAAGCAACATTGTCATAATCTTTGTCATACTAGCAGGCGGCAGTTTTTCATTTGGACTTTTCTCAAATAAGACTTTACCTGTATCTTGCTCAATAACAATTGCTGACGATGCTTCCTCCGCTAACTTCGGTGTCTTTTCTACTTCTGTTTTCTCAGACTGCGCTTTCTCAGATTGTGCAAAGCCAACTGAAACACTAGAAAATAGCAACATGAAACAAACAAGTATTCCAAAAACTCGCTTCATGACTAACCCTCCATTCTATATCAAACCTATTTTTTCCAAACAATATGTTTTTATACCATATTTTTCTATAAATTTGTGTTGACAAACAAATCTATCATATATATTGTATTAAGTGTATTACATCTAGTAGTACACTTAAATTTCATCAGGAAGGAGACATTGCTCTTGCACATTCAACTTGATCCAAGAAGCAGCACTCCGATATGGGAACAAATTGTTCAAAGTATAAAAGAACTCGTACTAAAAAGCATGTTAGCACCAAACGATAAACTACCATCTGTACGTGAACTTGCTTCACTTCTTGTCATTAATCCGAATACAGTAAGCAAAGCGTACCAAGAATTAGAACGACAAGGAATTATTGAAACACTGCGAGGAAAAGGTACATTTGTCTCTCAATCGATTACACCGACATGGGATGAAAGGAAAATTGCTATGGTCCAAAAACAATTTCACCAACTATTACTAGAAGCTTCTTATCTTGGAATTACGAAAGAAAAAATTCACGACTGGATAGACTCATACTATAAAGAACTGGGAGGGAATACAGATGCTAAAAGTGACGAACATCAAAAAAACAATTGATAACCAAGTCATTTTAGACAATATTTCTTTCACATTACAAAAAGGAAGTATTGTTGGATTACTCGGAAGGAACGGTGCGGGGAAAACCACTTTACTTCGGACGCTTGTTGGGATTTTAGATCCGGATGACGGAACTGTTACATATGATGATATGGATGTTCATAAACATCCAGAAATTAAGCAGAAGGTAGCTTATGTACCGGATTCTACTAATATATTAAGTGGATATACAGTAAAAGAAATTGCGAAGTTTTATAAGACTGTTTATACAAACTTTAATGAAGAATATTTTTATCAGCTGCTAGGGCGCTTCAATCTACCTGAAAAACGCATTCGTAGCTACTCACGCGGTATGAAAGCACTTCTTGCTATTATTTTAGCTTTTTGTACAGGTGTAGAATACATTATTTTAGATGAACCAACCAATGGACTTGATCCAATTGTAAAAAGACAATTTTTGCAATTTTTAATTGAAGAAGTGGCAGAACGGGAGATTACCATTCTCATTTCTACTCATCATTTAGATGAAGTGGAAAAAATTGCAGACACGGTTATTATTTTAAAAAATCATACGATTGCTTCGATTACAGCGTTAGAAGATACAAAATCTCGCTACGCAAAAATACAAGTTGCCTACGAACGTTCATTGCCGCAAAAACTAGAAAATTTAAATAATATAAAAATATTAAATCAAACAGGAAAAGTATATACCATTTTAATTGAAAGCAATGTAGCAATTACGTTAGAAAAATTCCATAAAGAGCAACCTCTGTTACTAGAAGAATTACAAATGTCACTCGAAGATATATTTGTCACAACATTTGAGGAGGATTCGCATGTTTCATAAAGCTTTATGGATACGACAATGGAAACAGGGGAAATATATTGTTTTATTGTTTTGGTTAATTAGTTTGTATCAGCTACCTTATAAATATTATCAAGCAGCACAAATGGAGATAAACCAATCAAAAATGAAGCTTGATGACTATACGTATTACTACTCCTACTATTTTCAGACATCTGATGGTGCCGTCCTCTTTCAAGGAGCTGCTCTTATTGCACTTGCTTGTCTTTTAATTGGGTGGGAACGTAACAATCAATCAACCGATTTTCTATTCTCGATGCCTTTTAAACGAAAAGATATTTTTTTAACAAAATGGTTGCTTGGCGTTTTGAATATTATTACAGTGCAAATTGTTTGCTGGATTAGCATGTACGGAATAAAAAACATGTCGTTTCACAATGAGTATCAAATCTTTACTCCGTTCCATAGTTACTTTTTATATGCTACGGTTGTACTCATTGCTATTTATACATTCACCTTATTTATCGGAACCATTACTGGACATATTTTCTCGCAAAGTAGCTTAACGGCAATTTTATTATTTTTACCATACGGTTCCGTATTATTAATTTCTGGATTCATTTATACCCATACACAATGGTCTTTAGAGGCAATGGGAGAAATAGAGCGACATACTCATGAGTACTTACAACATGTAGGCATCATTTCACCATTAGAATCTTTTTCAATTACTTTTGATTACCACCCGATAGAAACATTTGATGACCAAGGAAATAAACTTTCTAGTGTCCCACAGGACGATCCAATGGAACATACTTCTATCCCTTCTCCTTGGACACTATTAACACCATTTACTTACATTATTACCTTGTTACCGATCGCAACTTTTCTGTACACACGTACACCTAACGAACAAAACGGAAAAATACTATTGTTCCCTAAGTTACAAAAGTGGTTCATGCTTTGCACTGTTCTATGCTTCGGACTGCTTGGCGGTAGAATATTTGGAGGACGAGATGCACTCCTTTCTTATTATATTGGATTTTTCCTAGCTGCTATCATTAGTTACTTTGTGTTTACACGTCTATTAAAATTGAAGTTTTCTTTTGGAGGAAAATAAGTATGAATTGAGGTAAATATATGTTTCATAAAGCTTTATGGATACAGAATTATAAACAAGGAAAATATGTAATTTGGCTCTTTTGGCTAAGCACTTTATACGTCTTACCATATAAATATTACACGGACGCTCAGCATATGGCTGAATATTTACGCAAAACAACAGATACTTATTACGGGTATTTTTTACAAGGAGCTGGCATACTATTCCCAGCTCTTCTATTAATGGGATTAGCTATTCTATTAATAGGACGGGAACGCAATAATCAAAGCATTGACTTCTTATGGTCTATGCCATTTAAACGTTCACATCTATTTTTGTCGAAATGGTTACTAGGTATCGTTCATATTGTGGGCGCACTGAGCCTCAGTTGGCTTTTTATGTATATCATCTATAGGAATACGATACATGCTCAGTATCAATCCTTTTCACCTTTTCATTTGTACTTTGTATATACAATCATTACGCTTATTGCAGTCTATACGTTCACACTCTTTATTGGAACAATTACAGGGAACGTAATCTCACAAGGCGCTTTAAGTTATATTATGATCATTTTACCTTTATACATCTTTAGGCTTACGTTCCCTTTTTTCGCATTACATGTAGATTTATCACAAGAAGAGTACAATTATAATTACAATAAATATGCCCATTATACCGAAAATGTAAGTGTTGTAGCTCCTCTTAATTATTTTCATATTCATTATAACTATGACCCACAAAATGGACCTTTTAAAGATGAATTTGGAGACCTACAGACGGGACCAACTTATCATCACATCCCATCTGTTTGGACATTGTTAAGTCCCGCTATCTATATACTAATTTGTCTTCCGTTAGGATCTTATTTATATACGCGTGCGCCTAATGAGCATAACGGAAAAATATTGTTATACCCAAAACTTCATAAGTATTTCTTAATCTGTACTTCTATTTGCTTCGCACTTCTTGGCGGCGTTGTTTTTACTGATGGCAGTAATTCTTTGCCTCTTTACTATATCTACTTTATAGGCTCTGGCCTACTAACATATGTTACCTTGTACCGACTGTTAAAACAGAAGCTCTCTTTATATGCAAAATAACCTCCTCACCCGAGGAGGTTATTTCACATTCTCTCTTCTTTTCCCATATCCCTTCTCTTCTTTCATTCCAAATCCATCGCCATTCTCTATCATTTGATCTGTCGGTGCTATAATACTTTCAGCAACTTTCCAATCTCCTTGTTCCTGCACAAACACTTGAAGAAAATAATTCATTCCATTTAATTGATATGGATTTTCTTTTTTCACTTCATAACGAACAGCAACGTAATACACTTGAACATTTTTATTTTCAAATTTAGAGACGTATTGAGATAACCTCGGGATGTAATGCGAAGCCTTTTCAAGTGAAAGTTGTTTTACTTTTACGAGAGAAGAATTTGTGACATTGCGCAGTGTATCTTGCTCACGAATATTATTACTATGGTGAAAAAGAATAGTATTCTGCATAGAACGAACCCATAATTTCGAATATAAAACGGGCTGATCACTCGCAATATAGTGCAGTTCTTTTTGAACAACTTGGATTGGTGTTTTTGCATAAATTAATGTGCTAGAGCATATAAAACTTCCAATAATAATTACGAATGAAACGATGTATTTCATTATTTTCCCTCCGATACTTTTTACTTAAAGTATTGGAGTTTCAAAATATTTTTATTCAAAAGAAAAAGGATAGGAAAGCACTTTGCCCCCCTACCCTCATTTATTGTAATTATAGTACGCGACCAAATAGTTCTAATACCATCTCAATCTCTTGATCGCTCCACCCTTTAAATTTTTCTTTATAGTATTCTTTACGTACAGCTTCAAGTTCTTGTGTAACTTCTTTTCCATGTTCTGTAATCTCCAAATACACAATACGACGGTCTGAATCAGAACGTTTTCTTGTTACAAAACCTTTTCTAACTAAACGATCTGTTACTGCTGTAATATGACTGGATGTTACGTTCACTTCACTAGCTATTTGCGAAGCCATTTGTGGGCTTTTCAAAAATAATGCACGCAATACAGAAAATTCATTATATGGCATATGCTCTGAAAAACGTGTATTAATATCATTTTGTAATAAACGTATCATCTTTCGAAATGATGTAGATAAATCTAAAATCAGTGCTTCTCTTTTTTCGCTCACTAGCCTCGACCCTTTTTTATCATATTTACACATATTATAATCTATAAATACCTACATTGTATATGCTTTCTTTCCTTTTGATTCTCAATTATGTAACTTTTTACATACAATTTTCTCTCTCTTTTGTTCATATACATATAGAAAGGATGGTGAGCAAAAATGCAAGTTGGCATGAATCCCTATTCACCCGATATCCGCAATGGAAAACAAGCAACTATTACTGTACAAGGAGAAGGAGTTATAAAAGCGAAACCAAATGTCGTTGTATTAACAATTGGTATTAGAACAGATAATAAAGATGTGAAACAAGCACAGGAGGAAAATGCAATCCAATCTAAACAATTACTTGCTGCACTTAAACAAATCGGTATCGCTGATAAGGATATAGAAACCATTTCCTATACAATTACTCCTCAATATGAATACGTAAACGACAAAGCATTGTTACAAGGGTACCGAGTAGAGCATTTGTATGAAATTACCGTTTTAAATGTACAAAAAGCTGGGGAAGTATATGATATAGCCGTTACAAATGGAGCAAATGTAGCAAGAGGATTACGCTTCCGCATTTCCCATCCAAACGCTTACTATCAACAAGCACTATTACAAGCAGTCCAGCACGCTCAAGAAAAAGCTCGTACAATTGCGAGTTCGTATAATTTAAATATTAATCCCGTCCCACTTTCACTCGTTGAAGAATCAGCACAAACACCGCGTGAATTTATGTCTCAAGCTACTTTACACGCACAAGCTGCTCCTCCAATTCAATCTGGAGAACTAGAAATCATCTCTAATGTCCGTGCCATTTTCACATATTTATAGCACCAGTTACCTTTTAAGTAAACGTTCTCATTTTATTTATTGTAAAAAGATTATGTTCTGATATAATAAAGGACGGTGAGCTCTTTACAAAAGAGATATCACGGGTGGGAGAGGGATATGAAAAAGAAGGTTTAACATGAAAGGAATACTTGAAAGAACATTTAAATTAGACCTACACCATACATCACCAAAGCAAGAAATATTAGCTGGAGCAACATCATTTTTCACAATTGTTTATATTATGATTGTCAATGCTTCCATTTTATCAGATGCCGGCATTCCACTTGAAGCAGGAATTTTGGCAACTGTTTTTAGTTCATTTGTCGGATGTCTAATGATGGCATTTTGGGCAAATGCACCTGCTATTCTTGTACCAGGTATGGGTGTAAATGCATTCTTCACGTACACAGCTGTGCATACGCTTGGATTAAGTTGGCAAGAAGCATTAGCAGCTGTCTTTATCGCCGGTATTATTTTTGCAATCGCCGCGTTTACACCGATTGCTCGTACGCTTTCATTATCAATTCCAAAGTCATTAAAAGAAGCGATTACTGTCGGCATCGGTTTATTCTTAGCTTTCATTGGTTTGCAAAAAGGCGGTCTTGTCGTTTCGCATCCGAACACTGCTGTTGCATTAGGAAAATTAAGTAGTCCTGTTGTTTTGGCAACACTGCTTACTCTTATTGTGGCACTTGTGTTATTTATTCGTAACGTACGTGGGAACTTTTTATGGACGATTGCAATTGGAACCGGTATTGCATGGCTATTTGGTCTTGTTGATACAAGCCAAGTAGGAAATAGCTCATTTTCATTCGCTAACTACGGGGATGTGTTTGGTGCTATGTCATTTGGGAAACTTTCTTCCTTACCGTTTTGGATTGCAACATTTTCCTTAAGCATGGTGCTTATTTTTGAGAACATGGGACTTTTACACGGATTATTAGAAGATGACCGTAAATTTCCACGTGCTTATCAAGCAAATGCAATTTCAGCAATGACATGTGGTCTATTTGGCACAAGTCCTACCGTTTCAACAGTAGAAAGTGCCGCAGGTATTACAGCAGGCGGTAAAACAGGTCTGACGTCTATCGTTACAGGGATGTTATTCTTTGCATCACTGTTTGCTCTTCCGTTTGTAAAATTAATTCCTGATAGTGCCATTGCACCAATCTTAATTATTATTGGCGGTCTAATGATTACAAACATTCAGGAAATCCCTCTAAACGACTTTTCAGAAGGATTTCCAGCGTTCTTAATTATCGTTATGATTCCGCTCACATATAGTATCGCTGATGGCATTGCGTTCGGATTTATTGCTTATCCTATTTTGAAGATTGCTCTTGGAAAGCATAAAGAAGTCGCACCGTCTATGTATATCATTACATGCCTATTCTTAGCCATGTTTGTGTTACATGCTATTGGCTAGAAAAAACGCCGGGGAATCCCCTCGGCGTTTTTTTACTTAAACCATCCTTTTTTATAGAACCAGGCCATCATTCCTCCACCAATTAACGCCATAATAACTAAACAAATAAAATAGCTATATTTCCCTGCTAACTCTGGCATATGCGCGAAGTTCATCCCATACACCCCTGCAATAAATGTTAATGGCATGAAGATGGTCGAGAAAACCGTTAATGTTTTCATAATATTGTTCATATGATGCGAATTCAATGAAAAATAGCTATCTCTAATATCAGCTGTTAATTCTCGGCTTGCTTCAATCATTTCAGAAAGCTTTAGTAAATGATCATGTATATCCTTAAAGTAAATTTCATGATCACTTACACCGTAAAACCGAGTTGAATTTAAAATACGATACAAGAGGTCACGCATCGGTATAATTGTACGTCTAAGCTTAGATAAGTCCGTACGAATATCGAATACTTCTTCTAGTACACGCCCTGCTGTATCCCCTGTTAAATTATCATCAATCGCATTTAAATGATCTTCAATATAATAAACAGGTGCAAAGTAGTCATCCACAATTTGGTCAATGATTGTATGTGCTACATGGAGGGGACTCTTCTTGATACGTTTCCTCTCGCCAAGTGTTGTCCACACTCTTTCAATCGCATTATTATGTGAAAAATGGAAAGAGACAATATAACGATCACTAACAAATAGATCGATCTCATGTGGCTCTAATCCATCTTCTCCAAATGCATGGAGAACTAAAAAGTTATATCCATCATAGAAATCCACTTTTGGTCTCTGTACATATTCTACACAATCTTCAATCGCAAGGGGATGGAACTTAAAATGTTTTTGTAAAATGTATGTATACTCTTCTTTTGTTGGCTTATATAAATCAAGCCAATACCATGCGATATCTTCTCGTCCTGTTTCTTCTAACGAAACATCGTATAATACTTCATCTTCTTTCGTTACTGCACAAATTTTAATCATAATTTCACCCATTATTATTATAAACAAAAAACAGTAAAAAAAGCCAAGGAGAAGGCTCCTTAGCTTTTTAGCTTATTTCGTTACAATGCCATGCACGAGTTTCGGTGCATCAACATGGTCTTTCGCAATTTTCATGTTCTCATAAATTTTCGCTTTTACATCTTCTACATTTTCGCGATTCGCGTAAATCGTAACAAGTGAGTCACCTTTTTTCACGCTATCGCCCACTTTTTTGCGAAGCATAAGTCCAACAGCTAAATCAATCTCAGATTCTTTCGTTGCACGGCCTGCCCCTAAAAGCATTGCTGCTGTTCCAATTTCATCTGCAACAATTTCAGATACGTATCCATCTTCTTTTGCCTCTACTTCAATTTTAAATTGTGCTTGTGGCAGTTTAGAAGGATCATCAACAACAGAAGCATCCCCGCCTTGCGCTGCCAGGAACGTTTTAAACGCTTCTAACGCTTTTCCATTGTTCATTACTTCGATTAGTTTTTCACGCGCATCTTCTAAAGAAGAAGCTTTTCCAGCAAGGTATACCATTTGACTTCCAAGTGTTAAACATAACTCTTCTAAGTCTTTTGGTCCTTTACCTTGTAATGTATCAATTGCCTCTTGTACTTCTAATGCATTACCAATTGCCTCACCAAGCGGTTGGCTCATATCAGAAATAACTGCCATCGTTTTACGACCAACATTATTACCAATACGTACCATTGCTTCTGCTAAACGTTTTGCATCTTCATCCGTTTTCATAAATGCACCTGCACCTGTTTTTACATCAAGTACAATTGCATCTGCACCAGCAGCAATTTTTTTACTCATAATAGAGCTCGCAATAAGAGGGATCGAGTTTACTGTCGCTGTTACATCACGAAGTGCATATAACTTTTTATCAGCAGGTGTTAAGTTTCCACTTTGTCCGATAACTGCAATTTTATTTTCATTTACAAGACGAATAAATTCATCATTTTCAATTTCCACATGGAATCCTGGTACTGCTTCTAATTTATCGATTGTACCGCCTGTATGCCCTAATCCTCGACCAGACATTTTAGCAACTGGTACATCTAAAGCAGCCACTAATGGACCTAATACAAGCGTAGTTGTATCACCAACACCGCCCGTTGAATGCTTATCTACTTTTACTCCTTCAATCGCTGATAAGTCAATTGTATCGCCGCTATTCACCATTGCCATCGTTAAATCAGCACGCTCTTGATCATTCATATCTTGGAAGAAAATTGCCATTGCGAATGAGCTCATTTGATAATCTGGAATGTCACCATTTGTATAGCCTTCTACAATAAATTTCACTTCTTCTGTTGTTAATGCATGTCCATCACGTTTTTTGGCAATTAGGTCCACCATTCTCATTGTAAACTCACCCCTTCATTTGTTTTACAATTGCTTTTACTAATGCTAAGAAATTAGATTTCACACGTTCTGTCGTTTCAATTACTTCATCATGATGAAGTGGCTGATCTAAAATACCAGCTGCCATGTTTGAAATACAAGAAATTCCAAGTACTTTCATACCAGCATGGCGCGCTACAATAACTTCCGGTACAGTAGACATACCAACTGCATCTCCGCCAAGTGTACGAAGCATACGAATTTCAGCAGGTGTTTCGTATACAGGACCTGTCATTCCAACGTATACACCTTCTTGCACTTTAATATTTAAGTCTGCCGCAACTTGTTTTGCCATTTCGCGAAGCTCTTCCGTATACGATGTAGACATATCAGGGAAACGTACGCCCATTTCAGCATCATTTGGTCCGATTAATGGATTCGTACCCATGAAGTTAATATGGTCTGAAATTAACATAAGATCGCCTGGTTCAAATGATGTATTTACACCACCAGCTGCGTTTGTTACAACAACTGTTTCTACACCTAGTTCCTTCATAACACGAACTGGGAATGTTACTTTTTGCATGTCATATCCTTCGTAGAAATGGAAACGTCCTTGCATCGCAACTACAGTAACACCTTGAAGTGTACCAAATACAAGCTGCCCTGCATGACCTTCTACAGTTGATACTGGAAATTCAGGAATTTCGCTGTATGGTACTGTTACAGCATTTTCGATTTCATCTGCTAAGACACCTAGTCCAGATCCAAGGATAAGTCCTACTTGTGGTGTTTCTTGGAATTTCTCTTTTAAGTATGAAGCTGATTTTGTAATAAGTTCACGATTCATTATGTTGTCCCCCTTATTTCTTTAAGTTGTTTAAGAAACTTGTTCCGTATTCTGGCATTTTCACACCGAAGTTTTCTGCTACAGTCGCACCAATATCAGCAAATGTTTGGCGAAGTGTTAATTCTTGTCCGCCGTCTTTCATGCTTGGGCTATATGCTAGTAATGGTACGTATTCACGTGTATGGTCAGTACCATGATGAATTGGATCATTACCATGATCTGCTGTAATGATTAATAAATCATCTTCTTTTAGTTTTTCAAATACTTCTGGAAGACGTGCATCATATTCTTGCAATGCTTCTCCGTATCCTTGAGGATCACGACGATGACCGAACATCGCATCAAAATCAACTAAATTCAAGAAGCTAAGACCTGTAAAGTCCATATTCAATGTATCTACAAGCTTATCCATTCCATCCATATTAGATTTTGTACGAAGAGATTCAGTTACGCCTTCCCCATCGTAAATATCAGAAATTTTACCAATTGCAATTACGTCATAATTGCTATCTTTTAGTTCGTTCATTACTGTACGACCAAATGGTTTTAATGCATAGTCATGACGGTTTGGTGTACGTGTGAAGTTTCCTGGTTCTCCAACGAATGGACGAGCAATAACGCGGCCCACCATATATTTTTCGTCCAGTGTTAACTCACGTGCAATTTTACAAATGTTATATAGCTCTTCAAGTGGTACTACTTCTTCATGAGCTGCGATTTGTAATACGCTATCAGCAGAAGTATACACGATCAAAGAACCTGTCTCCATTTGCTCTTGACCAAGTTCATCAAGAATCTCTGTTCCAGAAGCAGGTTTATTACCGATGATTTTGCGCCCTGTTTTTGCTTCTAACTCATCAAGTAACTCTTTTGGGAATCCTTCCGGGAACACTTGGAATGGTTTATCGATGTAAAGACCCATGATTTCCCAGTGGCCTGTCATTGTATCTTTACCAGTAGATTTTTCTTGCATTTTTGTATAGTAACCAAGTGGCTTCTCTACTTTAGAAATCCCTTTCATTTCACGAATATTACCAAGGCCTAATTTCACCATGTTTGGCATTTGTAATCCATTCATATGTTCAGCAATATGACCGATTGTATCAGAACCTACATCACCAAACTTTTCAGCATCTGGAGCTTCTCCGATTCCTACAGAGTCCATTACGACTAGGAAAATACGTTTATATTTATTCATAACTGCAACCTCCTATATGTTCAGTTCTACTTCTTGTAGTATGTTCAAAACGTTGTAAAGTGAAACTGTTATCAGTAAGAATTCTCTCGTTTCCCCACTAACTAAAACACTTGTTCAAGCCATTCTCCAACCCGCTTCGCTCTATTTTCAAACGAAGCAAAAAACTTTCCTGTTTTTTCTAAGTCAGATGTCAGACATCTCATACTGATATCATAACATGTTTACGCTTTCTTTTTAATACATTTTCGTAGAAATTCTTATTTTTGTCACACTTTCTATTGTAATCCATTCTGCACAGAAGTGCTAATGAAATTATGATATATTTCATTAACCTAAAGAAAAAAGCAGCTCTAAAGAGCCGCTCCTTATTTTACCTCTACTGTTTCTTCCTTATGTTCGTGAAGTTCACCTTTTCTCACATGAACCTTCACTTTATAAGCACCTGCGTCTTTAAACGTATGTTTGCTTTCATACTCGCCTTTATTACCTTCTTTTGCTGGAATAAACTCATGTTTTTCCACGCCGTCTTTCCAAATTTCAAGTTGTACTTCAGCTCCAGTTAATGCTTCTTCCTTTTGTTTCAAATGAACTTTCATTGTTGATTCAGCATTTGCTTTTACATCGCCAGCCATAAGGTGAATCATCGTATCACTCTTATGATTGCCATGTCCTGCCTCATGACCACCATTTTCTTTCTTCGTATCCTCAACTTTTGCATTTCCTACAGCAATTTTTTCTTCTGGCATAACATGCATTTCACGTGCATTTGTATGTGCAATAACATGATACACGCCGTCAGATGGGAATGTCTTCTCTACCGCATAAACACCTTTCCCTTTATGCTTACCGTTTAACATTTCATGTTTTTCTTCGCCATCTTTCCAAATTTCAAACTTCACATCGTCAGCATCCGTTACTTTTTCTTTTCCTTGCGTAACAAGTGCCTGTACTTCTGTTTTTTCATTTGGCTTAATTTCTTTCGGGTTTGTTTGAACTGCTACTTTAACTTCTTCAAGTTTCTCTTTTTTCGGCGCTTCTTCTTTCTTTGTATTACAACCAGCTAATGCTAGCATCGCAATAAATAACGTAATTATCAGTTTTTTCATTATCATTTCCTCCTTCATACTCTACTTAGTATAGAGGAAAAGACTAGTCGTATTCTAGCCTCCTGCTGAAAACAATATAAGAAATGTTTGTGAAGTTTTTGTGAAGTGCTTTTTTCTACTTATTTTCCATTTTCAAAATGCATTCTATAATTACTAGAATGCGAATCGTCAAAACTACCTAACTCTTACACTCCCGCCTTACATTACCATAAAAAAAGAGCATAATCATTATGCTCTCGGGTGAAACTGTTTATATACATCTTTTAATCTAGCTTTTGAAACATGCGTATAAATTTGTGTTGTTGAAATATCTGCATGTCCCAGCATTTCTTGTACAGCACGCAAATCCGCTCCATTTTCCAATAAGTGTGTCGCAAACGAATGACGCAAAGTATGCGGCGTAAGCTCTTTTTCTATATTCGCCTCTTTTGCTAGTCGTTTTAAAATTTTCCAAAAACCTTGGCGTGATAAGCGGTTGCCATGATGGTTCAAAAAAAGTGCATCTACTGTTTTTTTGCCCATCAATTCTTTTCTTCCCTTTTCAATATAGCGCTGAATTGCTTCCGTTGCTAAGCTTCCAAGCGGAATGATTCTTTCTTTATTCCCTTTTCCGACGCAGCGAACAAATCCCATTGTCAAATGAACATCCTCTAAATTTAGTGCAATTAATTCGGAAACACGTAGTCCTGTTGCATACAATAACTCTAGCATAGCCTTATCGCGAATACCGAATGCACTTGTCTCTTTTGGCGTTTGAAGCAATGCCTCTACCTCACTCACTGACAATACTTTCGGTAATTTCCGCTCACCTTGAGGTGTTTCAATATGTACAGATGGATCATGTTCTACCACTCGTTCACGAAGTAAAAACTGATGAAACGAACGAATAGAGGCAATGTGGCGTGCCAACGTTTTTGATGATTTTCCGTTCTCTTTTAAATACTGCAAAAAATTCACAATGTGTATCCTTGTCACTTCGTGAAATGTTTTGATTTGCTCGACATGTTGTAAATACTTCACATAACTTTTCAAATCACGCTCATAGGATACAACTGTATTTTTAGCTAACCCTTTTTCAACAATCATATAATGAATAAAATCTTTTAATTGATCTTCCAATCTGCACTACTCCCCATTTTCATAGAAAAAAATCATTCTATTTACGAAAACATCTTTTGCTGGTTCCTCATTCCCTGATACTTTTTCTATTGTCTCTTCTTTTGGTTTTTCATAACGATGATAACTTTCATATTCTTCATTTATCCATAGTATAGCGAAATAAAACAAAATCGTACAACCTGTAAATAATAAAAATACTTTCATCCCATCAAAAGTTAATTTTAAAGCTCGGCGCATTGTAAACTCCTCCAAAATATATGTTATTACAACATATGCCAAGCTTTCTGCGATTTATACCTAAATTCAAATAAAAAAACCTTTTCCTAGCTAAATAGGAAAAGGTTATTTTTCATCCGTTTCATTTTCTTGACAATTTTTACAAATCCCATGGAAAGTTAAACGATGGTCTTTTACCTTAAAGCTCCAGTCTCGTTCTACTTTTTTCTCCACTTCACCAAGTAAATCCTCTTGAATTTCTTGTACAGCACCGCATTGTGTACAAATTAAATGATGATGGAAACGCTGTGCACCTTCTTGACGTAAGTCATAGCGTGAAACACCGTCTCCGAAGTTAATTTTATCAACAACTTTTAACTCAGATAATAACTCTAAAGTTCGATAGACGGTTGCTAGTCCGATCTCTGGCGACTTTTCTTTTACAAGGAGGTAAACATCTTCTGCGCTTAAATGATCTTCTTCATTTTCTAGCAGCACACGAACCGTTGCTTCACGTTGTGGTGTTAACTTATAGCTCGCTGCATGCAATTGCTTCTTAATTCGTTCAATTCTCTCTTCCATTCGGTACTACTCCCTCCTCGCCACTCTTACACCATTATATCAGAAGAAGGGCTTCTGTCAAAAGAAAAAACAATCAAAATAACTTGATAATTATTCTCAAGTAGTATTTATTTTTTATTAATAGACTCCACGACTTCTTTCATTAAAACTGGTGAAGCATACACTTCAATACTAGAGGCAATTGCTAATATCACTCCAATGATTAGAAAAAAGCAAGTGTAACGTATTAACATCGGCAATAGCGGCTCGTTGATTTTTCGAATAAATTGATGCCTAATCATACGTAAAGAAAAACTTGCAGCAACTGTCGTCATTACAAGAAACGCTGGAATGATAATTAAATTTTGTGGCAACACGGATACAAATGCTAATAACAATCCATTCCAACCGTGCTGACTCACTAAAAAACCTACTGTAAACCCAACAACTACCCCTTTTAAAAATAATAAAATAAAGATCAGTGGTAATCCAATAATTGAAATACCTAACAGCCAAATAAATCCAATATATTTTAATTGTGAAAAGTAACTTTCTCGAAACATTTCACTCGCAATTGCAAATTCACCTTTGGAAACTTGTCCAAAAAATCGGTTCAAATAAAAAGATAAATCTTGCTTTTGATTCACCTGCAAACTATTTACAAGAATTGCCCCAAATACTACTCCCATCAATAATAAAACGGAAACAAATATGTAAAGCGAAGAATTCTCTTGGATATGAGAAATTACACGATTTTGCCAAGTTTTTCGTAACATTTTTCTTCCCTCCGTTCACACTCTTACTAAAATGTATGAAAGAAAGAAAAAAGTATGACGAATTAACATTGAAATTCCGCTCTACTTTGCTAAACTTAAAAGTAGAGAATAGGAGGGATTTTGCTTGAAACCATTATTATTAGATTTTCCTACATTATTTCAAACTGAGCGCCTACAAGTACGCAAACCATTTCCAGGTGATGGAACAGAGGTGTATGAAGCAATTCAAGCTTCTGTAGAAGACTTACAACCTTGGATGTCCATTACATCTGAAACAGAAGAAAGTGCTGAGGAAATAGTTCGGGAAGCTCATGGACAATTTTTACTTCGTGAAACATTAGCTTTTCACTTATATGATAAAGTATCTGGTACGTTTATTGGAGCTCTTACCCTTCATCCAGAAAACTGGGATATTCCAAAATTTTCACTTCGTTTCTGGTTACATAGCACTTATACAAAACAAGGTTATATGACAGAAGCAGTAAAAGGCGCTGTCCAGTTTGCTTTTGATAAACTTGGTGCGAGACGACTTGAAATTCGCTGTGATGCTACAAATGTAAATGCATGTGCCTTAGCAGAACGTCTTGAATTTATTTTAGAAGGTACACTAGAAAACGACTTTCTTGCTCCAGACGGTAGCTTACGTGACACACGCGTATACGCCAAAATTAATTAAAACACTCGCCTTGGGCGAGTGTTTATTTTTGTAATTGCAAGTATTGCACAGCGAACATAGTCTTTGCATCATGGATACGTTGATTTTTCATAAGTTCAACTGCTTCTTCTAATGAAACTTCCATTAATTCCACAAACTCATCTTCATCTAAAGCTGCTTTATTTTCCTTTTTCTTCAATCCAGTTGCTTTGTATACATATAGAATTTCATCCGCAAAACCAGGTGATGTATAGAAAGATGTAACAAATTCCATTTTGTCACATACATACCCTGTCTCTTCTTCTAATTCACGAGCCGCTGTTACCTCTGGCTTTTCTCCAGGCTCTAATTTTCCAGCAGGAATTTCTACAATCTCTTTTTCTAATGCTTTACGGTACTGCTCAACAAGCACGATTTTCTTTTCATCTGTCACAGCAATTATAGCAACCGCACCAGGATGATTGACAATCTCACGTTTACTCACTTCTCCATTTGGCAATACTACATCATCAACACGAACTTTAATAACTTTCCCATCAAAAATCGGTTCGGTTGCAATCGTTCTCTCTGCAAGATTACTCACAATATTTCATCTCCCTATTCTATTTCCTACTTGTTCTTCATACATTTTACCACACTGAAAGGAGCGTGATAAAAATGAAAGTATATATTTTACCAAATCGTATCACGTTGGTCGGAAAGGCTTGGCAAATTCGGCATCAGCTAAAGCAATACGGAAAAGAGTATAAAACTGTAAAAGAATGGATTACAGCAAACGAAAAGTAAACATTTGTCAACCTTCTTCTGCTTTCGTACAATACAAGTAAGGAGGTTGGCCTATGAAAAAACGTCAATTAGGAAACTCAGATTTATATGTTACTGAAATGGGACTCGGTTGTATGTCCCTTGGCACCAATGAACATGAAGCGATCCACATCATCCATGAAGCAATGGATTTAGGAATTAATTTTTTTGATACAGCAGACTTATACAATTATGGATTAAATGAAGAATTTGTCGGAAAAGCTCTTAAGGGAAAACGCGATCAAATTGTTCTTACAACGAAAGTAGGAAACCGCTGGATTGAGGAGAAAAACGGCTGGTCTTGGGACCCTTCTAAAACTTATATAAAAGCAGAGGTAAAAGAAAGTTTACGCCGCCTGCAAACGGATTATATTGATTTATATCAACTTCACGGCGGTACAATCGAAGATCCTATCGATGAAACAATCGAAGCATTTGAAGAATTAAAACAAGAAGGTGTGATTCGTCATTACGGAATTTCTTCTATCCGTCCAAACGTCATTCGTGAATATGCAAAACGTTCTAATATCGTTAGTGTATTGATGGAATATAGTCTTTTAAATCGCCAGCCTGAAGAATGGTTTCCACTACTTCAGGAGCATCAAATTAGCATCATTGCACGAGGACCACTTGCGAAAGGATTGTTAACTGATAACAATGAAAGAAAGATAGAAAAAGTGAAAGAAAAAGATTATCTTTCTTATTCTTATGATGAGTTAATAAAAACATTAACTACTGTAAAAGAAATTACAAAGGAACGTTCGTTAACTGAAACAGCTCTTCAATATTGTTTACATGACCCGATTGTGGCAGCTGTTATTCCTGGCGCTAGCTCCATCCAGCAACTACAAGAAAATGTACAAGCTAACAATCAATCTCCATTAACAACTGAAGAATATAAACAAATTCAAGCAGCTGTTAAATGCGATACATACACATTACACCGATAAAAAATGCTACCGTAATCGGTAGCGTTTTTTTACATCGTATCGTATTTATCAGGATTTGTTCCAACATGTAAATTGCGATCAAGCGTATCAATTTGTTTGATTTCTTCTTCTGTTAATGAAAAATCAAAAATAGTAAAGTTCTCTTGAATACGCGATGGTGTAACAGATTTAGGGATTGTTACAATGCCACTTTGAATATCCCAGCGTAAAATAATTTGAGCAGGCGTTTTTTCATACTTTTTAGCAATTTCTTGAATAATCGGATGCTGAAATACTTCGCCGCCTCTCATTAACGGGCTCCATGCTTCCATTTGAATTTGTTCATTTTGACAAAAATCACGTAATTCAAACTGTGCAAGCATCGGATGAAGCTCTACTTGGTTCACCATCGGCTTCACATTACAATTTGGCAACAACTGTTCTAAATGGTGCTGATGAAAATTTGAAACACCAATTGCACGTACTTTTCCTTCTTCATATAATTTCTCAAGGGCACGATATGTATCTATGTATTTCCCCCTTATTGGCCAGTGAATCAAATATAAATCTACATAATCCATTTGTAATTCCTTCAAACTTTTGTCAAATGCTTGAAGTGTTGCTTCATAGCCTTGATCGTCATTCCATACTTTTGTCGTAATAAACAATTCTTCACGTGCGATTCCTGATTCACGAATTGCTTCTCCGACACCGCTTTCATTTTCATATACAGTCGCTGTATCAATAGAGCGATATCCAACTTCTAAAGCTGTTTTTACCGCTTGCTTTACTTCTTCTCCCTCTTTTGCTTTATATACACCTAAACCAAGCATCGGCATTTTCACGCCATTATGAAGTGTAGTTGTTGGAATATACATGATAGGCCGTTCCTCCTTCTTCTCTCCTGCGAATTCTATAGACAGGGTGCCGCTAAATTTTATAACCGTCACTTTATTTGAACAAGATTCTTGAAAAAAGTCAAAAAATATATACAGTTAACATAATAATTTTATTAAATAAGATAAGACTGTTTCATCTTATAGCTTTTGTAAAAACTCCTCTATTTCAGCTGAAGATTTGAAAATAACAATATTTTTCTCAGCAGATACAGCTTGTATTTTCCCAAAAATAGCAGGTCGTTTCACTTTTGGATACGTCCATACCCACTTCAAGAACTCAAAATCTAATTGTTCTTCACACCCTTCTCCCATATCAGGACGCGTTTTATTATGATATTGTATCCTTCTTTTTATTACGCGATATAAACATTGTATTCTTGGCAAATCAATAAAGATAATGGTATCCGCTGCCTCTAATCGTATATTCATTGTAAATCCATAGTTTCCATCGATAATCCAAGCTTCCTGCGTTACTAATTCTTTTTGTACCTGTATTTGTTCTTCGCGACTTGCTAGCACCCAATCTTTTTTCCAATAGAGTGCATCAAGATGAAATACTGGAAGTTGTAGTATCTCCCCTAATCGCCGTGAAAAAGTTGATTTTCCAGCTCCCCCAGAACCAATAATCATAATCTTTCTCATCTCTTCTCTCCCCTTGCAAAAAATAACGCAAGCTTACTCGCTTCCGTTATTTTTTCTCCACTCAAGTGCTTTCTCATCAATGTTACGCACGAAGTCATTCTTTCCTTCTGTATATTGATCTCCATCATATGTGAATTTTTCTGCTAAATCTTTTTTCAATGCCGCATATACCTCTGCCTCTTCACAGTGTGCCATCATATAATCGCGAAATGCTAAATGACGTGTAATTTCCGGATTTCCTGTTCCGAAAACATGTAAATGATACGATCGTTTTTCTTCTGTTCCATGAATAAAAAAGCGGCGACCCGGGATACCATTCTCACCTTTTACAATGTAGCCAAGTTGTTGAAAACATTCATTCCAATGATCTACGCTCTCAATGTTCTCTACTTCCATAATCATATCAACAATTGGCTTTGCTGCGAGTCCCGGTACTGATGTGCTACCAATGTGATGTACTTTCACATGTTCTGGCATCGCTGCTTTTAACCTCTGTGATTCTATTTGAAATTTCTCACCCCAATGGTTTTCATAAGGAACGACTACAATCTTTCTCATCCCAATTCCCCTTTTCTTATCAAATCGCTAAAAAATCATCAGGACAATTGTACTGATGATTTTTTACATTATTTAAAGTCTTTCCAAGTGAGATTACTTTCACTTAATAATTCTTCAAACGATTTATTCTTTTCACGTTCCTTTTGCTCTTTACGCTTTCTTTCTTGTTCTTCTATTTCTTTTTGCTCCACTCTTACTTGTAATTCTTTCTTCTTACTTTTCAATTGATTCATTAACGATTTATTCAATTGATCACCAATTGTAATGGAATCTTTCTCTGGCTGATTCATTTGCGTTTGTCTTTGCATTTGTCTCTGTTTCTTTTTCTTCATACTGCTCACCTTTTACTTTTTTCTCCATTATAGGGGAAATACCTTACTCTCGACAATAAAAAAGACCATTCACTTTCGATTTCCCTATTATTTTTATTTTGTAAAGATGTAAAGAGAAAAATAAAATTTCATTAATTTTTATAATAAAAAGAATTTTTATAGCAATAACTCTCTTAATCTATTAAAATTATGTCGTATGATGTCAGATTATAAAAAAGGGAGAGAAAACTCATGTGGAAAAAAGTCATTCCTGCAGCTTTAGTATTAAGTACAATTACTTTTTCAAGTGTATTTGCTGCACCTCCATCTCAAGTACCAGCAGAACAAAATCGCTACATAGACGTACAAATGCTTGGTATTAACGACCTTCACGGTCAACTAGACACTGTAAAGAAAATTAACAACAAAGAAGCAGGGGGAGCTGAGTACTTAGCTGCTTATTTACGTGATCGTGAAAAACAAAACCCAAATACACTTATGGTTCATGCTGGCGATATTGTCGGAGCAAGTCCTCCAGTTTCTGCATTATTGCAAGATGAACCTACAATCGAATTTTTAAATGATCTAGGTTTTGATGTTGGAACTATTGGAAATCATGAATTTGACGAAGGTATTAACGAAATGAATCGCCTTATTTACGGTGGGTATCACGAAAAAACAGGGAATTTTAAAGGAGCAAACTTCCCTTATGTTGCTGCAAATTTCTACAATAAATCAACTGGACGCTTATTTCTACCACCATTTACTGTAAAAATGGTACAAGGAGTTCCTGTCGGCTTTATCGGGGTTGTAACAACGGATGTTCCTAACGTTGTTATGCCTACTATGCTAAAAAATGTACAAATTACAGATGAAGTTGAAGCAATTAACACATCCGTAAAACAACTGAAAAAACTAGGTGTTAAATCGATCGTTGTTCTTGCACATAATGGAGGTACAACGGATGATAACGGCGTAACAAATGGCGATATCGTTCGCTTAGCAAATGAGACTGATCCAGAAGTCGATGTCATTTTCGGCGGTCATAGTCACACTTATGTAAATGGAACCGTTAATAACAAACTTGTCGTACAAGCAAATTCTTATGGAATGGCTTTCGCTGATGTCGATGTAAAAATTGATCGTAAAACAAAAGATATCATTGAGAAAAAAGCAGAAGTTGTTACAACCTACCATGAAGGAATAAAACCTGACCAACAAGTGAAAAAGAAAATGGATCAGTATAAAGAAAAAATTGCTCCTCTTGTAAATCAGGTTGTTGGAAAATCTACCGCTCCAATGGATCGTAAACAAAATGCCGCGGGTGAATCTACTCTTGGAAATTTAATTGCTGATGTTCAGCGCTCGACCATGAATACTCAAATTGCCCTCATGAATCCTGGTGGTATTCGCAATGATCTAGATGCTGGCGATATTACCTGGGGAGAATTATATGGCATTCAACCATTTGGGAATCAATTGATAAAAGTTAATTTAACTGGTCAAGACATTCGAGATATTTTAAATCAACAATGGCAAAAAGACATAACAAGAATGCTTCAAATTTCAGGTATTCAGTACACTTGGGATGCGAATAAACCAAATGGTGAAAAAGTTACAAATATCCACTTAACAAACGGAGAAGAGTTAGTTGCCTCTAAAACTTACAGCGTCGTTGCAAATGCTTTTCTAGCTTCAGGCGGTGATGGATTTGTATCCTTTAAAAATGGAAAAGATGCCGAAACAGGACCAACTGATTTCGAAGCGTTAGTGGATTATGTAAAACAAGTAAAAGAACCGATTCAACCTATTATTGATGGGAGAATTCAAAAAGTTAATTAACTTTTCTTTTAAATAAATTTATAAAAAAGAGAGAAACTATATTATTAAATTATGATTTTCCAAAAATTAATCTTTATGATAAGAACCCTGTATTCCATTAGAATACAGGGCTTTTTATTGGTCTCTATGGAGAAAGGACATGCAATAAAAATTCACTTTCCCCTAAATAACCTTTTAAAGGATATGCACTCAGTATATTGATTTCTCGTAGGATATATGAGCAGACACTGGGAGGTGAACATATGTATTCTTATTCAAATGATTGCAATTTGATATACAGACAAAACGACAAGCTAATTCATGACATTGAAAATGCAATTAACGGAGAGTATAGTGCAATAAATTGCTATGCTAAATTAGCTAATTTAGCTCCACAAGATAATGAACGCAATCAAATACTCGAAATCCGACAAGACGAAATAAAACATTTCCAGCAATTTGTACAAATTTATATTCATTTAACCGGTAAACAACCTCAGCCAAAAATTATTGAACAATGTCCAGATTCTTATGTGAATGGATTAGAATACGCGCTACAAGATGAGCAACGAACAGTCGATTTTTACTTGAAAATTGCAGATGATACTACAGATCAATATATTAAAGAGACATTTCGTAGAACAGCAGCAGATGAACAAAATCACGCCGTTTGGTTCCTATATTATTTTTTAAAAGCTAAAAAATAATAATTGTTTTATACAAGGCAAATGCCTATTCCATGAAGATTTTCTCATCCCCACCTAACTCCTTTACTTTCACTAAAAACTCTAACTATCCACAAATAGCTAGATAAAAATACAGAGGATACATGCTCTTACATTGAACATAGTATCCTTTCTTTCATTTATCCTGATACATTTCATCAGCTTCTTCATATTTCCGCAAAAATTCTATCAACGCTTCTTCTACAATTCTAGATTTATGAATACCTGTTGCATCCGATACAACGTCTAGTTTCTCTAAAATTTCCGTACATATAGAAAAAGTACGTTTTTTCTTCTCATTACTTTTGACTCTTTTGGGGATAATAAGTTCCTCTCGTTTTCGCAGTAATTCATAAATTTTTTGCAATTGTTCATAAATCAAAACCTGATAATCTGTTTTTACATATTGAAGCGCAGTAGCTTCTTGAAGATATAAATGGCGGGGCTCTTCTCCCTCTCCAATGAATATTCGTTTCTTCTGTTCACCATCATATTCATATCCAAGCACTCTTAACTTTTTCGACAATGCATATGGGCTCATGTCGAGGCGTTTCGCAATAATAGCAAGTGGTTCACGTTTGTTTAAGCAATCTATAATTTCTCCAACCGTCACTTCCTTCCCCCTCTCCCTGAGCTCTCATAGTTGAAATACAGTCGGCATGTTATGATACAATAATTTCTTAATAGTATATGCAAAATCGTACACCCTTGCGATACATACCATTAGAGAAAAGGAGGTTTTTTATATGCTGTTTCGTAGCCACACTCCACAGTTTTACAACGAATTTAAGAATCCAACTCCAAATAGCGTCGCTACGATAGAAAGCGTGACGATTAACAATCATCAGCAATCTCTACTCATTCGCGGTCAAGACGTAAATCAGCCTATTTTATTATGCTGTCATGGCGGTCCTGGTATGGCGCAAATTGGGTTCATTCGCCATTTTCAAGAAGACTTAGAAAAGCACTTTATTGTTGTCAATTGGGATCAACGCGGAGCTGGAAAATCCTTTTCTTGGCGGGATATAAAAGCACCTTTCACAATTGAACAATTTGTTTTAGATGCACTTGAAGTAATAAAATACCTTCTTTCTCGCTTCAAAAAACAAAAACTATTTCTCGCTGGACATTCTTGGGGAAGTATTATCGGTCTACAAATCGCAAATCAATATCCAGAATACATCGAAGCCTACATTGGCATCGGTCAGATTGTACATATGAAGCAAAACGAAGAATTGCTCTATCAGCATTTAATTCATTCTGCAAAAAAACATGGACACGAGCGGGCATTGACCTCTCTAACAAAACTAGGAAAACCTCCTTTTCTAGATATGCGGCGTCTTATCATTCAAAGGAAGTGGCTCGGTACATTTGGAGGAGCAGTTCAAAACGGGACTTCGTTTTCTTTCATTCGTAAAGGACTATTTTCTTCAGAATATACATCGCTAGATTGGGTGAGATTTCTCGCAGGAAATATGAAATCCGGGGCATTATGGGAAGAAATGCTGACAGTAGATTTCTTTTCTTCAATCTCA
The DNA here is from genome assembly GCF_000374965.1 of Bacillus sp. 95MFCvi2.1. Classification (NCBI taxonomy): domain Bacteria; kingdom Bacillati; phylum Bacillota; class Bacilli; order Caryophanales; family Bacillaceae; genus Bacillus; species Bacillus sp. 95MFCvi2.1. Next base: position 109,802 of record NZ_KB895691.1, on the reverse strand, counting down.
AAACTTTCCGTACCTGTTTATTTTTGTTCTGGTCGTTTCGACTATCAAACACCTTATGCACTCGTTCAACAATATTGCGATACAATTCAAGCACCCATCAAAAAAATGATTTGGTTCCCAAACTCTGCTCATTCACCAAATTTAGAAGAACCTAAACTGTTTGCAAAGTCTTTATGCTCTATTAAACAAGAGCTATCTTTTCCACACTAGTAATCGTTATACCTTTTACATTTCACAGAAAACATTTTATAATTACATGTCGCAACTTTACTCAAGTTAGTAAGCATTTCTATCCAGAATAAGCTGCACAAACAGAAAAAGATCAGGGAGATTACATTTATTATGAACGCTGTACTCATCGCAGTAGCAGTGATGCTACTGCTTAGTTTATTACGTGTCCAAGTCATTGTCGCTATTATCGTCGGTGCCTTAACAGGTGGACTAATTGGTGGACTTGGAATTTCAGAAACAATCAATACTTTTACTACGGGTCTTGGAAACAGTGCTCCAATCGCTTTAAGTTACGCCATGCTCGGAGGATTTGCTATTTCTCTTTCCAAAACAGGTCTGCCCGATGCTATGATTCATACTGCACTGAACTTAGTTGGTAATGAAAAAGACACACAAAAGCAAACATATTCAAAAATACTCATTTTATTTATTATTTTGGCAATGGCTTGTTTTTCACAAAATGTTATTCCGGTTCATATTGCTTTTATCCCTATTCTAATTCCAGCGCTTTTAAAAGTACTAAATGAACTGAAAGTGGACCGCCGGCTTGTTACATGTATTATTACATTCGGATTAATCACTCCTTACATGTGGATTCCAGCTGGATTTGGAAAAATTTATCACGATGTACTACAAACAAATGCACAGCAAAGCGGACTTACATTTGATGTAGCGCTTATCCCAAAAGCAATGACAATTCCAGCAATAGGAATGATTATCGGTCTATGTATCGCTGTTTTCATTACATATCGTAAACCACGTACTTATCACACCGAACCTATTCATGCCACATCTGATGAAGCCGCTCCTTATACAAAAAGAAGCATTTCCTTTGGGTTATTGTCTATTATCGCAACACTAAGTGTGCAGCTAGCAACAGAATCCATGATTTTTGGCGCACTAGCTGGAATCATTGTATTATCCGTTAGTGGTAGCCTTCCTTTAAAAGAAGCTGATGCTATTTTAACAAGTGGTATGCGAATGATGTCATTTATCGGTTTCGTCATGATTTCTGCCGCTGGATTCGGAGCAGTTCTTCGGAAAACAGGGCATGTTGAATCACTTGTTCAGACAAGCGTCAATTTAATTGGAAACAGCAAACCGCTCGCTGCCTTTCTTATGCTTGTTATCGGTCTGCTCGTTACGATGGGAATCGGTTCTTCCTTTTCTACCATTCCGATTTTAACAACCATCTTCGTCCCGCTATGTATCCAACTTGGGTTTAGCCCGATGGCAACCATCGCGATTATCGGTACAGCTGGTGCATTAGGTGATGCTGGTTCTCCAGCATCTGATAGTACACTAGGACCTACCTCAGGTTTAAATGCTGATGGCAGGCATCATCATATATGGGATACGTGTGTCCCAACTTTTCTTCACTACAATATTCCGTTACTTATATTCGGCTTTATTGCTGCTATAACATTATAAAAAAGGTGCGTTTACTAGACGCACCTTTTACTTTGTAGATTCTCGTTCGATTAATATAAACTCTTGCTTCACTTCCTCAAGTTTTACTTGTTCCTTTTTCATTTTCCCTACCAATCTTTGTACAGCTAATACTCCTTGCCTTTCAAAACAACTTCCAATTGTTGTCAAAGGCGGCGTAACCCATTCACCTTGTAAACTTCCCTTAAAACCAATGACTTGCAAATGATTCGGTATATGGAGATCAAGAGCATTCGCCGCGCGAATTGTAGCAATTGCAATCGCATCGCTAGCAGCTACTATACCATCTATATAAGGATGCTTCCGTAATAATTCAGCAATTTGACTTTCCTCATCTTGTCCCTTTATTTTTTCTTCTCGATAAGCAATTCCTTCATCCCAAACAGCATCTAAAAAACCAGCAGTGTGCTCTTCCATTGCTTCGTCTTCTATCTTATCCCCAATATAAGCAAGAAAATGACAACCTTTTTCTTTCAATACAGTAACGGCCTTTCTACCACTTTCATAATATGTAGAAATAGATGCTGCCTCTGTTCCGCCCTCAAGTACAACAAATGGAAGGGAAAGTTGCTTCACATGCTCAAATACATCTTTCGTCATAATAACGCCAGCAATATTATTTTGCATTAATATATCTATATATCCTGTTTTATTTTCTGTATTACAAATAACAATTTGATATCCTTCTTTATATGCAGCTTCTTCTACTGAACGAAGTAATGTTATATAGGATGGATCTTCTAAATTTGATACTAATATAGCAATCATTGTCGAAGATTTTTTAAATAACGCCTTCGCTACAGCATTTGGTTTATACTGTAGTTCTTCAATTGCTTGTTTTACTTGTTTTACTGTATCCTCATGAACATACCCTTTTTCATTAATGACTCGTGAAACGGTTGCGACTGAAACACCGGCCAATTTTGCAACATCACGTATGGTTGCCACATCGTCACCCCTTAATATGGTAATAGCTTACAATTTAAACCTAAAACAAAGTAGGGTATTCGTCAAGGTTATTATTTTATATTTCTGAAAATTGTTACATAAAATACTTCTTACATTTTCCATCTTCAACATATATAAAGATGGATTTTATAAATTCATTTTTTCTAGTTGAATTTCATGTAAAATCGCGATGTTATCATAGCCAATAAGCGGAATTTCTCGCTTTATCTTCCTTGCTTCCTTGACCGCATCAATATATAAATTCGTCATCATAAAACCACGTTTCTGATAAAAACGAAGTGCGTTTGTATTATCATTTGTTGTAATAAGCCACACCTTTTTACAACATTGTTTTTTTGCAATATCAATTACGTACTCTACAAGCTTAGTTCCAATTCCCTTGTTCTCCTTAAAGCTATCTAAAGAAACAATCTCACAATCATTTTCTTTTATTTCATATGTAATAATTCCTATTATTCTGTTATCTTCAGTTGCAATAAAACCAGGCAATTGATCTAACTGATGTGCTCTTTCACGTGAAACCATCAACGTGCTTCCCCAATTTTCATGCATAAAAAGTTCAATTGTTTTTCTCATTTCCACTGTGATTTTTTGTATTCGAATCATGTCCCACTCTCTCCCCCTTTTACATCATTATGATACAATATAAGTGTATCATATGCAGAGATATTTGGAGGATGAGGGAAGATATGAAACGTTTTTTTACAGCATTGCTAACCATAATAGGAGCATTAATTGGTATCGGTATTTTCTTTACCAATAAAGTAATGTATTTAAAGAAAAAAACAGAGGAAGAAATTTTAGAACGTGAAACAAAAAAACACTTTCGCTTAGAGGATTTTAACGCCATTCCAAAAGAAGAGGTTCGTATCCCGTCTCAATTTAAATACGACCTTCACGGCTACTACATTTCTGCAGGCAATTCTAATAAATTTATGATTTTTTGCCACGGTGTAACCGTAAATAAAATAAACTCTGTCAAATATGCAAATTTATTTTTAAACAGAGGCTACAATGTATTTATTTATGATCATCGTCGCCATGGTAAAACAGGTGGTAAAACGACAAGTTATGGCTATTACGAAAAATATGATTTAAAGACGGTAGTTGACTGGCTCAAAGACCGTTTTGGTACAAATATTATACTTGGTGTTCATGGAGAATCAATGGGAGCAGCGACATTGCTACAATACGCAGGTATGGTGGAAGACGGTGCTGATTTTTACATTGCAGATTGTCCATTTTCTGACTTCTACGAACAATTACACCATCGCTTAAAAGTCGAGTTTCATTTACCAAAATGGCCACTACTACCATTGGCAAATGCCGTTTTAAAAGTACGAGACGGTTATACAATACGTGAAGTTTCTCCTATCGATTGTGTAAAAAACATAAATAATCCAGTCCTTTTTATTCATAGTAAAGACGATGACTATATTTTATGTGATATGACAAAAGCCCTTTATGAAGCAAAAGAAAATAATAAACAGCTCTTTATTGCAGAACACGGTGCACACGCTTGCTCTTATAACGAAAATAAACAAGAGTATGAGGATGCCGTTGATCAATTCTTAGAAACATATGTAAAAGAAACAAAAAACAGGCTTGCATAAGCCTGTTTTTTCATATTACTGCGCTAAAACATCTGTAACTTGTTCCATATTTTCAGAAATCCATTTTACCGCTTCATCAAGCGTTTGAAATTCTGTCGTTTGAAATGTTACCTCATCTTGCAAAAGCCACACATCTTTTGCTTCTTGTCCCACACCTGCAATCGACCAATGAAGTAAGCTATATGGATGATTATCATTTAAAAACGATGCCCAAGTGCGCTCATTTGCAATATTTTGTAATGTACGTAATTGTTTATTCATGTTTCGTCACCTTACTGTATTTCAGTTATAAACGTTATTATAACATTCTCTGCCCCTACACACAAAGAACTGTTTTCTTATTGTCAAGTGCTTCCTACAATTATATGATGAACATAAGCGTTTGAGAGGAGGGGAATAACGTTGGCAAAAGTTCAAATTAAAGTAAATGATAATGGTTCATTTCGCATTACAGGGGATGTGGAATTAATCGACTCACAAGGGAATGCTTTCCCGGCAAAACCTGCATTTTCTTTATGTCGCTGTGGCTTATCAAAAAATATGCCTTATTGCGACGCTTCGCATAAAGGCATATTTGAATCTGTTGTTCGAGCACCAAAGGGAGAATAATGATATAAGAAGCACGCGCAATGACTTGCGCGCGCTTCTTATATATGCCCTATATAAAAACCTAAAAATGCTGAAAAAATGCCTAGCATATAACTCATTATTAAATACAATACAGCCTTTTGTCCTTCTCGCTTATGTATCAATTGAACAATTTCAAGCTTAAATGTTGAAAACGTAGTAAATGCTCCCATAAATCCTGTTCCGCATAATAATAGCCATGTTCTACTCACCTCAGCTCCATACAATAGACCTAGTAAAAATGAGCCTAATATATTTACAAATAGTGTTCCATATGGAAACAAGCTTCCGTACTTTTCTTTCATTGCATTACTAATAGAAAATCTAGCAATTGCTCCAAAAAAACCACCGATTCCTACAAGCAATATATTCATAGTGCTCCTTCTTTCTTCATGCTTTTTTCATATAATGCATTTCCAAGATAAAATCCAAATAAAGAAAAGAGCAATCCTCCAACTACACTTGTACTTACATAATAAAATGCCATAAGAAACGCTTCATGCTGCATGAATTTCAATGTCTCTACGTTAAATGTTGAAAAAGTGGTAAAAGAACCAATCATTCCTGTTCCAATGCTACTCATTATCACTTGTGAAACATGTTTCATACGAAACAAATACATCGTTAAAAATGCCAATAAAAAACTACCAATCATATTCGCTGACCATGTTGCCAGCGGAAAAGAATCGACTGAATGAATACCAGCCCATTGTCCTAATTCGTATCGTGCTAAAGCTCCAACAATACCACCGATTCCTACTGCAATATATTTCATATTTCCACCTCGTTTACATATACTGAAATCTTTCCCATACTATATATACATTTTGATTCTCCAACATTTAAGTCGCGGCTATGAAAACAAAAGCAGACCTCCATTTATTTTCTCCTTTTGTTTAACATGGCATGGGGTGAACCGCCTCGGACTCTCTCTCCTCCCCTAAAAAGAAAAGGTTTTCTATCAAGTTTTCAATTTGTATTTATATAGTATAACAAAATTAATTCCCCCCTTCATTTTCATACAATTCTTCACATTCGAATATTTTTTACTATCCCTTTTTCTTTTTTGTGCTATAATGTGAGCAAACAGCATCCTTCGGGGTCGGGTGAAATTCCCAACCGGCGGTGATGAAGTGCACACTTCTAAGTCCGTGACCCGTTTCCAACTCGGAAACGGTGGATCTAGTGAAATTCTAGGGCCGACAGTATAGTCTGGATGGGAGAAGGATATGTTTTCTAGTGCTTATATAGCGAATACACTTTTATTTTGGCGTACACATTTTTACTGATTCGTTTTGAATCACTGTATATGTTTTATTTCATATACCTATTTTTCTATGCTGAAATAAAAAGATACGACTAGCGTATAAAAAATTGATAGTTTGCTAGGCTTTTTTCTCGTGCAAAAATATCAATTATCGTTAGGCTTCTTTCCTATACTCTCGTATTCGAACTATATTACTAGAAATCACGTCTCCCAAACCCCAAGGATACTATTATCCTTGGGGTTTTTTGATTTTTCTTAGGAGAGGTGAAAAGAATGACAGACCAAGAATATATGAGGATTGCCTTGCAATTAGCACAAAGTACTGCAGGTCAAACAAGTCCAAATCCAATGGTCGGTGCTGTTGTTGTAAAAGATGGAAACATCGTTGGAATGGGAGCGCATCTGCGTGCAGGCGAAGAACACGCTGAAGTTCACGCTCTTCGCATGGCCGGTGATAAAGCAAACGGCTCCACTGTATATGTAACGTTAGAGCCGTGTAGTCACTTTGGAAAAACTCCACCGTGCTGCGATCTACTTATTGAAAAAAAGGTGAAACGTGTTGTAATTGCCACACTTGATTGCAATCCGCTCGTTTCAGGTAGCGGCGCAAAACGTTTGCAAAAAGCTGGTATTAGCGTAACTACTGGTGTTCTCGAAGAAGAGGCCACCGCATTAAACCGGTACTTTTTCCACTATATGAAAACGAAACTGCCGTTTGTAACAATAAAAACAGCGATGAGTTTAGATGGAAAAATAGCAACTACTACCGGGGAAAGCAAATGGATTACAGGTGAAGTTGCTCGTACAGATGTCCATCAATATCGTCATACGCACGATGCCATCCTTATCGGAGTGAATACTGTCATAGCTGATAATCCATCTTTAACAACACGCCTTCCAAACGGCGGCAAGCATCCGATTCGTATTATTTTAGATACACATTTACGAACTCCGCTATCCTCTCATGTCATTACAGACGAGATGGCACCAACATGGATTATTGTTGGAAAAGATGTAAATAAAGAAAAAATAGCGGGCTACGAATCTCAGGCGGTATCTGTACTTCAAATGAAGACGAGCCAAATTGAAATACGCGACCTTCTCCTCCTTCTCGGTGAGAAACAAATCCTTTCACTCTTTGTTGAAGGTGGACAATCGGTACACGCGAGCTTTTTAGAAACAAAGTGTTTCAATGAAATTGTGACCTATATAAGTCCAAAATTAATCGGCGGAAAAGATGCTCCAACTATGTTTGGTGGCACCGGCTTTATAAAACTGCAAGATGCAATTTCCTTGCAAATTCAAGAGATGAAACAAATTGGTGATGATATAAAAATCGTTGCTAGTGCGCGAAATGAGGTGCCTGCATGTTTACAGGAATTGTAGAAGAACTTGGAACTGTTTCGAATATCAGGCAAAGCGGAGAAGCGATGAAGCTAACAATTACAGCAAACACAATCTTGTCAGACGTAAAACTAGGAGACAGTATTGCTGTAAATGGGATCTGTTTAACCGTCACTTCTTTTACAGCGTCTTCTTTTACTGTTGATGCGATGCCTGAAACGGTGCGAGCGACATCATTACGTATGCTCGACACCAGTTCTAAAGTAAATTTAGAACGAGCAATGGCTGCAAACGGACGCTTTGGTGGACATTTCGTCACAGGGCATATCGATGGAATTGGAACCATTTTAAATAAAAAACAGCACTACAATGCTATATATTACAAAATTGGAATTCCAGATGATTTACTCCGTTATTGTTTACAAAAAGGGTCCATTGCTGTTGATGGCACAAGTTTAACAATATTTGATATAGATGAATCTTCCATTACAATCTCGCTCATTCCACATACCGTAAGCGAATCTATCATTGGTAAAAAAGCGGCGGGAGATATTGTGAATATTGAATGTGACATGATTGGAAAATATATCGAACGTTTTATTTCAAAGCCAACAAAGCGAAGCACTTCAGTTACAGAAAGCTTTTTACAAGAAAACGGATTTCTATAAGGAGGAAGCACAATGTTTCATCGTATTGAAGAAGCACTAGAAGATTTAAAACAAGGAAAAGTCGTCATCGTATGTGATGATGAAAGCCGTGAAAACGAAGGAGATTTCATCGCTTTAGCAGAGAACATTACACCAGAAACAATTAATTTTATGATTACACATGGCCGTGGCCTTGTCTGTGTACCGATTACAGAACAATATGCGGAACGCTTACAGTTAGAGCCTATGGTTTCTCATAATACAGATTCTCATCATACTGCGTTTACAGTAAGCGTTGACCATATTTCTACAACAACAGGTATTAGTGCTTACGAACGTGCAACGACTGTGCGCGAATTATTAAATCCGGATTCAAAAAGAACAGATTTTAATCGTCCGGGTCATATCTTTCCTTTAATCGCCAAAGAAGGTGGAGTCCTGCGCCGCGCTGGGCATACAGAGGCAGCTGTTGATTTAGCAAAATTATGTGGCGCAGAACCAGCCGGAGTTATTTGTGAAATTATAAATGAAGACGGCACGATGGCACGTGTTCCTGATTTAGTACAAGTTGCAAAACAATTTAATATAAAAATGATTACGATTGAAGATTTAATCGCCTATCGCCGCCATCATGAAACGCTCGTGACAAGGGAGATTGAAATTACATTACCGACAGATTTCGGTACATTTCATGCAATCGGTTATTCCAACTCATTGGATCAGAAAGAACATATCGCTCTCGTAAAAGGAGACATTTCTACTGGTGAACCTGTTCTCGTTCGTGTGCATTCTGAATGTTTAACTGGCGATGTTTTCGGTTCATGCCGCTGTGACTGTGGTCCACAGCTTCATGCTGCTCTTTCTCAAATTGAACGCGAAGGAAAAGGTATTCTTCTTTATATGCGCCAAGAAGGCCGCGGGATTGGCTTGCTGAATAAGCTCCGTGCATACAAATTACAAGAAGAAGGATTAGATACTGTTGAGGCAAATGAAAAACTAGGATTTCCTGCCGATCTTCGCGATTACGGCATTGGTGCCCAAATCTTAAAAGATCTAGGGTTACAGCAATTGCGTTTATTAACGAATAACCCAAGAAAAATCGCAGGTTTGCAAGGTTATGATTTAGAAGTTGTCGAACGCGTACCATTGCAAATGCCAACAAAAGAAGAAAACAAAACATATTTACAAACAAAGGTAGAAAAATTAGGTCACCTATTAAACTTATAATCTATTAATTATAATTAAAGGAGAGATATATTATGGTATTCGAAGGTCATTTAGTTGGTACAGGATTAAAAGTAGGGATTGTTGTTGGACGTTTCAATGAATTTATTACGAGCAAACTACTAGGCGGTGCACTAGACGGTTTAAAACGACATGGTGTAGAAGAAAATGATATTGATGTTGCATGGGTTCCAGGCGCATTTGAAATCCCATTAATCGCAAAGAAAATGGCAAACAGCGGCAAATACGATGCTGTCATTACACTAGGTACAGTCATTCGCGGTGCTACAACTCATTATGATTATGTTTGTAATGAAGTTGCAAAAGGTGTTGCCTCTTTATCATTACAAACAGACATCCCAGTTATTTTCGGCGTATTAACGACTGAAACAATTGAACAAGCAATTGAACGTGCTGGTACAAAAGCTGGCAACAAAGGATATGAATCTGCAGTTGCTGCGATTGAAATGGCTCATTTATCAAAACAATGGGCATAAAAAAAGAGGCTTTCGCCTCTTTTTTCTTCTATTTATTTTCCCACTTTTTTCCGCACATCTTTTATCAATTCAGCCATCGTTTTTCCTTCTGTCTTAATACGAAGATTTTGAGCTGTTTTCCAGACATTTTCTCGCTTCTTTTCTTCCTCTACAATATGTAGCTCTTTTCTTACTTCTTTTAGATCCTTCCCTTCAGTTTCAATACCAAAATGCTCAGCTTTTGTTCGAAAATGCTGTTCGATTCTTTGCTGCATTTCTTTCTGTTCCGGATTTTCAGCTGCCTTAACAGGATCGGTGCTTATTGCCTTTAATAAAATAAGAAAGGTCATAATAGCTAGTATATATTTGTGCATTTGAAATCCTCCAACCCGAAATAAATTACACCTTTACTATGTACAATTACAGGGTGGAAAATTCGCCCACACAATTAAATTTTTTACTAAAAAGCTACTTATCTGAAGGACTAGAGGTACTTTATTACATTTTATTTACAATAAAATTTCACGAAAGACTACATTCATAAAGCTACAATCAATTTTTATTCATCTCTTAATTAAGTAACATCGTTCAAAACTTGAACGGTGTTGAAATAAGCTAAATTTCTAAGAAAGCTAATGTTAATATTTCACAATTATTGCTTAATTAAGACGAAGTAATAGAAAACGTTCACAAGAAAAAACGACTTTTTTAACATTTAATTATTAATCTTCCTAACATTCAAGATCACTGTCATCCATACTATATGGGCAAAAATCTTCTTGAATAAATCGTACTGCATTTAAAGCGATTATCTGTGCAGGCATAGAAGGATTACCATCTGGCAATCTAAGTTGCCGCCCAATTACTTGCTCTATTTTAGACAAAATATTAAATGAAAACTTATTATCAGTAGCTAAGGTAAGTGCATTCACCACAGAAGGATTACTTAATTGATTCGTCATATTTGTCCCTGCTTCAAGAACTAGCACGGAAGTACATTTATCATCTGTCAATTCTTTAGCGATTACCCCTCCGGTAGTTCCAGCACCAATCACAATATAATCGAAATATTTTTTTATTTACCTTTTTATTTCAATCACCCCTCCTTCATTTTCCATATGTGTTATTTGTTAGTGAAAAAAGGTGTTTGTACACAAAAGAAAATATTTTACTTTGTAATGGAAACCATAAAAACAGCCATCCTTTCATAAATATTCCATGAAAAAATGGCTGTTTTGTATAAACTTTATTCGATTATTCTAATCTACAAAGGGGCTTTCCCCCTCATTTTTACAGCGCACATTCCTCAATCTCAAACCCTAAATCTTCAATCATATTCCAATCTGCTGTTGGCTCTTGCCCCTCTGTTGTTAAATAATCACCAACAAAGATTGAATTTGCTGCGAATAAGCCAAGCGGCTGCACAGAGCGCAAATTAATTTCGCGGCCACCGGAAATTCGAATTTCTTTTGATGGATTGACAAATCGCATCATCGCTAGTACTTTTAAACATTCTACTGGTGTTAATTCTTTCTGTCCTTCAAGCGGTGTTCCTTTTACAGCAACAAGGAAGTTACATGGAATAGAATCCGCATCTATACGTTGTAATTCAAGCGCAATTTCAACGCGCTGCTCTTTCGTTTCCCCCATTCCAAAAATCGCACCAGAACATGGGGAAATACCCGCTTGCTTTGCTTTTTCTACTGTATCTACACGATCATCATACGTATGTGTTGAGCAAATGCTATCATAATTGTTTGCATGTGTATTTAAGTTATGGTTATAACGGTGAACACCTGCTTCTGCTAAGCGTCCTGCTTGATCCTCATTTAAAAAACCTAAGCAGCAGCAAATTTTCAAATCCGTTGTTTCACGGATTTCTTTCACTGCACCGATAACATGATTTACTTCTTTATCAGTTGGACGACGACCAGATGCAACAATACAGTATGTACCCGCTTTACGGCGAATTGCTTCGTGTGCACCTTCAATAATTTTTTCCTGTGTTAACCATGCATACTTATCGATTGGTGCCTCTGAAACGATAGACTGTGAGCAATACCCACAATCTTCTGGGCATAATCCAGATTTCGTATTAATAATCATATTTAATTTTACTTTTTTACCAAAATGATGATGACGTATGATATAAGCTGCATTCATAATCTCTAATACTTCTGTATCATCTGCTTCTAAAATAGCTATCGCTTCTTCTTTCGTTATACTTCTGCCCTCTACTACTTCAGATGCAATTTGCTTCCAATCTACTTTTGTTTGTACTTGTTTCATTTCTTCTCTTCCCCTCTTTTTCAATATACGCAAATAAAGCATGGTACGTTGCTACAATTTCCCCTTCTTCCGTGAAATCTTTTTCGTATATGCGGAGCATAGTTCGAAAGATAGACGGGCTTTGACAGTAAGATTCTGCATTGCTATTCGTCGCGCCTACTTTCCGAATCGATTGCAGAAACTCACGAACTGTAGCAAACTTCTCTATGTAACATGTTTCAGAAACATGAACATCCCCTGTTACACTTTCACATACATCTTGCAGCTGTTCTCTCGTTAAAAAATGTTGTCCAACAGATGCATCATTTTGCATATTTCTTTCTTTTTTAGCACTTTGAAATGCCGTATGAAGTTCTTGAAATGTTTGCTCTCCAAATGTTGAAAATAACAACAAGCCATCCTCAAATAAATGATGATGATATAAACGTTTCACCGTTGTTTGCAAATCGTTTAGCCATTGAAATGTTGCACTTGAAATAATGACATCAAATGACTCACTTAATGTAAGATGTTCAATATCTTCACACCGAAATGTCACAGATTCCACGTGATTTCTCGTTTTCGCAACAGCAATCATACTTTCAGCAAAATCAATTGCAGTAATTGCTGCATTTGGAAAGGAAACAGCTAATTGCTCAGTCAAATAGCCTGTGCCACATCCGAGTTCTAAAATACGGATAGACGACATCTTGTGATAGTGTTTTTTCATTATAGAAATTAATTGTTGCGCCATCTTTTTTTGTACACTTGCATATTGATCATAGGATACAGCTGCCCCATTAAATCGTTTTTGTAATAACGTTTTGTTGATCATTTTGTATCCCCTCTACAAACTGGATGATTTCATTTGCGCAATATTCGGAATCAGTTACACAAAGTGCATGCCCAGCTCCATTTATTACTTTAAGCGCCCCATTCGTATTTTCTTGTATATAGCGAGCAGCAGATAGTGGACATATCGCATCCTGTTCTCCATGAAGAAGTAATACCGGCATCTTTACATGCTTTAACTGACTTCTCATATCCATCTCTATTAAATAATCAAGTCCCAGCTGTAAAGATTCAATGAAATCACCTTGAAAACGTTCTGCAATGTCTTCAAATTGTTCACTATCTTTTATCTCTTGTTTTGTAAACATACTTTTATAGAAACGCTCCAATGTGTGGTCCTTTCGCTTCACTAAACTTCTTTTCATCCGCTCTACAAAAGGAAGTTTCCATCCACTCTCGTAATTTTCATCCACTGTAAACTTTGCTGTACCACCTATTAAAATCATCCCTTTTACCCGCACTCTATCACATGCTTGAAGGGCAGCTAATGCACCAAGTGACCATCCAATCAAAATCACATCCTGCCCTCTTGCAGCTTCTGCTACTCGTTCTGCAAACTCACTAAGTTCTTTTACACCACGCCATTCAACATGCCAGACAGAATATTCCTGAAAATACGGAAGTAATGGATCCCATACTTGTTTTTCCATCCCCCATCCAGGAATGAAAATAAGCTCGGGCTGTTTCATCTCATTCCCCCCTCTTCTTTACCAATTCGAATGATTTTCTCAATAGCCCATTGTAAGTCAGCTTTTGTATGTTCAGATGTAACTGCGAATCGGATTCGCGAACTATTATAAGGAACAGTTGGTGGCCTGATAGCAATTGCAGCAATTCCTGCCTCCTGCAGTTTTTTACTAAAATGTAGTGTAGCTTCATTCGACGCCACAATAATTGGTACTATATGTGTTGAACTATCACCAATATTGAAACCAACTTCTTCTAAAGCATTGCGGAAATAAGCTCCATTTTCTAAGAGCCGCTGCCGTCTTCCCTCATCTTCCTTCACAATTTCAATTGCACGTTTCATTGCGCCAAGTGTCCCTGGCGGTAATGCTGTTGTGAAAATGAAGCTTCTCATCGTGTTTTTCATATAATCGATACAAATTGCATCACCTGCTAAATAAGCTCCATAACACCCTAGCGCTTTACTAAACGTTCCCATATGAATGTCGATTCCTTCAGAAAGTCCCTGCTCTACATGCGCTAAACCAGCACCATGCTTTCCATATATTCCACCTGCATGCGCCTCATCAACCATCAATAATGCTCCATATTTTTCTTTCAGCATAATCAACTCTTTTAGATGCGCAACATCTCCATCCATGCTGAAAACCGTGTCTGTTACGATTAACTTTCGCTTTGCGACAGGTGCCATCTGCAACAATCTTTCCAAATATTCTAAATCATTATGTCGATATCTTTTATGTTCTGCACCGCTAAGCATAATCCCATCAACAATGCTGGCATGATTTAACTTATCGCTAAAAACAATGTCGTGACGCCCAACTAAAGAAGAGATTGCCCCGACATTTGCTGAATATCCACTGTTCACAATGATTGCTTTTTCAGTTTCTTTCCAATCACAAACACTCTGTTCTACCTCTTCATATAGTGCATAATTTCCTACAACAAGTCGTGATGCTGTCGCTCCTACTCCATATTCCTTTGTCGCTACAATAGACGCTTCTTTTAATCGTCTATCTCCCGCCAAGCCTAGATAGTTATTCGAAGCTAAATTTAACATACGTTTTCCATTCCTAATAAGCCATGGTTCTTCAGCTTGCTCAGTCATAACTACATGTCGATATTGTGATTTCTCTTTCAAACGATTTAAACTAGAGTGAAAGTGTAGATTCCACGTTTGATCCATGTTTGACGAACTCCTCTAAATTTGAAATCGTAATATTCTCTTCTGCTGCTCTCAATAGTTCTTCACGCGTAAACCCTTCTTGAAGCTCTGGTAGTAAACCCAAAACCGGAATACCACTTAACTCCTCAATCATTTCTTTATTCTCTTGCACACGTTCCTTCTCACATTCCTTACAGCCGGATAAAATAACACCCGCAACTGTTAAACCATGGGCTTTCGCATACGAAATCGTTAAAACGGTATGATTCACAGTACCTAACGCCGGACGCGCGACAATAATAAGTGGTAATTTCAATTCCTTTGCAAAATCAACCACTAAAGCATCTTCTGTATATGGGACTGCAAGACCACCTGCACCTTCTACAAGCAAACTATCAAATTCTGTCATTAACTCATTATAATGAGCCGTAATTTGTGCTAGTGTCACAGTTCTTCCTGCTCGCCGCATTGCCAATCTTGGCGCGAGAGGTTCTTCAATAGAATAAGGACAAATGCGATCAGCCTCTGTCATTACTCCTGATGCCATTTTCAATCTAACTGCATCCCCTTCTGGATTCGAAGCGATGTGCCCGCTTTGCAATGGTTTATATATCCCTACGTTATACCCGCGATTTCTAAATACTCCTGCTAATGCACCTGTAACAACTGTTTTTCCCACTTCCGTATCCGTTGCCGTTATAAAAAAGCCACCCATTATTCTCCCTCCGTAACATCTGCAATTGCTTGATATAAAATGTGCAGCATTTCATCAATCTCATCTACTTGAGATGCTAACGGTGGCATAAATACAATGGTATTACCAAGCGGACGTAAAATCATTCCTAGTTCTCTTGATCGCTTACACACTTCCATGCCTACTCGCTCCGTCCACTCAAACGGCTCTTTCGTTTCTTTATTTTTCACAAGTTCAATTCCTACCATCAATCCACACTGACGAATATCTCCAACATGTTTGTATTCATAAAGTGCTTCCAATTGTTTCCCTACATATTCTGCTTTGTATGCAACATCTTTTACTAGATTTGTTTTTTCATAAAGTTCTAAATTAGCAATTGCAACTGCGCAACCTAATGGATTGCCGGTATAACTATGACCATGGAAAAATGTTTTCTGCTCTTCATAGCTACCTAAAAAAGCATCATAAATTTCATCTGTTGTCACAGTAATAGCTACCGGTAAATACCCACCGGTTAAGCCTTTTCCAGCTGTTAAAATATCCGGTGTAACATTTTCATGTTCACAAGCAAACATTTTTCCAGTACGACCAAATCCCGTTGCCACCTCATCTGTAATAAATAAAACATTATATGTTGTACAAAGATCTCGAAGACCTTTTAAATATCCTTTCGGCATTGTAATCATACCGCCTGCACCTTGCATTAACGGCTCTACAATAATCGCTGCAATCTCATCATGTTTTTCTTTTAATAACTCTTCCATTTCTTCCAAATGTTTTTGAACAATTTGTTCTTTGTCATCCCCATAAGGAGAACGATATGTATATGGATATGGCATTTTTATTGCTTCAAATAAGAGCGAACTGTACACTTGGTGAAACAAGTCAATCGCTCCTACTGAAACAGCTCCAATTGTATCTCCATGATATGCTTCTTTTAATGTAATAAACTTTTGTTTTTTAGGTTTTCCTTTATGCTGCCAATATTGAAAAGCCATCTTAATTGCAATTTCAACAGCTGTAGAACCAGAATCTGAATAGAATACTTTTTTCAAACCTTCCGGAACAACTTCAATGATCTTTTCTGCAAGTAAAATCGATGGCACATTTGCAAGTCCTAGCATAGTCGAATGCGCGACTTTATTTAATTGTTCACGAATTGCATTATCTAATTCAGGAACATGATGTCCATGAACATTAAGCCAAATGGATGAAACGCCATCCCAATAACCATTTCCATTTACGTCATATAATTTACGGCCTTCTCCTCGCTCAATAATAACTGGATCTTCCGCTAAATAGTCCTTCATTTGCGTAAATGGATGCCATACGTATGCTTTATTTTTCTCAGCCAACTCTTCATATGTATAGGTTGTTCTTTTACTTGTATTGCTACTAACAGTCACAATTGTCACCCCTAATGTTAACTTTTATATAAATATAGTTAACATTAAAATTAAAATACTGTCAATTATTTTAAAAGGTAAATGTTCTTAAAAAAGAACGACTTATCATAAGATAAGTCGTTTTATTTTCCATGCTGAATCTTTCCGATTTCCAAAATAATCTCTTCGTCTTTTTTCCCTTCAGTATCAATTCCAAGTTTTTTTGCATGTTCTATAAGCAGCTCATGACGCTTTTCAAACCTTGCTGTATTTAACTCTTTTTGAATTTCTTTTTCTGTTTTTCCTTCAAGAGGAACACCTAATTTAGCAGCTGTTTTCTCTCTATTCTTTTCTTCTTTGACTTTCTCTAATTCCTTTGTTTCTACTTTTTGCTCAACCTTTAATTTCGGTTGATCTGGTGATGCCGCAAATACTGTATAAATTCCAGCACCTCCACCAAGAACAAGTAAGGTTGTCAAAAGAAATAATTTTTTCTTCATTCACTCCCCTCCTTTCTATTTTCATTATAACGCACAAATAAGAACTAAAAAAAACATTCTCTCGTTATTTTCTTTAAAAAAATAATAAGTATATATGTTGACATATGTGATAGATATGTGATAAAAATTTAACTAACATCATATGAATCGGCGATGATAGGATTTAGTAGTATTTCGTTTCCTGATTTCAGAGAGCTGGTGGTCGGTGCGAACCAGTACAGAGCGAATTATGAATTACCCCCTGGAGCTTCTTTTACGAAACGTTTGGAGTAGTGAAAGACGGTTATGGACCGTTATTTCTACAGAGTGGTGAAATGAAACTGTTTCACAATTTAGGGTGGTACCGCGATTTTTTTCGTCCCTGCATATACTGCAGGGGCGTTTTTTATTTTCTGTTGGTGCATATTATACGACCCTTTATTTTGTGCTACGTTCATTTCACAAGCTAGGGTGGTACCGCGATTCTTTTCGTCCCTGCATATTTATATGCAGGGACGTTTTTTTATGATGCTAAACAATTACCGGTAATTTGTCGCAAAATTCTAAATTTTAGAAGGAAATATACAATATTGGCGAATTTTATATAAAAAAGAACTATTTTAGATTATTAGGAGGGGCAAACAATGGTTTCAAAAATTGAATCTATTCTTTTAACATTTTTCATCTTTTTCTGTATTGGCTT
The DNA here is from genome assembly GCF_000374965.1 of Bacillus sp. 95MFCvi2.1. NCBI lineage: Bacteria > Bacillati > Bacillota > Bacilli > Caryophanales > Bacillaceae > Bacillus > Bacillus sp. 95MFCvi2.1. The sequence continues at coordinate 91,719 of NZ_KB895691.1, read as the reverse complement.
TAGCGTTATTCAATTAGGAACATCACCACACATTCCAATTTTATTTGGCATTATTGTATTATTAGCATTTGGATTTATTAAAAAAATCCCTTGGTCTACTATGGAAAAAGGAATGATAAGTAGTATTTCAGCTGGTATTCCATCCATTTTCATCTTCTTACTTGTCGGTGTATTAATTAGCGTTTGGATCGCTGCTGGGACAATTCCAACATTAATGGTATACGGATTCGGGCTTGTAGCACCAAAGATTTTCATCCCGACAGTCTTTGTTGTTTGTGCAATTGTCGGAACAAGTATCGGCAGCGCCTTTACAACAGCAGCGACAGTAGGACTTGCTTTTATGGGAATGGGTACTGCTCTTGGATACGATCCAGCACTTATTGCTGGTGCAATTGTTTCTGGAGCTTTCTTCGGGGATAAGATGTCTCCTTTATCGGATACAACAAACTTAGCTCCTGCTGTAACAGGAGTGGATCTATTTGAACATATTCGTAACATGCTTTGGACAACAATTCCTGCTTTCATTATTGCCTTTATCGCTTTCTTCATTTTAGGAAGTGGTTCTTCAGGAAATGTTGATTTCTCTACTTTTACAAATGCGTTAGAAAAGAATACAATCATTTCAATTGTCACACTTATTCCGATTCTATTACTATTCGTATGCGCATTTAAAAAAGTACCGGCTGTTCCAACTTTACTTGCTGGCATTGTAGCTGGTATTATCATTCTCTTTATTTTCAAGCCGGGTACATCACTTGCTGATTTGATGAAAATTATGCAAGATGGCTATGTTGCTAAGACAGGCATAAAAGATATTGATAGTTTATTATCACGCGGTGGATTACAAAGTATGCTTATGTCAATTGCACTTATTTTCCTTGCTCTTTCTATGGGTGGGTTACTACAAGGAATTGGCATTATTACTCAGCTTATGAACATTATTTCTAATTTCGTTAAGACAAGCACTCGTTTAATTATTTCTACCGCTTCAACAGCAATTGGAGTTAACTTCTTGCTTGGTGAGCAATACTTATCTATCGTTTTAACAGGACAAGCATTTGCTAACAAATACGATGAAGTCGGTTTAGAACGCCGTAATTTATCACGCGTACTAGAAGATGCAGGCACAGTTGTTAATCCTCTTGTACCATGGGGCGTAAGCGGCGTCTTCTTAGCAAACGTACTAAGCGTTCCAACAATTGATTATGTTCCATACTCAATTTTCTGCTTAGCTTGCCCAATCGTTACAATTATCGTTGGATTCACAGGATTCGGGCTTTCATGGAAAAAAGAAAAAACTGTTTCAGTTTCTTAAATGAAATATAAAGAAAAAGGGATTACCGATAGTGGTAATCCCTTTTTTCTTTATTCCTCTATTTGCGAACGTTATTATCTATTTGCTTTTTTTCGTCTAAATAACATAAACACGCCTGCTCCAACAAACGCAAGTCCCGCTCCAATTGTAGAGAAGACACTCGCTCCCGTTTTTGGTAAATCACGCTCTACTTCGTTTGTTTCTTTATCTTCACTTACATTTGTATGTTCTTTCGTATCTTTATTTCCATTGTCAGGATTTGTTTGGGGATCTCCATTGTTTTCTCCGCCTGGTGTTGTTGGGTTACCACCGTTGTTTTCCCCGCCTGGTGTTGTTGGATTACCACCGTTGTTCTCCTCACCTGGTGTTGGCGGTGTTGTTGGCTTATCTCCATCATTTCCTTCACCTGGTGTTGGCGGTGTTGGCGGTGTCGGCTTATCTCCATCGTTCTTTTTCGTTAAATCAATTGCATATTTCGCAAACTCATTTTCAGATGGACCAACATAAGAGATTTTCCCATCTTTTGTAATATACTTTTGCGCATTTGGTGAAGAGTCAAATGTCGTATTTAATTTTTCAGCAACGATTGGTTTAAACGCCCAGTTTTGATCTGCTGCCGGGTTAATAACTGGTGTTTCTTTCATATATTTCGCAATGATTTGACGTGTTTCATCTTGAGATTGATACACAACTTCTCCCTTACTTACACCTGGGAATGTTTGGCTACTACCACGGTAGTTATTGGTAGCAACAATAAATTCTTGATTATCAGCGATTGGTTTCCCATCATATGATACGTTCACAATACGATTCGCATTTGGATTTACTACTTTTCCATCTTTATCATATTTTGCTGGTTGTGTAACATCAATTTCGTATTTTACGCCATCTAAAATATCAAAGTTATATGTAGGGTAGTTTACATTTACTAATGACTGTTCTTCTGCTTTAGCTGGATCAATTTGATTAAACTGGCCTGCAGACATTTCAAGCCATTCTTTTACTTGTGCACCATTTACTTTTACAGCATACAGTGTATTTGGATATACATATAAATCAGCAACGTTTTTAATCGCTAAAGTTCCTGCTGGAATATCAGTATAATAAGTTGCACCATTTCGGCCGCCTGCTTTAAAAGGTGCACCTGCTGATAAAACTGGGATTCCTTTATATTTACTGTATTGTCCATTTTCTGCAAATAGCTTTTCTACATACCATTTTTGGGCATTCGTAACAAGCTGTACAGATGGATCATCTTGTACAAGTGAAAAATAACTATTAATTGGTGCTGTTGTTTTACCGACAGGTGTATTTACATATTTAATTGTCGCTTCATGATCATCTTTAATTTCATCAACTAATTTCTTATCAGATTCTACTAATGCATTTCCTTTACTATCAGAAATCGGACGAACACTTGGAACTGATTTATCTTTTTGTACTTCCCACTTGCCGTTTACCTTTTTCAGCTCCATATCAATGATACCTAAATTACTTCCAAAAACACCTGGCATCACAACTGGAACACCGTTAAACTTGTCCGTTATTACCGTATGAGAATGTCCCATTAACACTGCATCAACACCAGGCACTTTTGTTGCTAAATAATATGATGCATTTTCCATGCCAGCATTATAACCACTTTGATCAACACCAGAGTGGGCTAATGCAACAATAATATCTGCACCTTTAGCTTGCATTTCTGGAACCAATTTCTCTGCCGTTTGTACAATGTCTTTCGCTTTTACTTTTCCTTCTAAATTCGCTTTATCCCAGCCCATAATTTGGGGTGGTACAAAGCCCATTACACCGATTTTCACTGTTTGTGTTTTGCCAGCTTCATCTGTTACTACTTTGTCAAAAATATGGTACGGTTTAAAGTAGTTTTCATCATTCTCTTCAATATCATCGCCATCGTATTTATATACATTTGAATTAATAACCGGGAACTGCGTTTTACTAGTCGCCTTCTTTAAGTAATCCAAGCCATAGTTAAACTCATGGTTTCCAAGAGAAATGACGTCATACTTCATTAAATTCATTACACGATATAAAGGGTGAACATAGTTTCCATCCAAACCTTTTTGCGCCACATAATCCCCAAGCGGCGTCCCTTGTAGAGCATCCCCATCATCAAATAGTACAGAGTTTTTCGCTTTTGCACGTTCCTCATTTACAAGAGTTGCTGTCTGAACTAAACCAACTTTATTATCTGTTTTCGTTTGATAATAGTCGTAGTTCATTAAGTTAACATGAATATCCGAAGTTTCCAATATTCGTAAATTAACTGTACTTTCTCCTGCTTGTTCCTCTGCATGAGCAATAGTTGGCATTACTTGAGGTGCGATAACACCTAATGCAAGCGTCGCTCCTGCTAGCGCTTTCTTTGATTTCTTCACAAAAAATCCCCCTTATTAAATTGTCCCTTTAAAAACAAATAAAATGAACTTTTCATCAAACTCTAATAAAGTATTCTCTACCTTCATTCTCTTATTTCCTCATATTAGAATATTAGAGTGATGCCTATTCACTTATCCCGCTATTTGCGGGCAGTAAGATCCTCACCTCAAAATTTAGCAGAAGCAAAAAAGTTAGATGGGGGATCAACTGCCCGTAAAAGCCCGATTGGTTCAACTAACCATCAGGTGAAGGGATGAAGAAAATCCCCCACTGATGGAAGTTTCACCTTATCTGACATTATCATATCGAACATACTTTCATATCGTCAATAATTTTTGACATACTTCTACAAATTTTATGTAAATTTATTGTAAACTTTACATAAAGATATAATATAACCTTCCATTACTTATACAGCTAAATATGATACAATAACCAATTACAAGGAGGATAATTTTATGAAAAAAGTCATCTTAATTATTGTTTGTCTCCTCCTTCTAATCATTTCTTATTCGTATTTTGAAAAGAACGATGAGACAACAAAACAAAAAGAAAAATCAGCATCATCTACTCCTCATTGGATTGATAAACAAACAAATGACTCTTTTTATCATCTTGTGTTAGGAGATTCGCTTGCAAAGGGATATGGCTCGACACAAGGAGGGTTTTCCGAATTAGCTTCCAAGCAAATAGAGGAACAAATTCACAAACCGATTAGAGTAGAAAACCTTGGAGTGAACGGACTTACAACAGATCGTCTCGTTCAAAAAATTCAGGCAGAAGAAGTGCAGCAAAAAATTAAAGAAGCAAATATAATTACCATTAATATTGGAGGAAATAATTTATTCCGTTTAAATCGTGATGTAGGTGTTATAGATGGTATTAAAATGTTAAATAAAGAAAAAACTCATTTTGAAGAAGACGTAAAAAACATTGTAAAGACAGTTCGAACTCTCAACCCAAATGCTTTACTCATTCTATCTGAGCTCTATAACCCTCTACAACTCGATGATTCAATTGCTTCTTATGCAGATATGTTTTTAGATGGCTGGAATGATGCGGTTTACTCAATTTCAAAAGCGAATCAACCGTCCATTGTTTTACCAATTCGAAAATTAATACCAAATGATAAAAAAGAATTACTGTACGATCAAGTACATCCAAATGATAAAGGTTATGAAATTATTGCCAACGCGTTTACTAAACAAGTTCTATCCTACAAATATTAAAACAAAAACGAACAATTCTATTTTTATACGGTACCTTTTTTTGTTACAATGATAATGGAAGGGGGCCTTTATATGGAATCACGCGAATGGGAACGTATTGTTGATCATCTTCTTTCGTTAGTGCCTCTTTTTTATCGCAAATTTATGCTTCCTGGAGAGTTTTCTTCACAAAGGCACATGCCACCGTCACATACACAGGTGTTACTGCTATTGCATGAACGTGGCACATTAGCAGTGTCAGAAATCGGAAGGCGATTAGCGATTTCAAGGCCCAACATGACACCTCTATTAAATAAATTGATTCAAGAAGAACTTATAGAGCGTCATTACAGCGAAAAAGATCGACGAGTCATTTTAATTTCTCTAACACTAGAAGGGAAATCGTCAGTAAGTCAATATCAACAATTCATTTTAGACAAACTAAAAGAAAACTTTCAAACATTATCGGAAAGCGATCGTGAACAACTCATTCACTCGCTTCAAACGATTCAAAATTTAATTTTGAAAACAAACGTATAAAGCTGCTTCCAAAGGAAGCAGCTTTATGATTCATAATAGTTTCCATAATATACATTTGAATACGGCCATGTTGTTAAGTATGGTTTTTGCTCCGGAGAAGGCTGCGCTTGCTGATATGTTTCAAACTGTTGCCTTGTATAAGGAACAGGATAATAATGCACATATGAGTATGCTTGAGGTACATAGTAATAATACATTCATTCACCCTCCTTTTTTAAGCATATTCAAGGCGGAAAATGAATGTGACATTCTTTATATTTGTACAAGTGGTTCTCTCGCGCGTTTTTTTCTTTTTTTCAAACGTAACTTACGGTTCTTTTCATATAAATAATGCACAACAAAATAAGATATTACTCCAAATACAACCCCGAAAATTGTCATCCCAATTAATACATATACTTCACTCTGTAATAAGCTCTTTAACATAATAAAAATATTACTCGAGAAAAGATCAGATATTGTATATGGTTTATGCTGAATTACCTTTATTTCAAATGGATATAAAGTTTTCCCTAATGCATATGCAAACGGAAACAAAATTACCGGAAGAAATGATATTTTTCCGATAATATTACCAATAACCGCTGCTGGAAAAGATCCCTTTGCTAAGCGTACAATTGGATAAAAAATAAGATAAACAAGTGACGCTGTATAAATCACCAACATTTCCAAAGCAAATCCAATCGCAAATCCACGTGACACTTTCTTCGCTCCTTCTGGCGACCGGAGCAACTTATAATAATGAAATTTAAGCACTCTCCAAATACGTTGAAAAAATGAATATGTTTTTTTACCTGTTTGCACAATTATCATCTCTTTAATAGTTTTTTCTCTTCGTAGTATGAACTTAATACTACGACACAAACAACCCTATTTAACTTCACTTATACTAACTTCATCTTATTATAAATGATACAAAGAACATTCACCAAATATACATCAGACATTTCGTAACAAAAAAACCTCCCCGATTAGGAAGGTTTTTTGATGTTTTGAAGTAGACTTACCAATAATGCTTTTTGAGCGTGCAATCGATTCCCTGCTTGCGCAAAGACAACAGAATGCGATCCATCTATAATTTCTCCTGTTACTTCCTCTTCACGATGAGCGGGTAAACAATGTAAGAAGCGATACGTTGCTTTCGCATGCTGAACAAGTTTTTCGTTCACTTGAAACGGTTGAAATAATTGGTATTTCCCTTCCGTATCTTCTTGCCCCATGCTCATCCAAACATCGGTATAGATAAAGTCAGCACCTTTCACTGCCAACTCCGGATCATTCAAAACTTCAATATTTGCTCCCGTCTCATTTGCAATTTCTAGCGCACGCTTTACAATTTGTTCATTCGGTTCATACCCTGGGGGAGTCGCCACTGTCATATGCATACCGACTTTTGCACTTGCTAGCAGTAAAGAGTGACATACATTATTTCCATCCCCTAGGTAAGCAAGTTTAATCCCTTTAAATGTATGAACTTCTTCATAAATTGTCATCAAATCAGCTAATGCCTGACACGGATGATGATCATCTGTCAATCCATTAATAACAGGAATACTTGCTTCTTTCGCAAGCTCCTCTACATCTGCGTGCGAGAATGTACGAATCATAATTCCATCAATATAATGAGATAATACTTTTGCTGTGTCTGAAACACTTTCTCCTCTGCCAAGTTGCATTTCTTTTCCACTTAGAAACATTCCATGTCCACCGAGTTGTACCATTCCTGCTTCGAAAGAAACACGCGTACGAGTTGAATGTTTATCAAAAATTAACCCTAATATTTTCCCTTCTAATAAAGGTTCATGCTTCTCTTTTTTTAAATACATTGCAAATTCAATTAGCGCAATTATCTCCTCTTGCGTCAGTTCTTCTAATGTTAAAAGATCTTTCGTTTGTAATTTCGGTACTTGTATAGTTGACATAGAATTTCCCCCTTATAATATTGGTGATTTTTGTGTACAAATCACTCTTTTTATCATATTTACTGCTTCGTCTATTTCTTCATTCGTTACAATGAGTGGTGGTAAAAGTCGCAAAACATTTGTTCCAGCTTGCAATACAAGAAGCCCCTCTTTTTCTAACTGTTCTATAATGAATGTGACGTCACACTTACAAACGACTCCAATCATAAGTCCTCTCCCTCGAATATTAGTAATCCATTCAACATCAAGTAATTCTTTCTTTAATTTTTGCAGGAAGTATTCTCCCTTTTCTTTTACTTCTTGTAAAAATGAAGGTTGTTTTATAATTTGTAGTACTTCTTTTGCTGCTGTCATTGCAATGTAATTTCCGCCAAATGTTGAACCATGAGTCCCCGCTGAAAAAGCAGTCATAAGCTCTTTCTTTCCAAGCATTGCCCCAACCGGGATCCCATTTCCAAGCGCCTTTGCCGCTGTAACGATATCTGGGGATGTTCCGGTCTGTTCATAAGCAAACAACGTTCCCGTTCTTCCCATACCCGTTTGCACCTCGTCGATTATATAAAGAGCACCATATTGTCTACATAACTTCTCAATCTCTTGCAAAAAGGAAATATCAGCAGGTAAGACGCCACCCTCACCTTGAACAACTTCCACCATAACTGCAGCTACTTCTTCATTCATTGTCTCCCTGAGCGCGGCTATATCATTAAAGGGAATATGTGAAAAAGATGGAAGAAGTGGACCAAATCCCTTTTTTACTTTCTCTTGCCCCGTTGCGCTCATCGTTCCAAATGTTCTTCCATGGAAAGATTGCTGAAATGTTAAAACAAGAGATTTCCCCGTATGCTTCCGCGCTAGTTTAAGCGCTGCTTCATTGGCTTCTGCCCCGCTATTACAAAAAAACACGTAATCTAACTCACGCCCCTCTGTTAGCAATTCAGCTACCTTTTCTTGTGCCTTGTGCGGAAAAAGATTTGATATATGCCAAATTTCCTGTAATTGCTTTTTTACTGCTTCTACAAGTACAGGATGACAATGTCCTAAATTACATACAGCAATTCCAGAAGTAAAATCTAAATACTTTTCCCCACTTTCATCTATCACTTTTGTTCCGGTTCCTTGAACAATTTCAACACTGCGTCTCCCATATGTCGGAAATATATGACTACTCATACGATATTCACCCCTTTTGTTACCGTCGTTCCAACCCACTCCCCTGATGTTCCTACAAAATGTTTTGTACCATTTACAATGCTGACATGCTCGACTCCCATCTGTATTGAGGTGAGAGCAGCCTGCACTTTCGGAATCATCCCCCCTGTAATAATTTCTTTTTCTATCAGACGTAGGATCTCAGCTTCATCCGCTTTCGTTAACAACTTCCCTTCGAACAATATCCCATCTACATCCGTAATAAAAATAAGTTCTTTCGCCCCCAGCGCAGCTGCAATTCCGGCTGCGGCTGTATCTGCATTTATGTTATAAACCTGGTTTCCTCTTACCCCAATTGGAGCAATAACCGGAATATAATTCAAATCTAGTAACCCTTTTAATAGTGAAGTCTCTACACCGGTAACTTCACCAACATATCCAATATCCTCATCAAAAGGCTGAACTTGAAGTAATTTCCCATCACAACCAGAGATTCCGACTGCATGCAAGCCATGCTTTTGAAAATTCATCACCATTTTTTTATTCGTGCTTCCGCATAAAACCATTTGAACAACATTCATCACTTCTTTTGTCGTCATACGTAATCCATTCTTCTTTTCAATTGGAATATTAAATCGCTTTAGCTTTGCATCAATTTCTGCTCCACCGCCATGAACAACAATAACTTGATATTTTTTCTTCAGCTGCTCTATACATTCAAAAAACACATGTTCTAAACGTTCTAGCATACTACCACCGCATTTTACTACGATATACTCGCTCATCTTCTCTCTCCTTACGTACGATAACAAGCATTTATTTTCACATAGTCATAGCTTAAGTCGCAGCCCCAAGCTCTTCCTTTCTCCCCTCCAAGGTGCAAATGAGCATCAATAACAATTTCAGATTCCTTTAATTTTTGTTTCATTTCCTCTTGAGAAAACGCTTGTGGCTCGCTGCTTTGTAAAACAGGAATAGACTGAACAGCAATATCAACAGCGATAGGATCAATAACAACTCCACTTTGACCAATCGCACTAATAATGCGGCCCCAATTTGCATCTTCACCATACATTGCAGTTTTCACAAGACTTGAGCCAACAATTTGTTTCGCAATCTTATTCCCTTCTTCCACTGTTCGTGCTCCGTATACATTTACTTCAACTAACTTAGTAGCACCTTCACCATCTTTAGCAATTTGCTTCGCTAAGTCCTCACATACCTTTTGCAAAGCAAACATAAACTTCTCCCACTCCGTATGATTCGTATAAATAGCAGTTGTTCCTGATAACCCACTTGCCATTACAACGACCATATCATTTGTAGATGTATCACCGTCCACAGTAATTTGATTAAATGTATGATTCGTAACTTGTGATAATGCTAGCTGGAGTGCTTCTTGTTCTATATTTACATCTGTTGTAATAAAGCTAAGCATCGTTGCCATATTCGGATGAATCATACCAGAACCTTTTGCTGCCCCTGCAATCGTCACTTCTTTTCCTTCAATCATAAACTGATAACATGATTGCTTTATAACAAGATCCGTTGTTAATATCGCTTCATAAAAGGAAGCTGCCTTCTCTTTTTCTTTCGATGGTACGAGATAGGAAATACCAGTACGAATTGCTTCCATTGGTAAAGAAACTCCAATGACACCTGTTGAAGCAACTGCTACATGATTTTCTTTTAGCTGGAATTGTTTCGCAGCCAACGTTTTCATTTCATACGCATCTTGTAACCCCTGTACACCTGTACATGCATTTGCATTTCCGCTATTTACAACAATTGCTTGTAGCTTTCCTTCCACAGCTATACTTTCTTTTGTAACTTGTACTGGCGCAGCTTGAAATTGATTTGTTGTATAAACAGCTCCGCAATTAGCAGGAACATCACAAACAATTGCTCCCATATCTTTTTTCCCTTTTTTCAACCCAACCTGGGTACCAATCGCCGCAAAACCTTTTGGCGTTACAATTGATCCACTTGCAACTTTTATAATAGAATCTGTTCCAATCATCATTCTTCCCCCTTATGGATAGAGCGGCATATATTGTAATCCCGCCGTTTCCTCCAGACCTGCTAATAAGTTTGCATTTTGAATTGCTTGCCCAGCCGCTCCTTTCATCATATTGTCGATAACGGAAACTACTGTAATACGTCCTGTTCGTTCATCATAAGCCGCTCCAATGTCACAATAATTTGAACCCCTTACTTCTTTTGGACTTGGAAACTCTCCTTTAGAACGGATACGAACAAAAGGAGCATAACAATACGTTTCTTCATATAGCCTCTCTAATATCTGTGCATGGATATCTCGTTTTGCTTTTGCATAGAGAGTAACCATAATCCCTCTCGATATCGGAATTAAATGTGTACTAAATGTAATTGGTTTCGCCTGTTTATTCCACTCACCAAGCATTTGTTCAATCTCTGGAACATGCTGGTGCTCATTCACTTTATAAATATGGAAATTATCATACAGCTCTGGAAAATGAGTCATTGTTGTCGGTGTTTTTCCCGCTCCTGACACCCCTGATTTCGCATCGATAATAAGTGAGTCTTCCTCTATCATCCCGCCCCGCATTAATGGCGCAGCTGCTAGCAGTGCCGCTGTTGCAAAACATCCTGGATTTGCAACCAATTCCGTTTCTTTAATAGCTAACTTTTTCCATTCACTTAATCCATACACTGCCTTTTGAAGAATTTCTTCCTTTGCAGCAGGCCTTTTATACCATGTTTCATATGTACAAGGATTCAACATACGGAAATCACCTGATAAATCAATAACTTTTAAACCAGACGCTAGCAAGCGTGGCGTCAGCTCCGCCGAAACCCCTGCTGGTGTCGCTAAAAATACAATACTAGCCTCCTTCGCTATTACATCCACGTCGATTTCTTGTAACGTATGGACAATAAAATTTTGTAAGTGCGGATATACATTTGTTATTCGTTCCCCTACTTGTGAAAAAGAATGGACAGATGTAATCGAAAAATATGGATGATGATGTAACAACCTTATTAACTCAATTCCTCCATATCCAGTTGCTCCAATAATCGCGACTTTCATATGCTCCTCCTTATATCGATTCTTTAAATTAAATATGATTATAATATTGTATATTTATAGAGTCAATTAAATATTTATTAATTTTAAAAGTTTTAAAAACGTAATTTTTCTAGAAAAACAATAATTATACATGAATTTTTATACACCTTTGATGTACGCTAGTATTTTTTCTATACTTCAAGTACAATAAAAACAATACATTTATACATGCAAGCGGGGAAAAACATGAATGAAAAATTAATTGAAAAGATGTTGATAAAAAGTTTTCGGCAATATCAATGTAAACCTATTTCAAAAGAGGATCGGGAAACTTTAATTCAAAGTGTCCAAACAACCATTGGTTCGGAACCTAATATCGATGTATATGAAGCAATTGAGGATATTGTTTATGAATATATTACGGGAAAATAAAAAATAGGAGATTTCCAAATGGAAATCTCCTATTTTTTACTTAATGATTTACCTGCTATACGTTCAAAAAAACCTGGAAATAACGCAAAAAGTTTTGGCCCAACACTCATCCATTTTGGCAAATTCACTTCACGCTTTTTCGTTTGCATCACTTTTACAATTTGCTCTGCTACGTATGTTGGCTTTAACATGTAACGTCCCATATTTTTTACATATGTACCTGATTGATCAGCAATATCAAAAAAGTTTGTGTCAATTGGCCCTGGATTAATCGCTGTTACATGAATATTTGTATTTGAGAGCTCCATGCGTAAGCTATTCGTAAATCCTAATACCGCATGTTTGCTTGCTGCATACGCACTAGATTTTGGCGTTGCAATTTTCCCTGCTAACGAAGCAATATTAATGATTTGTCCACTATTTCTCTCTAACATATGAGGTAATACTGCTTTCGTACAAGCTACTAATCCAAATACATTGACCTGAAACATATCTTTCACTTCAGTCATGGACGCTTCTTCAAACGTTTTGAAAATACCAAAACCAGCATTGTTTACCAATATATCAATCTGCCCTGCATCCTTTAATATTCTTGCAAAAACAGTATCGATCTCTGCTTCTTCACTTACATCTAATACGTAATAATAGCAAGGCGTATTGTAAGTCGCTTTAATCTTTCCAGCTAATACTCGTAGTTTTTCTTCTGTCCGCGCTATTAATACAGGAATCGCGCCTTGCGCTGCAACTTGCATCGCAACTTGTTCTCCAATTCCACTAGAAGCTCCTGTAATGACGATTACTTTTTCTTGTAAACGTCCCGTCATCGCTGTCACCTACTTTGCATAATAAATCAATTGTGGCGACGATTCATCAATCATCACTTGTTGATTATATGCTAAAAAGTCCAATTGTCCAACTGTTTCCGAAATCGTAAGTGGCAATTGTTCTTTATATAATACAGGAAATAATTTCACACATACTTCGAAGGCTGTCATCGGTTTTTCTTTTAATAATTCTAACACTTTGAAAGCACGTGTTTCTTGTTTTTGCAATCTTCCCTCTATCAGCTCTTTCACATTCACAATGTCTTCTCCATGACCTGATAAAATGCGTGAAATCTTCATGTTACTTAAACGTTTTAATGTTTGATTATATTGTAGTAAAGGTTGCGCTCGCTCTGTCTGTCCTTCATATGGCGGTTCTAGTATCGGATTGGAGGAAATATGACTGATTAAAGCATCCCCACCAATTAATAGTCCATCACGCTCCCTGTATAACGAAATATGAGTCGAAGCATGCCCAGGTGTTTCAATAACTGTAAACTCCGGTAACGATTCAATACTGTCTCCCTCTCGTACAGTATGTGTTAACGATCTATTACAAGAATATTTAAGTGTTTTCGTCGTAAGTAATGCTTCATTCTTCAAAAATGCTTCTGGAACTCCGAACTGTAATGCGGCTTCTTTAAAAAATTGTTGATAACGTTTCAAAAATTGAGAATCCTGCGTAATCCACGGCTCATTCCAAGGATGGCCCACAATATTTGTCTTCTCAGAAAATGTATTTAAAAGTCCACAATGATCAGCATGATGGTGTGTAATCACTACTGTTTCAATGTCTTCTATCCTATATCCTAAAGTCCTTAATTGTTTTTCTAATGCTGCCCTGGCCTCTTTTGTATTTGTCCCTGTATCAATTAATGTTAATGATTCTCCCTTTACTAAAAACACATTAACTGTCTCAACTGCAAATGGAACAGGAATCTCCATTCGATGAATTGCTACCATGTTTATGCCCCCCGTCTCTCTCCGGTTCAAAAATGAATCCCTCTTCAGTTTACAACTTCTTTAAAAATTTGTCATTATTTTCAGATAAAAAGAAGGTGTTTTCTATAATAAAACGAATGTATGTAAATTTATAAGTTTTTCTTACAAAAATTAAGGAGGCTTCATCATGTCTATTCAAAATATTTCCTTTCTAGGTGCCGGATCTATAGCTGAAGCAATCATCGCCGGTTTATTAGATGCGAAGGTTGTAACGGGTGAACAAATTACAGTAAGTAACCGCTCAAATGAAACAAGATTACAGGAATTACATACAAAATACGGTGTCAAAGGAACACATAACAAAGAAGAACTACTTGCTCATGCGGATATTATTTTCCTTGCAATGAAGCCAAAAGACGTCGCAGAAGCACTTCAACCTATAAAAAAATATATAACGAATAATCAACTCGTTATTTCATTATTAGCAGGTGTTTCTACAAGTTCTATTACAAGCCTGCTTCAAAAAAATGTTCCGATTATCCGAGCAATGCCAAATACATCAGCCGCTATTTTAAAATCAGCCACAGCTATTTCTCCATCCTTGCATACAACAGAGCAGCACATTTACATTGCTAAATCTTTATTTGAAACAATTGGCCTTGTTTCAGTGGTGGAAGAAGAACATATGCATGCTGTTACTGCACTATCTGGGAGTGGCCCTGCGTACGTGTATTACGTAGTTGAAGCAATGGAAGAAGCCGCAAAACAGATCGGCTTAGAAGAGTCTGTGGCTAAATCACTTATTTTACAAACAATGATCGGTGCCGCTGAAATGCTTAAAGCTAATACTAAGCACCCTTCTATCTTACGAAAAGAAATCACCTCTCCTGGTGGAACGACAGAAGCTGGGATCGAGGTTCTTCAAAGTTTTAATTTTCAACAAGCACTCGTCGCATGTATTACACAAGCTACAAAACGATCACATGAACTTGGAAAAACATTAGAACAATTAACAAACGAAAAATAATAAACGGAGCTCAGAAAATAGATCTGAGCTCCGTTCTTTTATCACGATTGTATTCTCTTATTTGCTACTCTTTCCAAAAATCTCTTCTTGAAGGCGACGCCCTGTTGGTGTTGCTGCTAGTCCACCTTCAGCTGTCTCACGAAGTGCAACTGGCATTGTTTGCCCAATTCTAAACATCGCTTCAATAACTTCATCGCATGGAATTGTACTTGTTACACCAGCTAGTGATAAATCCGCTGCAATCATAGCATTTGATGCACCTGCTGCATTACGTTTTACACAAGGTACTTCTACAAGTCCAGCAACTGGATCACATACTAACCCTAGCATATTTTTTAAAGCAATCGCCATCGCTGTAGCTGCTTGCTCTTGTGTTCCTCCAGCCATTTCAACAGCTGCCGCTGCTGCCATTCCACTTGCTGAACCAACCTCAGCTTGACAACCTCCAGCTGCACCTGAAATGCAAGCATTATTGGCAACAACCATCCCAAATGCTCCTGCTGTAAATAGAAATTCAATCATTTCTTCACGTGTTGGCTGTAATTTTTCTTTGAGCGCAAATAGTACGCCTGGTACAGTCCCAGCTGATCCAGCTGTTGGTGTTGCACAAATGATTCCCATTGCTGCATTTACTTCGTTTGTTGCAACCGCTTTGCTCACTGCATCCAACATCGTATGCCCAGATAAACCTTTCCCGCTCTTCATATACTCTTGTACTTTCACCGCATCTCCGCCAGTTAAACCAGTCGGTGATTTCACACCTTTAATACCACGCTCTACCGCTTGTTCCATCACGACTAAGTTTTTCTCCATGCCTGCAAGTACTTCTTCACGAGAGATACTTCTTGTCTCCATTTCACATTGAATCATAATTTCTGCAATTTTTACATTCTGTTCTTTAGCTTGCGCCACTAGTTCCGCTGCGTTCCGAAACATGGTGTGTCCCCCCTGCAATTAATCCATAATAGTTACTTGACAAATATTAGATTGTCCTTTAATTTCTTCGATAACTTCATCTGCCAACAATTCATCTGTTTCAATGACCATAAGCGCTCTTCTTCCTTTTTCCTTACGTGAGACACTCATCGTACTAATATTAATTTCATGTTTGGCAAGTATAGAAGCTACAGATGCAATCGCTCCAAAGCGATCATTATTTACAATAAGAAGTGCCGGACTTGTTCCTGATAGTTGTAAATCAAACCCATTTAATTCCACCACTTCAATCTTTCCACCACCAATTGAACAAGCAACCACTTCAATCTCCTCTTCTCCTTTATACAAACGAATTCTCGCTGTATTCGGATGTGGTGCATTCGCTTCTTCTTCAATAAAGTCCACTTCAATCCCACGCTCTTTTGCAATTTCTAGCGCACTTGGGATACGTGTATCATCTGTTTCAAATCCTAGTATACCACCAATCAATGCTACATCCGTTCCATGACCACGATATGTTTTTGCAAACGAGCCATATAACGAAATCGTAACTCTTTTTGGTTCATGACGGAAAAGTTGACGAGCAACTTGCCCCATTCTTGCTGCACCTGCTGTATGTGAACTGGACGGCCCAATCATAACTGGACCGATAATATCAAATACTGAGCGATATTTCATCATGATTCCCCCTAAATCTTTTATAAAAAATTGCTTACTACTATTCTATTAAGCTGCCGATTCTGTTGCCTTTCCTCCCGTACTACGAATTTGCTCCGCTGTACGAATCGGATAGTTTTTGAATAGAAGTAAGCCAATATATCCTGCAATAATACCAGACACCATAATACATAAGAAACATAGCGTTACTTTCATCGGATCATTAAAACCATACATAACCATAAGTCCGGCAATCGCACCAGCAATAAATCCTGGTAGCAATCCAAATTTTAACACAGAAGCCCCTACAAGCATAGCATAAACAGGTGATACCCCCATTCCTAACGCAACAAGAGTTGCACCAGCTACTCCGCCTAGACTACCTGCTGATTCTCCAAGAAACTAAAGAGTGAAAAAAGACTGAGTACAAATAATAATAATAATACGGTTCCCTTAATAATCTCCATGATGCCCTCTCTCTTTTAGTCAATTTCGTTTCGTTACGAAAAATGGCTAAAATGCACGCTGTAACTCCCGACGAATTGTAATTTGCCCTCATTATAGCTTGTTTTTTATGAAACGCTTACTTTTGTTGAATTTCAAAGTTTCAGAATTATTTTTTTTTACTTCTCTTGTAGTAACAATAAGACAAACTATCTATATAACAGTTTTTCAAAATGACCGATGTTATGTGTTTTTCTCATATTCATCTAAAAATCTTAAAATCCCTGTATTAGTTCATATAGATATCAAATGATAACAGTTTCAACTATCTTGTAGAGAAAAAATTTTTTATAAAAAATAAAACAATGGCAAACTTATGTTGCCATTGTTTGTAAAATGTTATCGTTCTACTGGAAAACATTTCAAATCCATAGCTATTTCTGTATTTGCAAACAACAACTGAGCTTCTTGTAACAATTCCTTATATGTATCTGCTTGATAACGCGAACTAATGTGAGTCAATATTAACCGTTTCACATTCGCTTGCAATGCAATACTTGCTGCCTGTTCTGTTGTTGAGTGAAAATAATCATGTGCCTGGATTTCATCTGCTGCTGCAAATGTCGCTTCATGTACAAGTATATCTGCATCTTGCGCAAGGATTCTACTTGCTTCACAATAACGTGTATCCCCTAAAATCGTAATGATTCTTCCTTTTTGAGGTGGACCAATAAAGTCTTTTCCGTGTAAAACCCTTCCATCCTCTAATTCAACTACTTCACCGTCTTTTAAACGTTTAAAGATTGGCCCTGGCTTTACGCCAGCTTCTAGCAGCTTCTCAACAAGGAGATGTCCTTGTATGTCTTTCTCAACGATTCGGTATCCAAAACATTCAATTCCATGTGACAACCTCTTCGTTTCTACATGAAATTGCTTGTCTTCAAAAACAATACCCTCCTCAGTAATTTCTACAATTTCAAGTGGATATTTAACATGTGTTGTACTCACCGATAATGCGACTTCAATGAATTGCTTAATCCCTTTTGGTCCGTATACTGTTAATGGAGTTGTTCCTCCTTGAAAGGAACGACTTCCTAATAAACCAGGTAACCCAAAAATATGATCTCCATGCAAATGTGTAATAAATATTTTTTCAATGCGACGTGGACGCACTGATGTATGTAAAATTTGATGTTGTGTTGCTTCACCACAGTCAAATAACCACGTTTCACCTCGTTCTTCTAACAACTGCAAAGCGATTGCCGAAACATTTCTCCCTTTTGAAGGGACGCCTGCACCAGTTCCTAAAAATACAAATTCCACTTTCTTTCCTCCAGCTCTTTATAGAATCTATCTTTCATCTTACGGAATGTTATTTCAAATGGCAAATGAATTTCTATGAACTACTCATCTAGACAACTATATTAAACGAACGTTAACGATAAAAAAATAGCAATCGTTCGTGTTTTATAGTAAAATAATTGTATTACAAATAAAGGGAGCGTTTAACTATGAAAGAAGTATTTCGTTTACAAACTGATTTTTCATCTTCATTTGATCGCTGGGTAAGTTCTTTCGTGTCTGATCACCCAGCACCACTAGAATGGACGACTTTAAAAGAGTTAATTCATGAATACACCACATCGCATACAAATCGAACGTTACCTGAATACATTTCTTCATCTATCACATATTATGCACGACGTATTTCAACAACAAACAATTCAGAGATTGTGATTTATGAAAATCCTTCCATCTCATAATCTATAAAGTGAAACTTTAATCAGTGTCGCTTCATCCCCCACTGATTATTAGCCCTCACCAACCGGGCTTTTACGGACAGTTGATCCCCAATCTAACTTCTTTGCTTTCACTGAAATTTGAGATAGGGGTCTTACTGTCCGCAAATAGCGGGATAAAAATAAAAAAGCATCGAAAATCGATGCTTTTTTTGTTTTTATAAAATATACAAAATATCATCCCCTTTTTACTATGAATAATAAATGGCCAACTGGTCATTTTAAAAACATAGTATTGTAAAGGAGAGATATCATTGAAAAAATTAAAGATGTTTTCAATCATTTTTTTGGCAATTATTTCATTGCTTGGATGTGCAGGAAAGCAAAAGGAGAAAGCATTGGATAATCGCGAAAACAATGGCGTACGAAATGTTACATACGAAGGAAACAACACTAACCTTCAAAGAGTAAAAAATAATACGAACGGTGTCACGAACAATGAAACACGACTGCATATAGCAAATAAAGCGGCAGATCGAATCGTTGAACTAGAAGAAATAGACAAGGCAAATGTAATCGTCACAAATAGAAATGCCTATGTTGCCGTTGTTTTACGTGAAAATGTAAAAGGACAAATCACAAAACAATTAGAAAAGAAAGTTGCAGATCAAGTTAGAGCTACCGACCCAGATATTCGTCATGTATTTGTATCTTCAAATCCTGATTTTGTAGATCGAATGAGAGACTATGCGGACAAAATTAACCAAGGCAAACCAGTAACAGGGTTATTTGAAGAATTTACCGAAACCGTTCGAAGAGTATTTCCTAATTCTCGGTAACAAATCAAGTAGCCTTAATCGAGAAAGTAGTAAATCAAATGCTTTTGGAATCTGAAGTAACGACTGCAGGATGGAAAACTTCATTAGATTTAGAAGCGAGTTAAATATAAAAAGTGTCATGAGTACTAAATTACCATGACACTTTTTTACATAAATTTATTTTCCAATTTCTGCCGAAAAGATTTCTCCTGCTTTCGAAATAACTGACTCCCTCTTTGTAAAACAGGAGTTCCATATTTATCATTAATCTGGTCAATTACAGCTAATAGTGGCTCTTCTTTCGCATCTTCTTCAAATGAAAATAAATCCAGTTGTTTAATTGATTCTGTTTTCCATTCTAATTCCGTAGCTGTGACACCAAGCAATCGAATCGGATCGCCATCCCAATGTTGCTTCCATAAACGTGAAGCAGCTTGAAAAATATCACATTCTTCCCAAATTGCATTTTTTAATTGTTTACTCCGCGTTACTGTACGCCGATCATAGTATTTCATCATAATTTGAATGTTATAGCTGACAAGAGTCCGTTTTTGTAGCCTTTTGCTAACTGATTTCGATAAGCGCTCTAACATATCAAGCAATTCCTTCTCTTCATCCATATCCTTCGAAAATGTTGTTGAATTTCCGATACTTTTATGTTGTCCCATTTGATTTGGATCGACTTCTCTATCATCCATACCTTTTGCCCGTTTTTGTAAATCAACGCCGTGCTTTCCTATTTTTGCACGAATCACATGCGCTTCTCCCTTTGCCAACTGTTCAATTGTATGTATATGGATTTCTTTTAGCTTTTCTGCTGTTTTCTCACCAATTCCATGCATTGCTTCAACAGGACGTGGCCAAAGTAATTCCTGAATATCTCGTTTCCGAAACACAGTAATACCAAGCGGCTTTTTCATATCTGACGCAGTCTTCGCTAGAAAAAGATTTGGGGCTATTCCAATGCTACATGGCAACTCTAATTCTGTTAATAATGCTTGTTGAATCATCTTAGCAATCTCAAGAGGTGAACCTAATCCATAACAATCTGTTATATCTAAGTAACCTTCATCTATAGAAACTGGCTGAATCTTTTCAGTAAAGCGTGAAAGAATTTGAAACATCTCAAATGACGCCTCGCGATATAATTTAAAATTCGGGTGCTTCACAACTAACTCTGGACATAACCGCTTCGCTTCCCAAAGGAGCATTGTTGTACGTACTCCGTATTCCCTTGCTTCATAACTACATGTTACAATAACCCCTTTTCGTTCTTTTTCATTCCCTGCAACCGCTAATGGTTTTCCTTTTAATGATGGATCATGGGCAATTTCAACTGACGCGAAAAAACAATTCATATCAACATGTAGAATGACACGACCGTTTTTTGGATACATTTCTCTCATGTTTCTCACCCCCAAAAAAGAACGTTTGTTCCTGAATTTATTATATCAAATTCCTCAAAAACAGTGGAGCTTTTCAATCACAAAAACACGTTCTTTCCGACTATTTTTTGATATACTGAAATCAGCAATGGATAATTATGTAAAAGGAGAGGGTGGTATGAAAAACCATAGTAAACTCAATTACACGTTCCTCGTTATTATATTAATTATTGCTATTAATTATTTACTACTGCCGATTTTTAATATTAATGTGAATACCTTCGCACTGCTACCTCACTTAGTACGTGTTGCAACAACGTATATACTCCCCTGGATTTTTTTATATTGGCTCATTCGCCTTGTAAAAGCAATCGAATCCAAATGAAAATGGCGTGTAAACCTATGATGGTTTACACGCCATTTTTTTCGTATGCTTACAATTATTTCGCTATTTCTTCAATAATTGCAACAACTAGTTCAGCTGTTTTTACTAATTCTTCAACAGGAATTTTCTCGTTTGTTGTATGAATCTCTTCATAACCAACTGCTAAGTTTACTGTTGGAATACCATGCCCTGCAATTACGTTTGCGTCACTTCCGCCACCACTTTGGTGAAGAGAAGGTGTACGACCAATCTTTTCAGCAGCACGTTTTGCAACTTCTACAACATGATCGCCATCAGCAAATTTAAATCCTGGGTACATAACTTTTACTTCAACATCTGCTTGACCGCCCATTTCTTTTGCAGTTGTTTCAAATACTTCTTTCATTTTTGCAACTTGCTCTTGCATTTTTTCATCTACTAAAGAGCGAGCTTCTGCGAAAATTTGCACATGGTCACAAACGATGTTTGTTTGTGTGCCACCTTCGAAACGACCGATATTTGCAGTTGTTTCAGAATCAATACGACCAAGTGGCATTTTTGCAATTGCTTTTGCTGCGATTGTAATTGCAGATACACCTTTTTCAGGTGCTACACCGGCGTGAGCTGTTTTCCCGCGAATAATCGCATTTACTTTTGCTTGCGTTGGCGCTGCAACTACGATTTCGCCCACTTTTCCATTGCTATCTAATGCATAGCCATATTTTGCTGTAATACGTTCACGATCTAATGCTTTCGCCCCAACAAGACCTGATTCTTCACCAACTGTAATAATAAACTCGATTTTTCCATGAGGAATATTTTCTTCTTTTAAAACGCGGATTGCTTCAAACATGGATGCTAATCCAGCTTTATCGTCTGACCCTAAAATTGTCGTACCATCTGATACAATATAACCATCTTTAATAGAAGGCTTAATTCCTTTACCAGGAACTACTGTATCCATATGAGAAGTGAAGTAAATTGTATCTACTCCTTCTTTCGTCGCTGGCAAAGTACAAATTAAGTTACCTGCACCATGTCCAGTTACACCCATCGTGTCATCTTCAAATACTTCAACACCTAAAGCAGTAAATTTCTCTGTTAACACTTTGCAAATTTCTGCTTCATATTTTGTTTCAGAATCTACTTGCACAAGTTCCATAAATTCATTTACTAAACGTTCTTGATTAATCATGAGAATGCGCCTCCTGCATTGCATTAAGTATGTAACATCGTTAATTATAACAGAATTTCGCAAAAGTTTCGAAAGACAAGCTAAAAAAACAGATGGTTCACACATCTAGATAACCATCTGCTTTCTTCTACTCATTTAAAAGGACCCACCGCATATGATCTTCCCAAACCCCATTTACCATTAACATCTTCCGGGACACCCCTTCATATTGAAAGCCAATCTTCGTTACAACTTGAATAGATGCTAAGTTACGGGGCATAATCGGGGCTTCTATACGATGTAATTGGAATTCTTGAAAAGCCACTTCAATTGCTTTTCTAAGCGCTTCTGTCGTATAACCTTTGTTTAATTCATCTTTATCTAGTTTATAACCAAGAACACAGGACTGATAAATTCCACGCACAATTAAATTGAAAGAAATACAACCGATAATATTCGTATCATCACCTTTTTTAAAAATCCATAATCGAATAATTTTCCCTTCTACAAATTCTTTCTCATCTTTTCGCAACCGTTTTCTTTGATAATCCAATGTAAAAAAATCATCTGGTCGATATTCTTCCCACGCCTTTAAAAACTCACGATTTTTGTCGTAATATTGAAGAACTTGCTCTGCATACGACTCATCGATTTCTCTTAATTGCAAACGTTCTGTTTCATATATTTTCATTATCGTATCTCCATTCTTCAGCTTGCAAAACTTTTTTAAAAGGCACCGAAAAAACTGTGTCCTATGCTGTTTATATTCTCTGTGTATTTCAAATTTTCCTGTTATATTTTAGATACACTTCTCGAATTTTGTCTTCTCTATACCCTTGTCCATATTTCCATTTCTCGATACAATAAAGTGAAACTTTAATTATTGGGGAGTCTCCATTCCCCCAATAATTATTAATCCTCACCAATTGGGCTTTTACGGACAGTTCATCTCCCACCTAACTTCTTTGCTTTTGCTGAATTTTAAAGTGGGAGTGTTACTGTCCGCAAATAGCGAGGGAGAGTTGGAATGATTGTAAGGAGGTTTAACATGAATAAGAAAGCACAAAAAGTTATGATATACGTTATGCTAATTTCAATGCTTGTAACAACATTACTCACTGGAGCAAGTATGTTTTGGTAAGGAGGACGATATATAATGTCGTCCTTTTTTAGCACAAACAGGCTGTTTATTCTCCTGGATAGAAAATAAACAGCCTGTTCAATCACAATCATTTTAATAAATGATTTATATTTTATTTTATTATTAGTACAAGCGCTACAATACTAAATGAAAAAGCCATAACAAGGGCCATAACAAAGCTGGTATAATGTTTTTGCTGAAACGCTCCTATAACAAAAGTTACATTTAAAAGTGCCATGAACACAATTGACACCAGAAAAGAACATACATTAAAAGTTGCCAATATGAAAGTCACAATGAATAGAAAGCCAATAAAAAACTGCATATAAGAAAGCCTTGGATTCAAATACATACGAGCAACTCCTTTTCCAATAATCTTCGTATATCCTCATTAATACATGGATATGTACACATGTCAAGACAAGTTCGTGGAAAGAAAAAGCCAACTTGTTCGGTTGACCTTTTCGTAAACCAGAGCTCCTTTTTCTTTTGCAAGCTGCTGAAATGTTCTTTTCGATTTTACAATCCATACCTTTGTTCCAATTGGAATGCGATCAAATAAATATTCCACATCATTTTTTTTCATTCTAATGCATCCTTGTGAAATATATTTTCCAATTGAGCTTGGCTGATTTGTACCGTGAATACCATATTTACTCCCGTCAGTATCTCGTGCATTAAACCCCATCCACCTAGAGCCAAGTGGATTTTTTGGTGAACCACCAGGGATATCCTTCGCAATATAATAAGGATTTTTTGCCTTCATTACAATATCAAAACTTCCCTCTGGCGTTAACTCGTTTGTTTTTCCCGTCGCTACAGGAAAGACCTTTTGTATTTTACCATCATCAATATAAGCAAGCTTGTTCGTCTGCTTATTTACAATAATAAATGGATCTCCAGCACGCGGATTATCTCCAAGAGGCCATATCGGTGAAAGAGAAAAACATAATAGTAAGGACAGAAAATACGACATGATTCATTCCTTCCCTATATATAAATCCATTTTGATTTTTCGACATATTAGCTGCGGCTATGAAAACAAAAACTACTCTCCACTTATTTTCTCTTTTATTTTCACACGGCATGGGGCGAAAAAGGGCACTGACCGCTTCTATGCATGGCCGGATGCTCTTGCCTACCTAAAAAGAATGGTTTGATGTTGGCTTTTTAATTTGGATTTATATAAGTTCTTTCACATTATCCTTCCCTTTAAACCTACTTTTAATAAGTAAATATTGCTCCATTTCGTAAACAAGTTGAACAAGCTTCGCACGCATTTCAAATTCTTCAC
Organism: Bacillus sp. 95MFCvi2.1; assembly: GCF_000374965.1. Classification (NCBI taxonomy): domain Bacteria; kingdom Bacillati; phylum Bacillota; class Bacilli; order Caryophanales; family Bacillaceae; genus Bacillus; species Bacillus sp. 95MFCvi2.1. The sequence continues at coordinate 66,956 of NZ_KB895691.1, read as the reverse complement.
GTGTCTTAGGAAGTGGCATTTCTCTAAAAATCTCTCGCATTTCTTGTAATTGTCTAAGTGAAATAAGACCTGTGCTTTCAGGACGAATAGAATTCCCCACGTTTCCAATCACTTCCGCAATCATATCTGATTGCTCATATGACCACGATAAGGAAGCTGCAAGCGGCATAATCCGCTCTAAAATTTCAAATTGTTGCATACGCATATCAAAATACCGATAATAATAATCATCTTCTCGCATAAATTGATTTTCAAGTTTTTTGAAGGATAACTCTTTTGCTTGCTTTAAAATGTCCTCTGTTTCAATTAATTCTTTTCCAGCCCATGTACTATCTCGATTTCGTAAATATACAGCCATCTCAAATAAAATCGTTTTAAAATTCCATTCTACTTTTTCCTGATACCTTTTTAATTTTTTTTCTGCACTTGGCATATACATATTTACCAATAAAGCCACACTAATTCCAATTGTTAAAATTGCAATTTCATTTCCAATCGCTAACCATGTGATATGTTTTAATGAATACAAATGCATGACAATAACTGAACTTGTAACAATTCCTTCTTGAATTTTAAGCATAACAGCTGTTGGGATAAAAGTAAGAAGTAACAAACTAATAGCAAGTGGTGTATAACCAATTGTTTCAAAAATACAAAACGAGAATACCATCGATAATAAGCAAGCTAAAAACCGATGCAAAGATGCTTGGAGTGATTTTCGTTTCGTATTTTGCACACACAAAATAACCAAAATGCCCGCAGAACTATAAAATTCCAAACCGAATAGCTGCGCAATAAAAACTGCCGCACCTGTTCCAACTGCTGTTTTCACTGTACGATATCCAATTCTAAACATATCATTGCTCCTATATGTATAAACGTATTTACAGTAAGTATAAAAAAAGGATGACAAGCTGTCATCCTTTTCTCCTTATTATTCACGTAACTTTTACATGTTACAATATTTTTTGTAAAAATTCTTGTGCGCGTTTGCTTTTTGGTTCTGTAAAAAACTGTTCTGGACTTGTATCTTCAACAAGCTTTCCACCATCTAAAAAGAGCACACGATCAGCTACTTCTTTTGCAAATCCCATCTCATGTGTCACAATTGCCATTGTCATTCCTGTAGTCACTAAAGATTTCATTACTTCTAATACTTCTTTTACCATTTCAGGATCTAGTGCCGATGTTGGTTCATCAAAAAGCATAACTTCCGGTTCCATTGCCAATGCTCTAGCAATGGCTACACGCTGCTTTTGTCCACCTGAAAGACGGTTTGGATATGCATCCTTTTTATCGAGCAATCCTACCTTTTCAAGAAGTTCCTTCGCCTTTTTCTCTGCATCTGGTTTTGCCACACCTTTTACATTTACTGGTGCGTACATAATATTTTCTAATACTGTCATATGAGGGAATAAGTGAAAATGTTGAAACACCATTCCAACATTTTCACGAACACTCATAATATTTGTTTTTGGATTGGTCACTTCTTCATTCCCAATCCAAATGTGACCATTTGTAGGTGTTTCTAGTACGTTCATACAACGTAAAAATGTTGATTTTCCTGACCCAGACGGTCCAACAATCGCAACAATTTCGCCCTTTTCGATTGTTGTCGTAATTCCTTTTAGTACTTCATTTTGTCCAAATGATTTATGAAGGTTTTCAATTTTAATCACTTTTCTTCATTCTCCCTTCAATTGCTTTCCCGACTAATGTAAGAATAATTACTAGAATATAGTAAACAAGTCCGACAAATAGTAACGGTTCAAGATATTTAAACGTTTCACCGCCTACAATATATGCACGGCGCATTAAATCAGTCGCACCAATTACTGTCACTACTGCCGACTCTTTCGTAAGTGTTGCAAATTCGTTCACAAGCGCTGGTAATATATTTTTTAATGCTTGTGGTAAAATAATATTTTTCATCATTTTTCTATATGGAACACCGAGAGCCATCGCAGCTTCTGTCTGTCCTTTATCAACAGCCTGAATTCCTGCACGAATTACCTCTGACATATATGCACCCGAATTTAAACTAAATGCAAGTACTGCTGCTAAAAATGCTGGTATATCATATCCAATCATTTGCGGAACACCGAAATAAATAATCATTAATTGCAAGACAAGTGGTGTACCACGAAATATCGATGTATATAAATCAGCAGCGATATTTAACACTCTTACTCTAGCAATTTTACAAAGTGCTAATAACGTTCCAAGTATAAAACCAACTAAAGCAGATACTGCTACAATTTTCAGTGTAACTTCTAGTCCCTTTAATATATATGGTATCGACGGAGTAATTGCCGAAAAATCTAAGTTCATCTTTTGTCATTCCTCTCACAGAAAAGAGAAAGGCAGCTTATTTTTTGCTGCCAAACCATTTCTTCACTAATTTGTCCATTTCACCATTTTCTTGCATCTTCTTAATCACTTTATTAAATTCTGCTGTTTTGTCACTATTTTTCGGAAGGGCAATTGCTGCTCCTACTTCTTCTGGAGCTTCCTGAATTTCAATTCCTTGTAAACCTTTGATTTTTTCTAAATAATTTTTAGCAACTGTATCTTCTAAAATAGCAGCATCAAAACGTCCAGCCTGAATTTCTTGTACGATTTCTGGTATACGGTCACGCCCCTCCGCCTGGAAGTTCACTTGCTTGTTAAATTCATTCGCTTTTTCTTCTTGAATAGAACCTGTTTGTACCCCTACTTTTTTACCTTCCAAATCTTGTAATGACTTAATACCTGAATCCTTTTTCGAAACAATCATGTTTTTAGCAACAAAATAAATATCTGTAAAATCCGCATTTCCCTTACGTTCTGGAGTTGGTGTCATACCAGCCATAACAAAGTCAACTTTCCCCGAGCTAAGCGATGCTAATAATCCTCCAAAATCCATATCTTTCACTTTCACTTCATAACCAAGTTCTTTCCCAATATACTTTGCAATATCAACATCAAAACCGATAATTTCATCACTCTTTGAAGCTTCCACATATTCATAAGGTTTATAGTCTGCTGAAGTACCCATAACGAGTACTTTCTTATCTTTCTTCGTATTCGATTCCTTTGTTTCTCCCTTACTACAAGCACTAAACATACTTATTATTAAAATAAGTGCAAATGAAATTGATAATAACTTCTTCATATTTCTCCCCCTAATAATGTATATTTAAAAGTTTTATAGAATTTTTATTCGATGTTTGTATTGTAGCAGTAATTTTATTTTTATGCAACAATTAAAATAAAAATAAAATACAAATTCTATTAAAACGGTTTTTCTAGGTTGATTAATGTATAGATTAGTGTATAAAATATACATTTCATGTATATTCCCTCTCATTACAAATGATTATAAACAAATGTTATTAACTTCACCTCCTAATAAAGTGCAACTTTAATCAGAGGGGGACTTTCTTTAACTTCTATTGATTATTAGCCCTCACCAATCAGGATTTTACTGCTCACAAACATCCTAATAAATGGAACAAAATAAAAAAACGGTACATACACTTATAAGTGTATGTACCGTTTTTTTATTTTCTATTAAACCTCTTTACAATTCTCTTCAAAGTACGATTGTAATTTTGCAATGACTTGCATTGGCTCATGGCCTTCGATTTCATGGCGTTCAACCATCGTTACAATCTTTCCATCTTTTAATAATGCGAAAGACGGAGAAGATGGTGGATATCCTTCAAAATATTCACGTGCACGTGCTGTTGCCTCTTTGTCCTGCCCCGCAAATACTGTTACAAGGTGATCTGGACGTTTATCATAATGTACGGAATGCGCAGCAGCAGGGCGAGCAATACCACCTGCACAACCGCATACTGAGTTTACCATTACAAGTGTCGTACCTGTTTGCTTAAATGCCTCATCAACTGCGGATGGTGTTGTTAATTCTGTATATCCAGCGGAAACAATTTCTTCACGCGCTTGACGGACAACATCATTCATAAAAAAGTTAAAGTTAATCAATGTTTTCCCTCCTCTAGATCTCTCTCTCTGTATCTTACCAGTTACCGTTTTAGAAATACAAGTAAACTTACTTGTATTCTTCTTATGCGTATAGAAAAAACGTCCTAGAACAAGTGTCCTAAGACGTTTTTTCTTAATGTCCGCGATGCTTTTGTTTTGCTTTTTGCACTTTGATAAGGCGTTTTTTCTGCTTTTCTGCTTCACGCTGTTCCTTAGATTGCACTCGCTTTTCTTGCTTATGCAATTCATAAGATAAACTAATTGCCTCTTGTGCCTTCGTAAAGCTTTTTGTATACATTTCTTTTGCAGCTTCTCTTATGATACGTTTTATACTTTTCGGACGCTTTTTCTCTTCCACTTTAACACCGCATTTGGCAAAGTGATTAAAATACGTTAGCAACGTATTATTTACAAATACAAGTATCTCTTCGTCTGATGGCTCAGCACCAAAAATATACCTCGCTGCATACAAAATCCCTTTATGTGTATCCTCAATCATTCCTACAAAAAACTGACCATCATGATATACTGTCAATTTCATCGACAGCCCCTCCTTAGAAAAAAATTAGAAATACTGGACATCCCGGAGGGGAAGGTTACTGACATACTAGTATGCGTCTGGACTACCAACCAGAACTGTGTTTTTGTATTTCTATAGCTATTATATATTATTTCTACTTTCTTTTTCTATCTTCTCATATGCTTCAATCATTTTTTTATGTGATCCTACAATATACTCAGGCAATTCTGTAACGGGAAAGAATTTAAGCTGAACCGCTTCCTCTTTATTGACAGCTAGCAAACCTTCATATTCATTTGTATAATAAGCAGTCGTTACAGATTGAAATTCATCACCATTCGCTAATTTTATAAAGTAATTAGCTCCAGAGAACACATTAATGAGTTTTAAATTTTTCACATAAATTCCTGCTTCTTCATATACTTCACGGCAAGCTGTCTCTTCTGTGGATTCTCCAAGCTCCATTAAACCACCAAGCAATCCCCATTTTCCATACGGTTCTGTTCGTTGTTGTAATAAAACATGTCCACCTTCATTTAATACGAGAACAACAGCACCAACTAAAATTAAAGGGCGATGACCAACTACTTTTCGTAACTCCTCTACATATCCCATCGAAACAAACCCTTCTTTTTTTATTTCGTTGTCCACACTATTGTATCATATGCATAAGATGGTAAAATGCGTATTCATTTCATTTTTTTAACAAAATATTTATTTTTTCCATTTCATCTATCGTTGCTAATTGAATCAATTCAATTGATACTTTTTTTGATAATTCCTCCTTTGCCCATGTTTCCGTTTTCCCCAATAAAGTAAGCACATCCTTTTGAATTTTCCCGTCTTTTACAAGAATAAATGAAATAGGTGATTTTTTACCAGCTACTTTCATATCCAGCCGAGATACCGTTTCATATTCTGGATACTGAAATACCGAAACAACACCACTTGCTTCCCATAATGCTAATTTTATTGTTTTAATATCACTAATATTTTGTAAGCGTAGTTCAGAAAATAAATACTCTACCGTAATTCTTGCTTTTTTCAAATTGCTAAAATCGATTGAACCATTATGTATGAGAATAACCGGAGCTGGTTCTAAAAAACGTCTCCACCGATCCCATTTCAACATTAAAATCGAACTTATGATATGAAGAACAACGAGCATAAAAGTTGTAATCATCGAGCCTGTTAAACCCACTTTTTCATCGGATAGTGCATTGGAAATATTTCCACCTAACAATAAAACTAATACCACATCTAAGAAGCGGAGTTGTGCAATGGAGCGTTGTCCCATTGCTTTGGCAACAATAATTAGAAAGATATATGCTATTATAGCTCGAATCATCCATTCTATATGAGAAAGATGATGTGCTCCCTCAAAAATATGCATATGCATGAATTTGCACTCCTTAATCATCACAAACTTTCACACTCCCTTTAGTTTGTGATGATTAAGATCATCTATACAAAAAAGACCGATTCGCATGAAAACGAATCAGCCTTTTTACATAAAAATTAACTAACTGAAAACATATACTTTTTGTATGTTTTCCGTACCGATAAGACGAGCCCCATCATCATCATATTCGAGAATAAGGAACTTCCTCCATATGATAAAAACGGAAGCGCAATTCCTTTTACCGGCATTAATCCAACAATCATACCAACGTTTTGGAAAATTTGTAATGTTAAAACACCAATTACTCCAGCACATAATAATGTACCGAACAAATTATCTGCTGAATACCCAATTATAATTGTTCGATATAAAAGAAGCAGGAACATAAATACAACAAAAGCTGCAATTAAAAATCCACCTTCTTCAGCAATTGTAGCAAAAATGAAATCGGTATGCTTTTCAGGAATATATACACTTCCATATCCAAATCCTTTTCCATCCATTCCTCCACTACCAACCGCTAAAATCGATTGTTGTGTTTGATAACCTTGATCCACGTGCTCAAATGGATCCAGCCAACCCAAAATTCGTGACTGTTGATGCGGCTTTAGTAAAGTAACCAATTTGTTGAAAAAAATATCTGGGTATTTCAAAAATATAAATACTAACGTGGACAATATGGTCAGTGGAATAACTGTACATATTGCAATTAATTTCTTTTGAATACCTGACATAAACAAAATACATGCAATCCCTGCAGCATATAGGAAAACCATCCCTGTATCAGGCTGACTATATACAAGTAGAGCAGGTGGAATCGATACTAAAATAATTTTACCTATTAATCTTAAATCCGTTTGAAAAGTCCGTACCATATATTTTTCATTATGCTTGACTGCTAAACTAGCAACTAAAATAAGCAACGCAATTTTGAAAAACTCTGATGGCTGGATCGCCCCAAGAACTGGGACTTTAAACCATCTTTTTGCCCCTAATATTTCAGGGGTTAAAGCTTTAAATGGTGAAATCTTAAGTATAATAATCGAAGCAAACCCAACAATATAAAATGGCCACGCTAATTTTTGCAGTTGATCTAAATCAATACTTGCAACAAGTAGTAATAAAACAATACCGATTACATAGTTAATCCCTTGTTTCATTGCAAAATTTGAATTTCCATATTGTCCTGTTTGTTGACTGCTATATATGGCAGCTATACTCGTGACGCATAATATACACAAAATTAAAATTAATTTTACATCTAAACTTTTTAGAAATTCGGTACTTCTCTTCATGACATCCTCCTGAAACATTGTTAAGGCAAAATAAAAAACCAGGAGTCAACATTCTTTATATTTTGACGACTGATTGCACATTAATCTATAAAATACTTATATAGAATAACTTTCTTTTTTAAACAATACAATACATTATACTACAGTTTCATCAGTAAGATTTTCCAAAAAAATATTCTTTTCTTATTGTATATCTATATACTGGATATCAGCAATGTATTTTCGTAAATTCATAATACATTATTATTCATTGTCACATTAATGGAAGGCATTTTTTATTGTGGGATAAAAAGTGAAGAAATATATTTTTTCTAAAGTAAAAAGCTCGCAGACGCGAGCTTTTTATTAATATACAGACGTATTATTCTCTGATACATTTTCAAGAATTTCTTTTACACGTCCTAAGAATTTACCACAAATTAAGCCATCCAGTACACGATGATCAAGGGATAAACATAGGTTAACCATGTCGCGTGCACCGAACATACCATTATCCATAATAACTGGACGCTTTACAATAGATTCTACTTGTAAAATAGCAGCTTGTGGATGGTTAATAATACCCATAGATTGAACAGAACCAAATGATCCTGTGTTATTAATTGTAAATGTACCTCCTTGCATTTCGTCTGCTTTCAATGATTTTGTACGAACTTTTCCTGCAAGTTCTGTAATTTCACGAGCAATACCTTTAATTGTTTTCTCATCTGCTTGTTTAATAACTGGTACAAATAATTCATCTTCTGTTGCAACAGCGATAGAAAGATTAATATCTTTCTTTTGAACAATCTTGTCACCAGCCCACATTGAGTTAATTTGTGGGTATTCTTTCAATGCTTGTGCAACTGCTTTAACGAAAAATGCAAAGAATGTTAAGTTGAAGCCTTCACGCTTTTTAAATTCGCCTTTAATTGAATTACGGTATGATACAAGATTTGTTACATCTACTTCAATCATCATCCAAGCGTGAGGTGCTTCGTGTTTACTACGCAGCATGTTCGCAGCAATTGCTTTACGTACACCTGTTACCGGAATCTCAATATCGCCAGGTACTGTCGGTACAGATACAGGTTTTGCCGCTTCTGTTTTTGGAGCTGATGGTGCAGTCACTTTTGGTGCTTCTTGTGATGCCTGCATAGATACAGGTGCTGCTTCTTTCTTCGCACCAACTACCGGAATGTTTCCAGATTCCACAAGCTTCAGAATATCTTTACGTGTAATACGACCATTTGCACCCGTACCTTCTACTGCATCTAAATCAATATTATGCTCACCTGCAAGTTTTAATACAGCTGGTGAGAAACGAGGTTTGCCATCAGTTGGTTGCTTCACTTTTGGTGCTTTTTCAGTTGAAGCCACTTCTGTTTTTGGTTCCTCTTTTGTTTTCTCTTCTACAGCTGTCGCAGCTACCTCATCCGCGCCCTCTACTTGGATCACACAAACGACTTCACCTACAGCAAGTGTATCACCTTCAGCAGCGACTAACTCCTTCACAATTCCTGTGAAAGAAGATGGTACTTCTGCGTTTACTTTATCTGTCATTACTTCTGCAAGCGGATCATATTTATTTACGTGATCGCCAACATTTACGAGCCATTTACTAATTGTACCTTCCGTTACACTTTCCCCAAGCTGAGGCATTGTGATATTTTCTACAGCCATGTATAGTCCCCCCGATTAAAATTCCGCAAGTTCACGCATTGCTTTTTCAACTTTATCTGGATTTACCATAAAGAATTTTTCCATTGTTGGTGCATATGGCATTGCTGGAACGTCTGGACCTGCAAGACGTGCAATTGGTGCATCAAGATCAAATAAGCAATTTTCTGCAATAATTGCTGCTACTTCACTTATAATGCTTCCTTCTTTGTTATCTTCCGTTACAAGAAGAACTTTACCTGTTTTAGAAGCTGCTTCAATAATCGCTTCTTTATCTAATGGATATACAGTACGTAAATCAAGAATGTGAGCAGAAATGCCATCTTTCGCTAATTTTTCAGCAGCTTGAAGAGCAAAGTGAACACATAATCCATATGTGATGACAGTAATATCATCACCTTCACGTTTTACATCTGCTTTTCCGATTGGTAATACATAATCATCTTCTGGTACTTCGCCTTTAATTAAACGATATGCACGTTTATGTTCAAAGAATAGTACTGGATCTTCATCACGAATTGCGGCTTTTAATAATCCTTTTGCATCATATGGTGTAGAAGGAATAACAATTTTTAAACCTGGTTGGTTTGCAAACATTGCTTCTACAGACTGTGAGTGATACAATGCACCGTGAACGCCGCCACCAAATGGTGCACGCACAGTGATCGGACAAGTCCAGTCATTATTAGAACGGTAACGAATTTTTGCTGCCTCAGAAACAATTTGGTTTACTGCTGGCATAATAAAATCAGCGAATTGCATTTCAGCAATTGGACGCATTCCGTACATCGCTGCCCCGATTGCTACCCCTGCAATTGCAGATTCTGCAAGCGGTGTATCAAGCGCACGATCTTCACCAAATTGATCATATAATCCATTTGTCGCTTTAAATACGCCACCTTTTTTACCAACGTCTTCTCCTAATACAAATACTTTCTCATCGCGTTCCATTTCCTCGCGCATTGCTAATGTAATCGCGTCAATATAAGACATTACAGCCATGAAACGTTCCCCCCTATTCTGCGTATACGTGCTTCAATGCATCTTCAGGTGCTGCATACGGAGCATTTTCTGCATATTCTGTTGCTTCGTTTACGATATGCATAATTTCATCTAACATTTGTTTTTCAGATTCCTCTGTTAACACGCCAACCTCTTTTAAGTAAGCAGCAAATGTAAAGATGGAATCTTTTTTCTTCGCTTCTTCTACTTCTTCTTTATCACGATATACACGATCATCGTCATCACTAGAGTGTGCTGTTAAACGATATGATACTGTTTCAATTAAAGTTGGACCTTCGCCGCGGCGGCCACGATCCGCTGCTTCTTTTACAGCTTTATATACTGCAAGTGGGTCATTTCCGTCCACTGTGTATCCTGGCATACCGTAACCAATTGCACGATCTGATACATTTTTACATGCTAATTGCTTTTCAACAGGGATAGAAATTGCATATTTGTTATTCTCACACATGAAAATAACAGGCAATTTGTGTACGCCAGCAAAGTTAGCACCTTCGTGGAAGTCACCTTGGTTAGAAGAGCCTTCACCGAAGGTAACAAACGTTACTAAATCTTTCTTTTCCATCTTCCCTGCTAGTGCAATGCCTACTGCATGAGGCACTTGTGTTGTAACTGGTGATGAACCTGTCACAATACGGTTTTTCTTCTGACCGAAGTGACCAGGCATTTGACGGCCACCAGAGTTTGGATCTCCTGCTTTTGCAAAGCCAGACAACATAAGCTCTTTTGCTGTCATACCAAACGCTAGTACTACACCCATATCACGGTAGTATGGTAATGCATAATCTTTTTCACGATCAAGTGCAAATGCTGCGCCTACTTGTGCAGCTTCCTGTCCTTGACAAGAAATTACGAATGGAATTTTCCCTGCACGGTTTAACAGCCACATACGTTCGTCAATTTTACGTGCAAGCAACATCGTACGATACATTTCTACTACTTGCTCATCACTTAAGCCAAGCTCTTCATGGCGCTTTTCTTTTACTTCTGCCATTTTCATAACCTCCTAAATCCACATTTTTATGCGTGTAACGCTTTTCCATCTACCGCTAATGCAGCTTCACCAATTGCTTCTGATAATGATGGATGCGGATGAATTGTATGTGCAACTTCCCAAGGTGTTGCATCAAGTACTCTTGCAAGACCCGCTTCAGAAATCATATCCGTTACATGTGGGCCAATCATATGAACACCGAGAATATCATTTGTTTCTTCATCAACTACAAGTTTCACAAAACCATCTGATTCTCCATATACAAGTGCTTTTCCGATTGCACGGAATGAGAACTTACCTACTTTTAACTTATAGCCTTTTTCTTTTGCTTCCTGTTCTGTTAAACCAACAGAAGCTACTTCTGGACTACTGTATACACATTTCGATACCATAGAGTAATCGATTGGCATAACTTCTTTATCAGCAATATGTTCTACAGCAACAATACCTTCATGAGAAGCAACGTGTGCAAGTTGTAAACCGCCAATTACATCACCAATTGCATAAATATGTGATTCTTTCGTTTGATAAAACTCATTTGTTTGAATGTATCCTTTTTCCACAATGATATCTGTATTCTCTAAGCCGATATTTTGCGTATTGGCTTGTCTTCCTACAGATACAAGCATTTTTTCTGCCTTGAATTCTTTATTTTCACCATTGTGTTCGGCTTGAATTGCTACTCCATTATCTTTTACCAATGTTTCTGGTAATACTTTTGCACCTGTTACCACTTTAATTCCCTTTTTCTTCAAGAGACGTTGCATTTCTTTCGAAACATCTTGATCTTCAAGCGGTAAGACATGTTTTGCATATTCTAATACGGTAACTTCAACACCAAAATCAGCAAGCATAGATGCCCATTCAATTCCAATTACGCCACCACCAACAATGATAATTGATTCCGGAAGCGTTTCCATTTTTAGGGCATGATCCGATGACATTACGTATTCTCCATCTAGTTCTAACCCTGGTAAAGAGTTTGGACGAGAACCTGTTGCAATAAGCACATTTTTAGGAATCAACATTTCATTCTCTTCTCCACTTGCAAATTCAACCGAAATTGTTCCCGGCATTGGAGAGAAGATAGAAGGTCCAAGAATGCGGCCGATACCTTCAAACACATCAATTTTACCTTGCTTCATTAAATGCTGAACGCCTTTATGAAGCTGCGTTACAATCTTTTCTTTACGCTCTTGCACTTTAGCAAAGTTCAACTCTACATTGCTCGTTACAACGCCAAACTCTTCACTCTTTTTCGCCGTTGCATATACTTCAGCACTGCGCAGCAATGCTTTACTAGGAATACAACCTTTGTGTAAACAAGTGCCACCAAGATTATCTTTTTCAACAAGCGCTGTTTTTAGCCCTAATTGTGATGCACGAATAGCAGCAACATATCCGCCAGTACCGCCGCCAACGATGACTAAATCATATTCTTTTGCCATTATCTCAACCCCTAGCTACCGTTTCTTTTTCTCGTACAACATACTCTTTTGAAGCTTCTTCTTCACGTAATACACGAAGTGCCCCTTCTGCTAATGCTTGTAATTCATCTTCACCTGGATGCACAATCACATCAGCAATCCAATGAACACGCTCCTTGATCTCATCAACAAGAATTTTGCTATATGCGAGTCCTCCTGTTAAAACGATTGCATCTATTTTCCCATGAAGAACCGCGCTAGCTCCGCCGATTTCTTTTGCAACTTGATATGCCATCGCTTTATAAATAAGTGTTGCCTCAGGATCACCTTTCTCAACCATGTTCTCAACTTTAATTGCATCGTTTGTACCAATAAGGCTTACTAATCCGCCTTGTCCAACAATCTTTTTCATCATTTCATCGCGGTAATACTCACCTGAGAAACACATTTCTATTAACTGTCCAACCGGCACTGTTCCAGCACGTTCTGGACTAAATGGACCTTCACCATTCAAACCATTATTTACATCAATAACTTTTCCTTGCTTATGAGCACCAACCGTTATCCCGCCACCCATGTGCGCAATTAATAGGTTTAAATCTTCATATTTACGACCAAGTTCCTCTGCAACTTTACGCGCCACAGCTTTTTGGTTTAACGCATGAAAAATACTTTTTCGCTCCATGCCAGAAATACCACTAATACGAGCAATTGGATCCATTTCATCAACAACAACTGGATCGACAATAAATGCTGGAATATTTAATCCTGAAGCGATTTCATACGCCAAAATACCTCCAAGATTTGAAGCGTGATGACCGCTATATCCATTTTTCAAATCTTCTAACATTGCTTCGTTCACTGTATACGTACCACCTTCAATGGGACGAAGTAATCCCCCGCGGCCGCAAACAGCGTTTAATTTCGAAATATTAATACCGTGAGAATGTAAAACCTCTAAAATTGTTTCTTTTCGAAATTCATATTGATCAATAATTCGTTTATATTTACCGATTTTATCCACATCATGACGAATGGTTTCTTCTAAAACGGGTCTTTCATTATCAAAAACACCTATTTTTGTGGATGTACTACCCGGATTAATAACAAGGATTCGATTTAAGGACAATGTTGCTACCTCCACCTATAAATTCAAAAGGAAGTGGAAACCTCGTAAGAGGTAACCACAGCTTTTGTAGAAGTTGTATATGATAGATTAGCGACGGCTAATAATGTCATGGCCGTTGCGTAAGAACGTGCTACGAGTATTTTTCAAGCTTGCAATACGCTCTTCAGCTAGACGATCTGCTGCAACATAAGTTGGTACACCATCACGTTTTGAAATCTCAATTACTTTTGCAATTGTGTCATAAATAGACTCTACACGTTTTAATGCACGTTCTCTATTGTATCCATATAATTCATCTGCTACGTTAATTACACCGCCTGCATTAATTACATAGTCTGGTGCGTATACAATTCCCATTTCATGGATTGCGTCACCGTGACGATCTTCTTTTAATTGGTTATTTGCAGAACCTGCAATTACTTTTGCTTTAAGTTGTGGAATTGTTTCGTCATTTACTGTCGCACCTAATGCGCATGGTGCATAAATGTCACATTCTACACCGTAAATTTCATTTGGTTCAACTGCTGTTGCACCAAATTCTTCTACTGCACGTTGTACCGCTTCTTTATTAATATCTGTAACGATTAGTTGTGCACCTTCAGCGTGTAAATGTTTGCATAGGTGATATGCTACGTTACCAACACCTTGAACAGCAATTACTTTACCTTCTAGGCTGTCTGTACCAAATGCCTCTTTCGCTGCTGCTTTCATACCGCGGTAAACACCATAAGCAGTTACTGGAGATGGGTTACCAGAAGAACCGAATGAAGGTGAAATACCTGTCACAAAATCAGTTTCTTCGTGGATAATATCCATATCATCAACAGTTGTACCAACATCTTCTGCAGTAATATAACGCCCGTTTAAACCTTGGATGTAACGTCCTAATGCACGGAACATTGCTTCACTTTTATCTTTACGTGGATCGCCAATGATAACTGTTTTTGCACCACCTAGGTTTAAACCAGCTGCTGCGTTTTTATATGTCATCCCTTTTGCAAGACGCAATGCATCTTCAATCGCCGCTTCTTCAGAATCATATGTCCACATTCTTGTTCCACCAAGGGCTGGTCCAAGTGTTGTATCATGAATTGCAATGATTGCTTTTAATCCAGATTCTTTATCTTGACAAAATACTACTTGCTCATAATCATATTTTTCTAAGTATTCGAAGATTTCTAATGTCATTGTCATTTCCCCCTAATTGTTTTACCCTTTTGGTTTATTTAGAAGCAGTCGCAACTGCTAAAGCTAATGAATATACTTTTGTTTCTGCTGAATCTGCACGAGATGTTAAAACAATCGGTGCTTTTGCGCCAGCAATCATCGCTCCTACATTTGCATTTGCAAAATAGACAAGCGATTTATATAGCACGTTTCCAGCTTCAATCGTTGGGACGAGTAAAATGTCTGCCTTACCTGCTACATCACTTACTATGCCTTTGTGCTCTGCTGCAATTTGTGATACAGCATTATCTAAAGCAAGCGGTCCATCAACGATACAATCTTTAATTTGTCCACGACGATTCATTTGGGTTAACATCGCTGCATCGATTGTCGCCTGCATCGCTGGATTAATAACTTCCACCGCTGCAATTGGAGCCACTTTTGGCAATTCGATTCCTATTGCCCGGGCAACTTCAACAGTATTTTGTATAATAGCAGCTTTTTGCCCTACATCAGGTGCAATGTTCATCGCTGCATCTGTAACAAAGATAAAGCGATCGTAATTTGGAACTTCAAACGCTGCAACATGTGATAACACACTACCCTTGCGAAGTCCCCACTCTTTATTTAATACTGCTTTTAAAATACTTGCTGTTGGGATGTTCCCCTTCATAAGTACGTCTGCTTCACCATTTCTTACAGCTTTAACAGAAAGTTCCGCGGCCTCAGCACTTGATGATGCCGCAATCACTTGAACGTGTTCTGAAACTTGTAAGTCATGCTCTTGTAGCATACCCATAATTTTTTCTTGATTTCCATATAGACGAAATTGAGCTAACTGTAATTGAATTGCCTTAGCAACTGCTTCAATTACTTCATGATCTTCAGCCACTGCTACAGCCACAGTTTTTTTAGGCTGCCCTGCTGCTTGATCAATTAAGTGTTTTAACTTCATATCTTGTAATCAACCCTTTCCGTCGTCCCTCGTCTATTTAATAAGCAAATATCGTGCCAACTTTTCAAATTGGTCATACCAATTATGAAAACGCATACAAAATACAGTGAAATCAGTACTTTGGAAAATTACATAATATTCTGTCTTAAATTGTTGTTTTTTGCGCACCATGCAATAAATTGCACGGTGCGCAATTTATTGCATGCTATTTTTTGCATGGTCATACTTTTCTAACTTGTAATATAAATTTCGAACTGAGATTCCTAACACTTTCGCTGTCTTTGTTTTATTCCCACCAAACTTCTCTAAATATTCATGTATGATGTTCCCTTCAAACTCCGTAACCAAATGTTCAAGGGGCTTTTCTTCTAATTCCGGCAATAAATTATTTCCTTTTAATTCTACTTGGTCTTCCTTATGCAAAGAAGGCAAATGATGTACATCAATATACATCTCATTATAGTTCATAAAAATAATCGCCCGTCCCAAAATATTCTCAAGCTCCCTGACATTCCCCGGCCAATCATACGATCGCAAATATTCAATAGCCGATTCTGTTAACCCTTCTACATTCCGGCCATAATCTTGATTAATTTTTTGAATCAATCGTTCTGATATAGCTGGAATATCTGCCTTTCGCTGACGAAGAGACGGAATTTGAATTGGAATTTTATTTAGGCGATAATATAAATCTTCTCTGAATTCACCTTCCAAAATTGCTTTTTCTAAATTTACATGCGTCGCTGCAATCACCCGAACATTAATAGGAATTGGTTTTGTTCCTCCAACTTTTACAATTTCTTTTTCCTGCAAAACGCGCAATAATTTCGCTTGCGTATTCGCAGACAGTTCCCCAATCTCATCTAAAAAAACACTCCCATTATTTGCTTCTTCAAAGAAACCTCTTTTACCACCTCTTTTCGCACCAGAAAAAGCTCCTTCTTCGTAACCAAATAATTCACTTTCCAATAAAGTTTCCGAGATAGCAGCACAGTTTACACGAACAAACTTATTGTATTTCCGATTACTCCCGTTATGAATAGCGTGCGCAAATAACTCTTTACCAGTCCCTGACTCCCCGCGAAGTAATACGGTTGCTGGTGTGTTTGCTCCCAGCTTTGCTTGCTCTATTGCAGCCATCGTTTCATCAGACGTTCCTACAATATCCTCAAAAGAATATTTCGCTTCTAGCGTCCGAATAATTTGTCTTGCCCGGTTTAATTCATGCGTTAATTTTTGAATTTCGGATACGTCACGAATAACACCAACGCTACCTTTCAATATACCATCAACAATAACCGGTGCGACATTTACAATGACATCTCGTTTTTTCTGACCAATTTTCATATGAATCCCTCGTACCGCCCTACGCGTCCGAAGTACTTTCATATGCATACTTTCCCCCTCTACAATATCAGTCGTTGCAGGTTTTCCAATTATGTCATCCTCTGTAAGGCCTGTTAACTTTGTATAAGCAGGGTTGATGACAAGACCTCTTCCTTTCTCATCTACAACAGAAATCGCTTCCTCAGATGAATAAATAATCGCTTCCAATAAGGTTTGAATTTCTTTTAAATCTGTAACTTCTTCCGCTAAATCTACAACTTCTGTAATATCTTTAAAAATTGCAAATGCCCCTTGCACCTCTCCATCTTCTTTTAAAATAGGAATACGCGTTGTAATAATCTTCTTTTCATTTCCTAACGTCAATTCATGATTTACTTCTATTTGTTTCGTTCGTATAATACGAAGTAACTTACTAGTCGGAATTACTTCTAAAATATATTTCCCCGTCGCTTCTTTCGCTTTATAACCCGTTATACGTTCTGCACTTTTGTTAAATAATTTCACATAACCTTCTGAATCAATGACAATCATTCCATCATGAGTAGAATTTAAAATCAAATTTCCTTGCTGCGTTTGGCCTTTCAGTTTTTCAATTAAATTCTCTTTCTCATGTGCCAACTTCGTAACGATCTTCGCAACATCCCCTGGTATAAGGAGTGTATTTTCTTGCTTTTTTGCGAATAGAACCTTATGTAAATGGTAATCACCACTCATATCAAAAATTACATCCACATCCACTGTAAGAAAAGAATCTAAATTTTCTCCAACTGCAATACCTTGTTCTTGCGCAATCTGTAATCCTTTTGCATTCGGATTTATATCGATAACGCCAACGACTTTAAATATATTCGAATTTTGCAGCAAACCAAGAATCGTACTTCCACCTTCGCCCGCTCCAATAATTAATACTTTTTGTTTCACACATCCCACTTCCTCTCGAAGTATCTCTGCAAAATTTTTCACACCTTTATCTTACTCGTTCAGCAATCACTTGACAAATCCCCTTTCTATATAACATCATTTGATATATACAAAATTATCTGAAAAGGAGCGTTATCTATGCAGCGTTACCTTGCTCTTCTATTAGCACTCATCCCCATCTCATTAGCAGTGCTAGGTATAAAATTGATGAGAGATACTGTATTTGGTATTCTTTTATCTCCAATCCCTGTATTATGGTTACAATTTTTAATAGGTGTATTCTGCTTTGCAATCGGTTTTTATATCTTTGGAGGCTTTGTTGTACATCGTGATCGTAAACGAAACAAAGTACAAGCTCGTTTCAGAAGATAAAAGAACATAAAAATGAGACCCTTCTAATGAAAGGTCTCATTTTTTCGCTTGTAATAACACTCTCGCTGCTTCTGGATAATCAGTAATAATCGCCGATATGTTCATATCAAAATACTTACGCATAACCGTTTCATCATTAATTGTATAAGGCCGCACTTCAACTCCGCTCTCCATTGTTAATTCAGCTATTGCATCCTGAAGATAACGATAGTTCGGATGAATCGCAGTAGCCCCCATTTTTCGCGCATACGCCCACGGGCTATGCAAACCTTCTCGATACAAAATGGCCGTTTGAATATCCGGAGCCATCATATGACATCTTTTCATACTGTAATGATTAAAAGAAGAAAAAATAACTCGATCTTCTAGGCCAAACTTTCGTATAAGTGTTATAACTTCTTCTTCTAAACCACAATATGGAATTTTATTATTTTTAAATTCAATATTGAGCAACAAACAATTCGATTTTAGCCATTCTAGCACTTCTTCTAATAAAGGAATTTTGCAAAAACCTACCTTTTCCGAAAACTGGTGACTCGCATCCAATTTTCGCAAATCTTCATATAAGTAATTACGAACGGCACCTTTTCCATTCGTTGTACGATTGACAGTTTCATCATGAATCACAACAACTTTTTTATCCTTCGTAAATTGAACATCTAATTCTATCCCGTCTGCCTGAAACGATTCCGCAGCTTTAAATGAAATCATTGTATTTTCTGGATACGCCCCCGCCGCACCGCGGTGCGCGAATATAAGAGTCATCCTCACTCCCCCAATCTTATGCTATACTATACGAAAAAGGAGGTACTTCTATGAAACCATTACAAATTTCTCCGGATACTGCAATTCGTTTATCAAAAGCTCTAGGTGTTCCACTTGAGCAAATTATGCATATGCCGCAGCACATTTTAGTTCAAAAGTTAGTTGAGCTAGAAAAACAAAATAAAGATGAAGAATAATCCAGTCCTGTTTTGCAGGACTGTTTATTTTCTCTATTCACCATATTTCCACCCATATATATCATAAGCAGATTCTTACATAAACTTCAGGAACATATTTATCCCGCTATTCACGGGCAGTAAGACCCCCACCTCAAAATTTATTGACCTTCCTTCTTTATACAGTATTTTATAAGAAAATTATACTGTGTTGAGTTATTTTACTGTGCCAAATATTTGAATTTACTAAACAGGCGGAATGAATATGGTCAGTTATCTAATTGAACATAAAATTGTTACACAAATATCGAGAAATATGTAAACTTAATTTCTTTACATCTTATTCTTGCTATTATTTATAAGAATATTCAAAAAGTAGAGGGGATTTCATGAACGTTCAAATGAAGGGGAATGAACAGGTTACAAAGTTGCTAAATGACTGGTATCAATCTATGTTGTCACAACAAAATATACAGGCAACAAAGTTAAAACAAGAAATAGAAGATAGACTTTCCAATATCAAGGAAGATGAACATTTATCATTATATTATTCGTTACTAGATTTTAGATATAAAGTATTAACAGATGGACTTAACATCACAAAAGATAGCTTCGATAAAATTAATTCCTTCAAAATACCTAATAACAGCTTTCTTTCTTATTATTACCACTTCTTCAAAGCAGTTCACAGCACAATTCTTGCAGACTACAATGAAGCGAGAGAACATTTTGAAAAAGCAGAAAAGCTATTAATGTATGTTGTATCCAACGAATTAGAGGAAGCGGAGTTTAATTATCGTTTGGCTTCGTTCTATTATCAAGTTTACAAACCACTTTTAGCAATTGACCACATACGAATGGCAAAAGATATATTTTCTAAACATGTGGGCTACGAAATCAATGTAGCTTTATGTGATAACATTTCCGGGCTATCTTGTATAGATTTAAGACAATTTGAACAAGCCGAAGAAAGCTTTAACACTGCTATAGATAGCCTAAACAAGAAAAATGAAAAAACATTACTACTACGTGTTAGAAATAACATCGGATTAATGTATGCGAATCAAAATCTTTCATCTTTAGCAATTCGTCACTTATCAGAAGTTACGGAAAATATGCCAAACCATTTTAAAGCTTTATATTTACAAGCTGATGAAAATATAAAATTAGGTGAAACGGAAATCGCATCTCAATTAATCGAAAAAGGCTTAAATATCTGTAACGAGTTAGAAAACAAAGAGTATCAATATCACTTTAAGATTTCAGAAAAATCAAACAAGTCGTCCGATACTCTAGAATTAGAAACTGCTATATTGGCAAGATTTTCATACTTTAGGAAAGAAGAACTATGGGATTGTATTGAGGAATACACCGAACGACTAGCAAATAAATTTTATGCTGAGGAAAACCATTTAAAATCAAGCAAATATTTCTACATGAGTAATGAAGCGAGAAAAAAATTATTAGCTAGAGGGGCGTTAAAGTAATGAAAAAGATTGGATTAACAATAACAGGATTAGCATTAGCTGGAATTATGACTTTTGGTGTTAGCAACAACCCAGAATTTTCGTCATTGAACAAAGGTGACACACCTGCACCTCAAAGACCTGATTTAGCATTAAATATAGGTGATACACCTGCACCTGCCGATAATGGAGGCGATACACCCGCACCTGCTTATGACCATGGACAACCTTGGGGCTTAGCTGATGGAAACACTGGTGCAAGTATTGGAGACCACGGTGGTATTGTAGCACAAGATACTCACGCGGATTTGTAATCAAATTATCAAATAAAGAAAAGGAACGCCAAAACCCTCACACTAGGCGTTCTTTTTTATTGTAAAAATAAAAACCACGAATTAAATCGCGGCTTCTTGAAATACTTCTTGGACATCTATCATAATATCGGAAACATTAACGCCTCTACTCTCGCACATCCCTACCATTGCAGAAATAATTATTTTAAATATTTAATATACGTCCGAATATGAAGAGGTTTTACCTTATCAACATCCATAATCTTTAATTCTCTTTCTAAATATGAAGCAAATAACTTCAACGTTTGGTCATATGACCGAATTATTTTCCTACTTAGATACTTTGCATTACAATGAAGTAAAAAGTTTTCAACATTCATCTGAAAGTTGTTCATACAACAAAAAACCTCCTAGCTATTAGAATAAAAATTTCAATCCAATAAATAGAAGGTTTTTAAATTAACCGCCAATTATCTACGTACTTTATTGCTTACATACGTAATTCATCGGCTATTAAATTTTGTTATGAAATACACTTAACATCTTGATACAACAACACTTACGAAGCCTTATGTTCAAGCCTCAACTTATCTGCAACCATTGCGATGAATTCGGAATTCGTAGGTTTTGCTTTTGACATCGATACAGTATAGCCAAATAAGGACGAGATTGAATCAATATTCCCACGACTCCACGCTACTTCAATCGCATGACGGATTGCGCGTTCCACACGGCTTGCTGTCGTATTATATTTTTTCGCAATATCCGGGTATAAGACTTTCGTAATAGAACCAAGAAGCTCGATATCGTTATATACCATAGAAATTGCCTCTCGCAAATACATATATCCTTTAATATGAGCTGGTACACCAATTTCGTGAATAATGCTTGTAATACTCGCATCTAGATTCTTCGGTTTTCCATCTACTGTTGTTGCAGATCGGAAAGATGGTAGTGGACGTTTAATTGTAGTATTCGTTTTACCGCTTACTTGACGAATATGACCCGTTAAATTTTCCATATCAAATGGCTTTAAAATGAAATAAGAAGCACCTAAATCAACTGCTTTTTTCGTCACATCTTCTTGTCCAAATGCCGTTAACATAATCACATTCGGCTGTCTTAGTCGTTCAATATGACGCATTTTTTCCAGCACCGCTAAACCATCTAAATGTGGCATAATAATATCTAAAACAAGTACATCAGGTTGTTTCTCCTTCAGTAAATTCAAACACTCTTGACCATTATAAGCAATTCCGATTACTTCCATATCATCTTGAGCAGCAACATAACTTTCTAGCATTGATACTAGTTCCTTATTATCATCCACAAGACACACTTTAATTTTCTCCACAGCTTTTCCTCCCTTACCGAATCGATTCTCCCGACATGTGTAAGCTTCTAGGCTACATGAATTGTTCGACAATTGTGTGAAATTTCCCTTTTAAAGTTTCTTAATTTCCGATAAAATCACAAAAAAATATGTTTATCGTTCATTTATTTTCTTTCTTTACACATTCCATCATAGGTTTACAACGAAACGTTCACTCTTTTCTTTTATTTTACAACAAAAAACAGCTCTTGCGGAACTTTTACAAAATTTCAACGAATTTCTCAAGAAAAAAGCAAGCTGATGTTAATCAGCTTGCTTTTTTCTCTTGCTCATAAATATTAATTCCAGCTTCATGTAACATCCATTCAATATGGACACCATACCCTGAAGTTGGGTCATTCACAAATACATGTGTAACAGCACCAATCATTTTTCCATTTTGAACAATCGGACTACCACTCATCCCTTGAACAATACCACCTGTTTTAGCCAACAAACGTTTGTCTGTAACTTTTACAACCATTCCTTTTGTAGCTGGGAACTTTTGTGGTACCGTGCTTACGATTTCAATATCAAATGCCTCTACTTTATCTTGATCGATAACTGTTAATATTTTCGCTGGCCCTTCTTTCACTTGATGAGATAATGCAATCGGCATTGCTTCATCCATTATGCCATTTTTTATACCTGTATTTAATTTACCAAAAATACCAAAAGGACTATTTGTTGTAATATTACCAATCACTTCACGATCCGGTGAAAATCTTGCTAATTTTTCTCCTGGATTTCCATGACTACCGCGTTCGATAGAAGTAACTGTCGAACGAACAATCTGTCCATCTTCTACTTGAATTGGTTTTTTCGTATCATTATCAGAAATAACATGACCAAGCGCTCCATATTTCATCGAATCCGGATGAACAAAAGTCATCGTTCCAATACCAGCAGCTGAATCACGAATATATAAGCCAATCCGATAAGACGATTCACCATTATCTTTTTCTGGTGTTAGTTTCGTATGAATATACTTACCATCTCGTAATAAGACGAGGTTAAGCGGTTCACCTGTTTTTCCGCTATCATGAATAAAAGGTGCCACATCGCTCATTCTTTCAATTGTTTTTCCATTAATTTCGGTAATCATATCCCCAACTTGTACACCAGCCACTTCTCCAGGCGATACTTTCCCTCTCTCTGTTTGAATTAAATGATGTCCAACAACAAGTACACCTTTTGTATTCAATTTCACTCCAATTGATTGCCCGCCTGGAATCACTTTAAAATCTTTTAATACTTTCACATTTACCTTTTTTACTGGAAATCCAGCAAGTTGAAAAACCATATCCGCTTCACCATTTTGATGCGAATTTACTACAAGTCCAGATTTCTGTTCTTTATTTGAACTCACTGTAAAAACATGATGATTTGTCGATGAAGCCTGGAAAACTGGAAATGATGCTATTTCGGATTGTTGACCCTCAAAAATAACGAGTTGCTTCGGGGATGAAATAAACGTACGAAGCGGTTTAAAACATCCAATAAAAATTAATGAAACAAGGAGGCAAAGACCTATTATTTTTCGGAATTGCTCTAATTTCAATTCATTCACTCTCCTCGCTCCTACCCCACATTCAGCCTAACGACTTCATCTTTTAATTTCTCCTTGCAACGCTTTGTTTATAACCGGAAGAATCAAGAAATCGTCATTTGAGCAAAAAAGCTATCCATTATTGGATAGCCTCTGCTGTCTGTTTAAAACGATGTGCTTGCGTAAGTAACTCTTTCGCATGTTCCGTCGTTAAATCGGTAATTTCCACGCCAGAAATCATTCGAGCAATCTCCGTTACCTTATCCTCTGTACTTAATACAGTAACTGATGTAATCGTCCGATCATTCGCAACTTGTTTACGGATAAATAAATGTGAATCCGCCATTGATGCTACTTGAGGTAAGTGCGTAATACAAAGTACTTGTGAGTTTACAGATACACGATAAATTTTTTCCGCAATCGCTTGTGCCACTCGGCCACTCACTCCCGTATCTACTTCATCAAAAATGACCGATGCAACACCTTGATGCTTAGAAAAGATACTTTTCAGAGCTAAAATAATACGAGATAACTCTCCACCAGAAGCTACTTTTGAAAGTTGTTTTAATGGTTCACCTGGATTTGTTGAAATATAAAATTCCACATGATCGTATCCATCTGCCGTAAGTTTCACTGGTGTCCCTTCTAGAAATGGATCATCATGGCTTCCTTCTCTTTTCTTAATCCTCACTTCAAATTTCGTTTTTTCCATATACAATTCTTTTAATTCTTGGTGGATTGCGTTCGTAAGACGATCTGCAAGTTGATGACGCATATTGCTCAATATTGTTGCTTCCTTCAAAATTACACTTTCTAATTCTTTTAATTTCTTTTTCGTCGTTTCAATATGTACATCTTTATTTTCGATTGTAAAAATTTCTTGCTCTATTTTATCAGCATACGCTAAAATCTCTTCTACAGTATTTCCATACTTTCTCTTTAGCATACGAATTTCATTTAAACGCGTTTCAATTTCATCTAAACGATTCGGGTCATATTCCATTATATCTAATCTTTCACGGAGCTGATAGGCAACCTCTTCTAATAAGTAGTAGCTATTTGCAATCGAATCATGGTTCTCTTGATACGCCTCATCTAGGTGTGTAATACTCTCCATTTGTCCCATCGCATTTCGCACATGATCAAGTCCACTACCATCTTCGCTTAACGAACGGTATGCATCACCAAGCGCTTTATAAATCTTTTCGAAATTAGAGATTTTTAATCTCTCTTCCGTCAATTCATTTTCTTCATCGACTTTCAAATCCGCTTTACGAATTTCTTCGTGCTGGAATTGAATTAAATCTAAGCGATGTGCCATCTGCTGTTCATTCTCTGTTAAGGATTTCAGTTGTTTTTTTAACTGCTCATACTCACCGTATACGCCCTGATATATTTCTAATTGGTTCACGATACGATCCCCATCAAAATGATCGAGCATAAACAAATGGCGTTCCTCATTCATCAAATCTTGCGTTTCATGTTGTCCATGAATATCAACAAGTGTTTTCCCAATTTCTTTTAATATACTCAATGTAACAAGTTTACCATTTACACGACATACACTTTTTCCATTCGCAGCGATGTCACGTTTTAAAATGATCATCCCATCTTCAATTTCAATGTCCAGCTCTTCAGCTTTCGTAATACATGGATGTTTATCATCCTCTATATAAAATAAACCTTCAATTTCAGCTTTTTCTGTTCCATATCTAACAAATTCTGCTGAACCGCGGCCACCAACAAGTAAGCTGATTGCATCAATAATAATTGATTTTCCGGCACCTGTTTCACCACTTAAAACTGTTAAACCTTTTTGAAAAGAAATATTTAATGACTCAATAATAGCAAAGTTTCTAATCGATAATTCCGATAACAATGCCCCATTCACCTCGTTATAAACTAATCCCCTAAAAAGGGCTTTCGCTAAGCGCTTTTCACTCTGCGTTTATCATATATATTGTATGTATAAATTACTCTTCTAGCCCGCTCCATTGTACCAAACATTCGTTTTACGGGTCAATCCATCGATTTCCTAACTTCATTCTAGAAAAACACCATATTTCACTTCACATTCATCTATTTTTCCTAGAATAAAAAATATCTTGTTTACTTTCTGCTTTTAGCAAAAGAGTAAACAAGATTCTTTTGTTACAACATATTTAAGAAACGATCTGATACAACACCTGTATCCTCAGGCGTACGGCAAATAATTAAGCAAGTATCATCACCACAAATGGTTCCAATAATCTCATCCCATTCTAAATGATCAATAAGTGCTCCAAGCGCGTGCGCGTTACCAGGTAATGTTTTTAACACAAGCATATGTCCTGCTGTGTCTAACTTTACAAACGAATCGACTAGATTACGTTTTAATTTTTGCAACGGGTTAAATCGTTGATCTGCTGGTAAGCTATATTTATAGCGACCATCATGCAATGGCACTTTTACTAAGTGCAACTCTTTAATGTCACGCGATACAGTTGCTTGCGTTACATTAAAGCCTTCATTACGTAAAATATCAACTAGTTCATCTTGCGTTTCAATTTCTTTATTCGCGATAATTTCTCTGATTTTAATATGGCGCTGACCCTTATTCATACATTTGCACCTCACACTATCTCTTACCATAGTTTAAACATTGGTATACTTCACTTATTTATGTTAACTTATAATCGTTTACTTGTACATAATTGTTTTTACAATCATTATACAATTCCAACAAAAAGAGGAACAACAACCGTTATTCCTCTTTCCCTTTTTGTTTTAAGACCTCATGAGCTTCTGTTACAACTTGCTCTACAGAAACCAGAGAATGCTTTTCGCCAATCTCACGTTCACCATGCCACTTTAAATGAACTAAAAACTCAATATTTCCGTCCCCACCTGTAATTGGAGAAAATGTTAAGTTTTCAACATCATACCCTTCTTTTATTGCGAAATCAACAATCATTTCTACGACAGCTTCATGAACTTTACGATCACGAACGATGCCCTTCTTCCCGACCTGCTCTCTTCCAGCTTCAAATTGTGGTTTAATTAAAGCCGCAACATCACCATTTGGAGTCAATATCGTTTTTAAGACTGGAAGAATTAATTTTAACGATATAAACGAAACATCAATGCTAGCAAACTGCGGCAAGCCACGCTCTAAATCAGTCGGTGTTACATAACGAAAATTCGTCCGTTCCATAACAACAACGCGCTCATCTTGACGAAGCTTCCAAGCAAGTTGATTGTACCCTACATCTAAAGCGTAAGATAACTTCGCACCATTTTGCAGCGCACAATCTGTAAAGCCACCAGTTGATGAACCAATATCTAACATAATTTTATCTTGTAAATCAAGATGAAAAGTCTCTAATGCCTTCTCTAACTTATAACCGCCACGGCTCACATATGGCATAACTTGTCCTTTTACCGTAATCGGTGTATCTTGTGGAATTTTTTCCCCTGGTTTATCGAGTCTCATTTCATTTGCATATACAAGACCCGCCATAACAGCGCGTTTTGCCTTTTCACGCGTTTCTATAAGTCCGCGTTCTACTAATAGTACATCTACTCTTTCTTTTTTTACACTCATTTGTTACGCCCTTTTTTGTTTTGATGGAATCATTGTATGAATGCGGTCCACAACAGCATCTGTCGTCAAACCAATTTCTTCTAACAACTTTGTAACACTACCGTGTTCAATGAAATGATCTGGAATTCCCATTCGTTCGATTAAAGCACTATGATACCCATGCTCAGTAGCAAATTCTACTACACCTGTACCAAATCCACCGATTAAACAAGCTTCTTCAATTGTTAAAATCGGCATATTCTTACCTAGGAGTTCATGTAAATATGATTCATCCATCGGCTTAATAAAACGAGCATTCACGACTTTCACTGAAACTCCAGCTTTTTCGAGACGCTCCGCCGCTTCCAGCGCCATCGGAATCGTTGTACCAAATGTCAAGATTGCTGCTTGCGTACCTTCTTTTAAGGTTTCCCATGTACCAATTGGAATAGCTTTGAGTTCTTCATCCATTTTAACTCCAAGTCCATTTCCGCGCGCATAACGCAGAGCAATTGGACCATCTTCATATTGCATTGCCGTATATACTAAATGCTGCCCTTCATTTTCATCTTTCGGCATCATGAGCACCATATTTGGCAAGTGGCGTAAAAACGCGATATCAAATACACCTTGATGCGTTTCACCATCTGCTCCAACCAATCCAGCACGGTCAATTCCAATGAAGACATTTAAATTTTGACGGCATATATCATGAACAACTTGGTCATATGCACGTTGTAAGAATGTTGAATAAATCGCTAAGAACGGCTTCATTCCCTGCGTTGCCATCCCAGCGGCCATCGTTGTGGCATGTTGCTCAGCAATTCCCACATCAATCATACGATCTGGAAATTCTTGATGAAACTTTTCAAGCTTAGAACCAACTGGCATTGCTGGTGTAATCGCAACGATACGCTCATCAGTTCTTGCAAGCTTACGAACTGTCTCACTTACAACCGCACTCCACGCCGGTGCAACTTCTTTTGGCTTTACAAAATCACCAGATTCGATTTTATATGGTCCTGTTCCATGCCAAGTTCCAATCACATCGCTCTCTGCTGGTTTATAGCCTTTTCCTTTTTTCGTAATCACATGAACAAGTACCGGGCCTTTTGTTTTCTTTGCATATTGAAGCGTTTCAAATAAGTTTTCATAACTATGCCCATCAACAGGACCTAAATATGTAAACCCTAACTCTTCAAAGAAGACACCTGATACAAGTAAATATTTTAAACTATCTTTTACTTTTTCTGCGGTTGCTGCAACTTTCCCACCAACTGCTGGAATTTTCTTGAGTAAATACTCTAGTTCATCCTTCACCCATTGATATTTTCCAGCCGTACGCAGGCGACCAAGAACGTTATGAAGAGCTCCAACATTCGGAGCAATTGACATTTCATTATCATTTAAGATAACAATCATATCTGTTTTTTCATGCCCGATATGGTTTAATGCTTCTAAAGCCATTCCACCAGTCAAAGCACCATCCCCAATAATTGGTATAATACACTCTTTCGTTTTCTTTAAATCACGTGCTAAAGCCATTCCCATTGCAGCAGATAATGAAGTCGAACTATGACCTGTTTCCCATACATCATGCTCACTCTCGCAACGTTTTGGGAAACCACATAGACCTTTATATTGTCTTAATGTGCCAAACTCTTTTGCACGCCCTGTTAAAATCTTATGCACATAGGATTGATGTCCTACATCCCATAAAAATTTATCTTTTGGACTGTCAAATAATTTATGCAGAGCAATTGTGAGTTCTACTACACCTAAGTTAGGAGCAATATGTCCACCTGTTTGAGAGAGCTCTTCAATTAAAAACTTCCGAATATCCTCACTCAATGCCTCTAGTTCGCTGATAGACATATCTTTCAAAAAACTAGGGTTTTGAATTTGCGTTAGATCCACATGGATCACTCACTTTCGTTTCATAATCTGTCAATATGGCAAATATTACAAAAAAATATTTGCACAACACAAGAAATTCTTCAATATCATTCCTATTTTCTATCCTGCTTGAACAGACAATTCGTCATCTTTCTCTACATTCTTAGAAAACGAAGTATCCCTTTCAAGTAAGAAGCCTACATGAATCATAGCTCCTCTATCCGATGAAAAAAGAGCCGCTAACACAAAGTGATAACGGCAACGTAATCTAGATATATTTTTGCCAATAACAAGAAAAGAAAAACCTTTTTCTACATTTATACCACAAAATAATAAATGACTCAACAAATGAAAACGTTCTTACATTAGTTATTACGCTTTGCGATCAAATCACAAATAGATAATAAATACTCATCTTGTAATTGTAAAGATGCTATCGCATCTTTCGCTTTAACAATTGTTTCTTCTAAGATACATTTTGCCTCATCTATAGTAAATAACGTCGTATATGTACTTTTTTCATTGGAAGCATCACTACCAATCGGTTTTCCAATTTCTTCTTCCGTACCTTCTACATCTAAAATATCATCTCGAATCTGGAAAGCCAGACCAATATATTTTGCAAATGCAAGTAGTTTCTTCTCTTGTTCTGGTGTTGCTCCTGCAAGTACCGCTCCTGCAAGCACGGCATATTCTAATAACCGCCCTGTTTTATGCTTATGAATATATTCTAATTCACTAAGCTCAAGCCGCTTTCCTTCCGCTTCCATATCCGCTACCTGTCCAGCAACCATTCCTTCTGGTCCAGCTGCTTTTGCAAGTTCAAGCGCAAGTCTTAGCTTTGTTTCTGTAGAAATGTCTTGATGATGATACGCTGTCACTACTTGGAAAGCATGTGTTAACAAGCCATCTCCCGCTAAAACGGCCATCGCTTCACCAAACACTTTATGGTTTGTTGGTTTTCCCCGTCTTAAATCATCGTCATCCATACATGGTAAATCATCATGAATTAACGAATAGGTATGAATCATTTCAAGAGCACAAGCTGCTCCTATACCCAGTTCTCTTTCCTTTTCAAACGCTTGCAACGTTGCAAATAAAAGTAACGGACGGAGACGCTTTCCGCCTGCTTCCAATGAGTATGTCATCGCTTCGCGAAGTACATTTGGACATTGTAATTGATTTGCATAGCGTACAAGCTGCTCCTCGACGAAAGTTTTACTCTCTTTCACAAAAGCATCAAAAGCTACATATGCCACTATGCTTCATCTCCTACAGCAGTAAATGGTTTAAGTTCTCCATCTTCTCCAAGGATAACTGCCATTTGTTCTTGTACATCTTTCAATTTCTCATCACATAGCTTAGACAACTCCATACCTTCTTTAAAATATGAAATCGCCTCTTCTAAAGGAACATCGCCTTGTTCGAGCTTAGAAACAAGATGTTCAAGCTGAGAAATTGCTTCTTCAAAGCTTAATTTATTTTCCATTGTTCAATTCACGCTCCTCTATGCCCGATACGCTACAATCTAACACTCCATCTTGTAATTGTACTGAAACAACATCACCAAGGCCGACATCTTTCACACTTTTTAACACTTGCTTTTTTTCACTATATACGAGCCCATATCCTCTCATCATTACTTTAAGTGGACTTAGTGCCTCTAATTTTTGAGCCGCCCTCATAAACGCAAACTCTTTCGTTTGCAGTAATGTTTGCATTTCACGTTGCAATTGCTTTTGCAACGTTTCTACCCTTGTTTTTGTTTGTACAATCTTTTGAGAGGGATGATGCTTCTCCAAATAAAATGAGAGCTGTTTTAACTGATTTACCTTTTTCTCTACATAGCGTTCTTTCACCAAAATAAGCTGTTCAAGAGTACGATCTAACTGTTCTTCTTTTTGCTCATACACTTGCTTTGGATAACGAAACGCATACGATTTTTGAAGTGTTTGCAGTTGTTCTTGCTTTTTATGTAACATCTCTCGCATTGCCCTTTGCAGGCGAAGGGTTCGTTGTAACACTTTCTCTTGTAATTCAATTATATTTGGTGCTGCAAGTTCTGCTGCTGCCGTTGGAGTTGGTGCACGTAAATCTGCTACAAAATCAGCAATTGTAAAGTCTGTTTCATGTCCAACTGCCGAGATGATTGGAATTTCACTTGCAAAAATCGCACGTGCAACCATTTCTTCATTAAAGGCCCATAGTTCTTCAATGGAACCGCCCCCACGACCGACAATTAAAGCATCTATATCCTTCATCTCATTCGCTGTTTGAATCGCTTGTACAATTGAGGGAGCCGCAGACTCCCCTTGTACAAGTACCGGAAATACAATCACATTCCCAATTGGATAACGACGTTTAATCGTCGTTATAATATCCCGAATCGCAGCTCCTGTTGGAGATGTAATGACACCAATTGTTTTCGCATAGGCAGGGATTGGCTGTTTATAAACTTGAGAAAACAGCCCTTCTTCCTCTAATCGAACCTTTAATTGCTCATAAGCTAAATGAAGATTACCAATTCCATCAGGCTGCATATCATGAACATAAATTTGGTATGAACCACTTGCTTCATAGACAGAGATTTTTCCTTTTACAAGTACTTTCATTCCATCTTCTGGTCTGAATTTTATATTGCGATTATGACCCGCAAACATAACCGCTGCTATTCTTGCATTTTCATCCTTTAATGTAAAATACATATGGCCACGGCTATGACATTTAAAGTTTGAAATTTCTCCTTTTAACCAAACAGACTGCAAAT
The DNA here is from genome assembly GCF_000374965.1 of Bacillus sp. 95MFCvi2.1. NCBI lineage: Bacteria > Bacillati > Bacillota > Bacilli > Caryophanales > Bacillaceae > Bacillus > Bacillus sp. 95MFCvi2.1. Next base: position 34,912 of record NZ_KB895691.1, on the reverse strand, counting down.
GCGGGTCATACTCTATTTTTGTTTTTATATAGCGTGTTAATGCTGTAACGGTTAAATATTGCTTTTCCATCTTTCTCTCCTCATAGCCGATTCAAATTATTTACAAACAACTCCTGCGCGTTTTGCAGATTCTACTGTATTATGAAGGAGCATTGTAATTGTCATTGGGCCGACACCTTTTGGTACTGGTGTAATGTAACCCGCAATATCAAGTACATTTTCAAAGTCAACATCACCGCACAGCTTACCTGTCTCTAAACGGTTGACACCAACATCAATTACAACTGCACCTTCTTTTATATAGTCAGCTGTTACCATTTTTGGTCTTCCAACAGCTACAATTAAAATATCAGCTAACTTTGATAATTCTTTTATATTTTTCGTTTTGGAATGGCAATATGTTACAGTCGCATTTTCATTTAAAAACAGCTGTCCCACTGGTTTTCCAACGATATTACTTCTTCCGATTACAACAACGTGTTTTCCTGAAATATCAAGATTTGTTTCTTTTACTAATTCTACAATGCCATGTGGTGTACATGGAAGAAATGTATCTTGACCTGTCATCATACGGCCAACGCTGATTGGATGGAACCCATCTACATCCTTTTCAGGTGAAATTCTTTCAATGATAGCTTTCTCTTCAATATGTTTCGGTAAAGGCAATTGTACTAATATACCATTAATACGGTCATCTTCATTTAAGCGATCAATTTCAGCTAACAAACGTTCTTCTGTAATTGTATCTGGAAACTCAATTAACTCTGAATAAATTCCAACTTGTTCACAGCCCTTTTCTTTTCCTTTTACATAAGAACGAGATGCTGGGTCTTCTCCAACTAAAATAACGGCTAATCCTGGTACAATCCCTTGCTCTTTCAACTTCACAACTTCTTCTTTCAATTGTGCTCGTTTTTTCTCCGCAACTTCATTTCCTTTGATGATTACTGCTACCATTTAAGATTCCCCCTTAAAGAAATTACAGTGTGTCTTTTATATTAGATAAAACGCCGTTTATAAAACGACGAGATTCCTCATCCCCAAATGTTTTTGCAATTTCAATTGCTTCGTTAATTGTTACATTGTGTGGAATTTCTTCCATGTACTTCATTTCATACACAGCTAGACGTAAAATACTGCGATCTACAATACTAATACGTTCTAATTTCCACTTCTTTAAATTTTGACGAATTGCTTCATCAATTGCTTCTTTATGTTCTACACAACCAACAACAAGTGATTCTAAAAACTCATTTGTTTCTTCGCCTTCTTCTAGCGTATTTTCCACCGCTACTTTCGGCTCTAATTCTCCAGTAATATCCATTTGGTATAATGCTTGCATGGCTCTTTCTCTAGCCGTCCTACGTTTCATTGTAACTCTCCTTTATACTTCAAGTCTTTCCTTATGTTTTGTTATATTATTATAATTTATAAGCCGTCAATTTACTTACTCTTACAGTTTTCATTGATTTTCCAACCTTATAATACAATGATAATAACACAATTTATCGTTTCATACACGAGTTACAAGGCTGAAAAATAATAAAAAGATTAACTTCAAGTTCCATACCTTATCACAATGTACGTTTTTTGAAAAAACGTATCATTCCCTTTTTATATTTTGTATTTTTTAAAATAGTATAATAATTTAAAGGTTTCGTGCATGAAGAGATGAAACGAGAAAAAAGGTGCCTATTTGACAAGGCACCTTCTCATTCTTATACTGGCTCGATTTCTGTTTTTTGCGTTTCGAATGTTACGCCAACGATGTGAATATTTACTTCTTTCGGCTCAAGACCCGTCATTGTAAAGAGTGCTTGGCGAATATTATCTTGAATTTTTTGTGCAACAACTGGTATTGCTACACCAAAATACATGACAACATAAACGTCAACGATAATATCGTCGTTTACTAATTCAACCTTCACGCCTTTACCGTGATTTTTCTTTCCTAACTTCTCAACAACATCTGTAGCAAAGTTGCCGCGCATTGCCGCTACGCCATCTACTTCAGCAGTTGCGATACCTGCAATTACCTCAATTACTTCTGGTGCAATTTCTACTTTTCCAAGGGTTGTATCTTGACCCATATCTAACATATGTTCAGCCATGAAAAAAACCTCCTTTAAATGTATCACTGCGTCACAAGTTCATGCTCTTCCAAAAATTTAGTATTAAATTCCCCTTTTATAAAATCAGGATGATCTAGCAATTGTAAATGGAACGGGATTGTCGTATGTACGCCTTCAATGACAAATTCACTAAGTGCTCGCTTCATTTTTGCAATTGCTTCTTCACGTGTTTTTCCGTGAACAATTAATTTCGCAATCATCGAATCATAAAAAGGTGGAATTGAATAACCAGGATAAACAGCTGAATCGACGCGAATACCAAATCCTCCTGGTGGTAAGTACATTTCCACTTTCCCTGGAGATGGCATAAAGTTTTTGGCAGGGTTTTCCGCATTAATTCGACATTCGATTGCCCAACCTTTAAATTGTACTTCTTCTTGCTGTAGCGATAGCTTTTCTCCTGAAGCAACACGAATTTGCTCTTTAATTAAGTCCATCCCTGTTACCATCTCTGTAACCGGGTGTTCTACTTGAATTCGCGTGTTCATTTCCATAAAGTAAAAGCTTTTCGTTTTATATTCATAAATAAACTCAACCGTACCAGCACCTGTATAATCAACCGCTACCGCTGCTTTTACTGCCGCTTCACCCATTTTCTCACGAATATTTGCATCAAGAGCAGGAGAAGGACTTTCTTCTAATAGTTTTTGCAAACGGCGCTGAATTGTACAATCACGCTCTCCTAAATGAATCGCATTGCCATGTGCATCTGCCATTATCTGAATCTCAACATGGCGGAAATCTTCAACGTACTTTTCTAAGTATACACCAGGGTTTCCAAAAGCGGTACTAGCTTCTTGCTGTGTAATTTGAATTCCCTTTATAAGCTCCTCTTCATGACGTGCAACACGAATACCTTTTCCGCCGCCACCTGCAGTTGCTTTAATAATAACGGGATATCCAATTTGATTTGCAAGTTCCATTGCTTCTTCTGTGTTTTTTATAATCCCTTGTGAACCTGGTACAATCGGAACCCCTGCTTCTTTCATTGTATCACGCGCAACGTCTTTTGTACCCATTTTTGAAATTGCTTCTGGGCTAGGTCCGATAAAAATCAAGTTACATTCACGACATAGTTCTGCAAAATCAGCATTTTCGGCTAAAAATCCATAACCAGGGTGAATTGCATCACAACCTGTTAATTTTGCAACGCTTATAATATTCGTCAAATTTAAATAGCTTTCTTTCGACATTGTTGGCCCAACGCAATACGCTTCATCTGCGATTTGCACATGAAGTGATTCTTTATCCGCTTCTGAATAAATAGCTACTGTTTCAATATTCATCTCTTTGCAAGCACGAATAATTCGCACAGCAATTTCCCCACGATTGGCTATCAATACTTTTTTTATCATCACAAAGACTCCCTTATTACGCTTTTACAAGAAATAGCGGTTGTCCATACTCAACAAGTTGTCCGTTGTTCACAAGAATTTCAACAATCTCTCCATTTACTTCTGCTTCAATTTCATTAAAGAGCTTCATCGCTTCAACGATGCAAACGACTGTACCTTCTGAAACGCGATCCCCGACACTTACATATGCAGGCGTATCTGGTGAAGAAGATGCATAGAATGTTCCAACCATCGGTGATGTGATTGTATGTAAATTCTCATCTTGAACAGCTTTCTTCTCTTCCTGCTTCGGTACTTCTACCTGCGCCGCTGCTATGGCTGTTTCCATTTCTACCGCTTGCGTTTGTAATGCTTGTTTCACTACTGGCGTTGTCTGTACAGACACAACTTCATTCCCACGCTTTTTCATTTTAATTGTCGTGCCATCTTTTTTGTATTCAAATTCATCAATGTTAGAGCTATCAATTAACTTAATTAATTCACGAACTTCTTGAATTTTAAACATATAAAATCCACTCCCATACACTTGTTTGTCCCGTTCTTACAGATACTGAACATATAAAAGCAAACTATGTTGTCTGTAAAGATACGATTCATTCTCCTAGAGAAATCATTCCTATAACATTTACTAATAGAAACTTTTGCTACTCTCATCTTACGATAAATATTTTCAACATTCCAATTTATATTTCTTTACGATAAATCGAAACTCCTGTAAAAAATATTATTTCACTAAATAATTTATTACCTAGTAATAATACCAAGTTTCACTCAAAATTGGCAAGACCACTTCATAAAAAACATGTTTTTTCTCTTTTTTCATTTAAAATTTAGAGCTCTTGATTTATTATTCTCATCCTATTTTAACTATGTACAACAACATATTTTACAAAATATTATTTTTTTATTTACAAGCCGTTCATCCTTCCTTCACATACGAATAGTATGTTCAAAGTAAAGTAAAATATCTTAATAGTGAGGTGCAGAAACATGATATGGCTCATCTTGTTCTTACCAGCTGTATTAATCTGGCTCATCGTTGTCTTCACTCATATAAAATACGGAAAAAGCAACCACCATTACCACGAACCTTTAATTTTTTACTCTCAGCGCATTTCTCCTTTCCGAGGAGAAAACATTGAAATAGCACAAAAAGATGAAATAGAAAAAAGCTATCGAAAACGATAGCTTTTTTCTATCCGGCTGTTCGCGAGTAGTAATCCTCCAGCTTATCATAGCTCGTAATACATATTTAAAATTTATTTTACTGGATCAAACTTGACGCCTACATCCTTGGATCCTGCCTCAGCACGAACAAGTTGGATAATTTTATTCGCTTCTTTTTGAGAATGCTTCGTAGCTTTTACTGTTACTTTAATATCAGTTCCATCAGCTCTTACAAGCGCATCTTTATAGCCACCTTGTGATTTAATAACTGTTTCAAGCAACCCTTCCTTTGTTTCCATCTGATCGATTGCATTTAATTCATCTTTCGCTTTACTTATTTCTTCAGCGGAAGATTTCGTTGATTTCATAACATCTTGTAATTTTTCTTTCTCTGCACTGCGTTGATCTTCCATTTTCAAACGAAGTGCTGTAAAGTTTTCATCACTTGATTGAACTGTTACATTGCCTTCTTTTTTGCTTGTCTCTTTTTTACTATCATCTTTTTTCTCTGTTTCTTTGCCCGATGTTTCTTTTGGAGTAGCTTCTTTATTAGATGTTTCTTTTGTCGTTTCTTTTGTCGTTTCTTTTGTCACTTCTTTTTCAACACCTTGCTTTTCTTGTCCAACCTTTTCACTCGCTGTTGGTGTTGCAGTATTCATTTTGTCAGGCGTTGTTACATAATAGACAGATAACACAACAACTAAACTTAGCATTGTTAGTAACCAAACTGTTTGTTTTTTCAACACTTTATTTCCTCCCTAACCCTTTTTTGGTAGTACTGCTACGCGGTGTGATGGTACATCAAGCATACGTGTCACCGCTTCCTTTACCATTGCTTTTATTTGTATATTATCCACCCCTTTTGCTACGACAAGGACACCTCTCACTTTTGGTTTCTCTGTTCGCAATACAATCGGAGTTTCTTTATCACCTTCGCGTATAATCACCGTTTTTTCATCAGTTGATTCATCTTCAACTTGTCTTTTTCCTCCAGTTTTATCTGTTTCACCTGTTGTTTGCGATCGTTTCACAATATTTTTTTCAAGTATTTTTTCTTCTGATGAGTCCAAATTCACTTCAATAGACACATCTTTAACCCCTGTTATATCTTCTAATGCTGCTTTCAATTCTTGTTCATATGCTTTTTCGTATTTTTCTATAGCTGACATGTTCTCGCTCTTTTTTTGTCCAAAAGTCGGCACATCTTTTTCTGAATCTTGACTTGTCTTTTCTTTAAACACAGGCACTTCTTCTTTTTTCGGTTGAAAGAAATTACTAAAAAACATAAGCAACATTCCAAGTATGAGTAGGACAAGCAAAAACTTAGGTGTTACTTTTTTTCCTTTCTCCCTATCATCTTTTTCGTCCCCTTTCAATAAGTTGCGAAAAAATGAGAATTTCGAGTTTTTATCTTTATTGTCCATTTACTCTACCTGTCCCCCCTTCCATTTGAACTTGGATTTGTTTATCCTCTAGCTGCCACCTGCTTGAAAAGAACTGTTTCATTTCTACATTTGTTTCTTCCGAAGTTTTCCGAGGCGCTCTCGTATTAATTTCAACTGGCTTTACTGTTTCAATTGCATCGTTTTTCTTCACTTCAGCTTCTTTTAGCGTCACAATAACAGATTGAATATCTTTTGCCGCTTTTACTTCTTCCTTAGTTTCTGCTGCAATTATTTTTATTTCAGACACTGTCACGCCATACTTTTTCTCAAATTCTTTTCCAACTTCTTTTTTCATTTTGACAGCCATCTCTTCTAAACTATATGCACGTGTTAGGGCTTGTATTTCTTTTTTCTTTGTATCAATTGAATTTTTTATCGATCCGTCCGCTACGTATTTTTCTTGATTAAAATTCGCAATCACTTCATTTACATCCGTTTGTAATAACTTAAATAGCGGCGTTAAGATTAAAACGACTAACAATAAGCTCACAACAAATTTGACATACTTTTGTAAATTTGAATTAGGAAGGATAAGATGCAGCATCGTCGCTAAGAGCAAAAAGACGATAATATTTCTAATCCACTCTGTAACAAATTGCATACTCGTCACCTCCTATCGCATCATGAGGGTAATGTTCCCCGCGGCAATAATAATGGTAATGCTTAAAAAGAACATAAAGGATACGATAGCTAAGCAGGCAAATACATAAATGATACTCCTTCCTATAATATCTAAACATTTAATAATAGCTCCTCCGCCAACTGGCTGTAGTACTGCCGCTGCGAATTTATAAATAAACGCGATACAAAAGATTTGAATCGCTGGAAAAGCAACGATTAAACATAAGATAACAAGCCCGATAATCCCGACCGTATTCTTTAATAACCCAGAGGCGCTAATAACAGTATCCGCCGCTTCTGTAAACATCCGCCCTACCACAGGAATAAAATTTCCCGTTACAAACTTCGCTGTTTTAACAGCTATACCATCAGCAACTGCTGTTGCTGTCCCTTGCACAGATAATACGCCTAGAAAAACTGTTAGAAAGATACCAATAATCCCAACACTTACATTTTGCAGGAGCTTGGACAATTTCGTAACTTTATATTGATCACTCATTGTACTTACAATGCTTAAGATGGTCGCAAGTAATAAGAGCGGAAGAACAATATAGTTCATAAGCAGCCCACTTGTATTCATTAAAAAAATGATAATCGGATGGAAGAAGGATACTGATACAACCCCGCCTCCGGTCGCTATGAGTGCTAGGAGAATAGGAAGTAAAGCTAATATAAAATCTACCATCGTTTGAATCGTTTCCCGTGCATACGTCATGACCACATAAAAACTATTTAAAGCAAAAATAATTAACACCATATATATAACGGCATCTGCAATTTTACTTATGCTACTCTTCGAAAAGGCAGATTGTAATGATTGTAATAATGCACTGAAAATTGTGAGCATAATGAGCGTTCCAAGTAGCTTTCCATTTGCAACAAGCTCATGAAATAAATATTTTAATAGCCCTATCATCCATTCTTTTATCGAAAATTCCTTTTCGCCCTTTACAAATTCCATAAAGCTTCCCTTTTGACTCTCTGGCAAATAACCTCCATATTTTGTGACAAGCCCGTCCCAAAACTGCTTCACATCTTCGATTCCGAGTTTATCCAATTGTTGATCTACGACGTTTTTTTCTACAGGAGAAGCTTGTACGACAATTGGTAAAGAAAAGAAAAGGAAGCAAGCAAACAGCAGCTTAGCTCCAAACCTTTGCAACATTCACTCCCCCTTATCCCGTAGGTAAAAAACCAAGAATTGTTTCAATTACAACCGTTAAAATAGGAATAGCCATAACAAGAATTAAAATTTTCCCTGCTAATTCAATTTTTGAAGCAATTGCACCTTGACCAGCATCTTTTGTAATTTGTGCCCCAAACTCAGCAATGTAAGCAATTCCAATAATTTTCAGCAGTGTCTCTACATAGACATTGCTTACTTTCGCCTCACTTGCAACTCGCTCAATCATTCTTAAAATAGAATGAATTTGATCGATTAGCAGCAGAAACATGACACTCGCGATGAACACAATAAACAAAGAAGTGATACTAGATTTATGTTGATTTAGCACAGCTGCTAAAAATGTCGCGACGAGGCCCAATCCGACAATTTGTAAAATCTCGATTCGAACCGCCTCCTTTACTGAAAGAGAAAGACACTTTTAATCTTGTCAAACAAAGTATTAATCAAAAATGCAACATGAAATAAAATAACGACAAAACCGACAAGAATAACCCAGTTTGCAATATCCTCCCGCTTTAACTCTTTTAGTACTGTATGAATGAAAGCTAAAACAATGCCGATTCCGGCGATTTGAAATATTAATCCAACATCGATGGACATCGCCTTTCTCCCCCCCTATAGCAGTAAAATTACGATAAGTAGTCCTGCTAGTACACCCAAACTCTTTATCATCTTTTCATATTGAAGTTGAAGTGCTTTCGCTTCACCCTCTTCTCTTTCTAGGTGCGTAATACATAAGCGAATATGCTTTTGCTGCGATTCACGGTCATGCTGCCCTAATGTTTCACCAAATTGCTGCAAAATCTCATATTCAGTTTGTTTAAATGCAGTGAGTTTCCAATTTTCTTGTAAACTTTCAAGCCAAGCCTCTCTAACTGTTTGTTCGCCGCTTTCTAGTCGCTTTGAAAAACTTTGAAATATCCAGTTTAAAGGCTTTGGCATTTGTTTTACTAAGCGCTCTGCTGCTTCTGATAAAGGCGTATGCCCATACATGATTTCAGCTTCTAACGATTGCAGCGCTGCTTTTAAAAGCCTAAGTTGACGCGGGCGTTCACTATATCTTTTGGCATACGAAAAACCAAAGAAAGTGCTCACCGCTACAATTAACACCGCACCAAATATTTTCACCATACGCTTTGAACCTTTCCTCGCCTTTGAACAGGCTTTCCATCTCTATCCTTGACTTGAACAACGGTTCCAGGTCCCTTTGCTTTTGATAGTTCAATAAAGCGATCAAACACACCAAGCTCCATCACAGCCTTTAAAGATGGTCGTTTCATTACATCATCAAAAGAAAATCCGTGAGCACTTATAAAAAGCTGAACCCCCGCATGTACCGCCTCCATAATCGCTTCACTATCTTCCACACGCCCAATTTCATCAACAATTAGTACGTCCGGACTCATGGAACGAATCATCATCATCATTCCTTCTGCTTTTGGACATGCATCCAACACATCAACACGCGGGCCAAATTCATATTGCGGAATCCCTTTTACACATCCAGCGATTTCTGAACGTTCATCAACAATCCCCACTTTACAAGAAGGAATTTCATGAGAACGAACCCCTTGACTCATACAACGTGCCACATCCCTGAGAAGTGTTGTTTTCCCTGTTTGCGGAGGGCCAATTACCATTGTGTTTAACCAACGTGAGTCGTACAAATAAGATAAGAGTGGCTCAGCTATCCCGATTTTTTGACGGGCAATTCGAATATTAAATGATGACACATCTCGAATCATCTTCACTGCACTTTTCTCTGTAATTACTTTTCCAGCTAAGCCAATCCTGTGACCACCGCGCAAAGTAACATACCCACGCTTTAACTCTTCTTCCATCGTATAAATAGAATATTGACTAAGCTTATTTAATAAGTAGATTGCATCCTCTGCTGTAACGACATAGTCATAAAAGAACACTTCTCCACGAGCAATACATTCAAGTGGCCTTCCTATCCGAACCCTAATTTCTTCTAACGCGCTATATTGTTCACAGCCTTCAATAAACTGTTTCATCGCTTTTGGTAAAACCTCTAATACTTCTTTCATCTGCTTCTCCCCACCATACTTGACTTACTATTTCAACACCGCAATAAAAATACAGCCAATTCCGAGAGTTAGAAAAAAGAGCTTCAAAAAAGAAATTTCATTTGCAACACTCGCAATACCGATTGACATCGTTAAAATTAATACAGTCGGTCCAACAAATGCCAACATACCATTTATAAACAATGCTTTTTTTGCATCATTCACATAAAGCATAAGCAAAGCGGCGAATATCTCCGCACTACCTGAAAACAACCGAAGCAATCCCATGACAAGCACGGATGTTTCCATTGCCGCCAGCCATTGTTTCATTCTCCCACCTTCTCTCCTACCAATTACTTTTCAGTTCACTAACAAAACTCTTATTCCAAAAAGAATATATTTGTACAACCATATGCAGAGGTTGTCTATTTCAGAAGTAAAAACATAATTTTTCACATCAATTACCGTAAAAATCTGAATATTCCCATTAGTTTATGTTATATTTAGTGTACGAAAGGGGATTTTCTATGAATCACGTAACATTATTACCACTCGATTTACAATATGCAGACATCATTTTCACATTATCTAGCGATCCACATGTGAAAGACGCCCTAGGGCTAAAAGTAGAAACTATCGAAGATACAAAAGCATTTATTCGTTTTGCAATGGAAGAAGATCGAATAAAACAATCTCTATCAAGAGTGATTGTAAATGAAAACAAGGAGATAATTGGTATCACCTCTCTCAAACATATCAATCACAAAAAAAAGAAATCTCATATCGGTAGTTGGCTCGGCTATCCATATTGGGGCCAAGGATACAATGAAGCTGCTAAAAAGGAAATTTTTAAAATGGCATTTGAAGAATTAGATCTTACATATGTATTCGCGGGCGCAAAAACAACTAATATCCGTTCGCAAAAAGCGCAGGAGAAATTACCTTATATTTCTCTACATGTAGAAAAACAGTTTCCAGGTGAACATATAGCACTAGAAAAAGAGACAAAATCCCCTTGTGTGCTACATGTTATATCTCGTGAGAATTTTTTAAATTGGATGGAATTAAAAAACAAGGAGGCATCAAATTGAAAGCAATTAAATTTTTTGTCACAATTACATTAGAATTTGTTGGTATCTACCTTTTTTCAAAAATGGTTGGTTGGTCATTTATGGAGGCCTTCTTTCTAGGGAGTTTAGCGATATTCGGTGTTATTTGGTTGCTTGCGTTAAATATCAATCTTAATGCCAATATGGATCACACTATATACAAAACAGGTATAGTAAAACCATTCCAATTCATTTGGAGTCCTTACATAATGGGAACAATCAGTCTTATAGCTATCAGTCTTATTACAAGCATCATTTATTATATACCTTATTTCACATAAAAAAAGCACTCGTGATCATCACGAGTGCTTTTTTTAACTATGCACGAGAAACGTATTTACCTTCACCTGTGTTGATGATAAGCATTTCGTCTTCGTTAATGAAGATTGGTACTTGTACAACAAGGCCAGTTTCTAATGTAGCTGGTTTTGTTACGTTAGAAGCTGTGTCACCTTTAATACCAGGCTCTGTTTCTACAACTTTTAACTCAACTGTGTTTGGAAGTTCAACACCAAGTACTTCGCCTTGGTATGTCATAATTGCTACTTCCATGTTTTCTTTTAGGAATTTAAGTTCGCGCTCGATTTGGTTTTCGCCAAGTTCGATTTGCTCATAAGTTCCGTTATCCATAAATACGTGAGACTCACCGCTCGCGTATAAGTATTGCATACGACGGTTTTCGATGTGTGCTTTTTCTACTTTTTCACCAGCACGGAATGTTTTTTCTTGAACAGAACCTGTGCGAAGGTTACGTAATTTAGAGCGAACGAACGCAGCACCTTTACCTGGCTTTACATGTTGGAAATCAAGCACTTGCCAAAGGGCATTGTCCACTGAAATTGTTAAACCTGTACGAAAATCATTTACTGAAATCATGCAAAAAATCCTCCTGTGTATTACAAAATAATAAGTTCTTTTGGAGATTTCGTGATTACTTCATTACCTTCACTTGTTACAATAATATCGTCCTCGATACGCACACCGCCAACACCAGGAATATAAATGCCCGGTTCTACTGTCACAGCCATTCCTGGCTCAAGTACCGTTTCAGAACGGAATGCTAAGCCTGGTGCTTCATGGATTTCAAGGCCCACTCCATGACCAGTAGAATGTCCGAAATATTCACCGTATCCTTTTTCCGTTATGTAGTCACGTGTTAATGCATCAGCTTCACGACCAGTTAAACCAGCTTTAATGCCGTTCACACCACGAAGCTGTGCTTCTAAAACGACATTATAAATTTCTTTTAATTTATCAGATGGTTCGCCGACTGCAATCGTACGCGTAATATCAGAGCAATATCCTTTATAATAAGCACCGAAGTCTAATGTTACGAAATCTCCTTTTTCTATCACTTTTTCAGATGCCACACCATGCGGCAATGCTGAACGAAGTCCTGAAGCAACGATAATATCAAACGAAGAAGATGTTGCTCCTTGTTTTCTCATGAAAAATTCAAGTTCATTTGACACTTCAATTTCAGATACGCCTGGGCGAATGAATGATAGAATATGTTCAAAGGCAGCATCTGCAATCTGTGCAGCTTCCTTTAATATCTTAATCTCTGAATCCGTCTTAATCAAGCGTAACTTTTCTACAAGCCCAGAAGTTGGAACAAATTCCGCTTCTACCGCTTCTTTATGTGCTGTATAAGAGCTATATGTAAGAGTATCTTGCTCAAAGCCAAGCTTTTGAATTCCTAATTCTTTCACTTGTTTCGCAACTTCATCCAGAATTGGTCCTGTATGTTGCACAATTTCATAACCAACAGCTTGTTTACCAGCTTGCTCTACATAGCGGAAATCTGTAATAAACAGAGCACGATCATTAGAAATAAGTACAACACCAGCTGTCCCTGTAAAGTTCGTCATATATCTACGGCTATATTCATTCGTTAATAAAATACCATCAATACCAGCTTCACCAAATGCATTTCTTAACTTCGTGATCTTTTCCATCAATTTATGCCTCCCTAAGTTTCTCCAATAATGCAAATAACGCTAACTTATAGCCATAAAAACCAAACCCAACAATTTGGCCCGCCGCGACTGTTGCCGTCACAGATTCATGACGAAACGATTCCCGCTGGTGGATGTTAGAAATATGTACCTCAATAACTGGAATCGAAATGCTCGCTATCGCATCTCGAATCGCATAGCTATAATGCGTAAATGCTCCTGGATTTAGAATGATTCCTTCATATATGTCATCAGCCTCATGAATGATGTCAATAAGAGCACCTTCATGATTCGATTGAAAACATTCTAACTCCACTCCCAATTTCTCTGCTTCTTGCTTCATCTCTTCTTCTAATGATGGCAACGTTCCTTTCCCGTATACATTCACTTCTCGAACACCGAGACGATTTAAGTTAGGACCGTTAACGAGGAGTACTTTTTTCATATACTTTAAACTCCTTAATATAAAAAATGTCTATACAACATTCTAACACAGGAGCCACTTATTTGAATAGTTTGTCTACTCCAACCCTTCCCCTTGATTCGCATTGTTCGCTTCAAATGAAACAGAATATGTGATAAACACACCGTATAAAATAAAAATACATATTGTTGTGACAATTGTTTCTTTCGGTAAATGAAGTGCATTTTTTATAACAGGTGCAATAGAACCCAGTCCGAAAAATAAAATGCCCCACCAAAACAGTCCATAGAGTATTCCCGGTAGTATCCCTTCAAATCTTTTGAAAAGAGCCCTATAGAGAAATGCCACTAAAATAGAAAGAAGCCCTATACAAACAATACCCAATACATTTCCCCAAACTCCTTCTTTCCACGATCCAAACGCAAATGGTAAAAGCAAATAGTTTGGTCCGGCTTCTGTAAATGAAAAAATATGAAGAAAATACCATATACATCCCCAAAAAACACCACCAAATAAACCAATCTGTACAATGTTTTTTGTTATTGATTGTTCTTGCTTCACATCGACACCTCCGCTTACTAGTATGTCCGAAACTATTTTGAAGCATGTTTAAATCATGCGAAATTTGTCTATAAAAAGAATAAGAAATGTCTGGCTTCCGTAACAATTTTCCTTGTCAGCAGCTTGTGTTTGTCGATAAAATAAAGGAAACTCGGTGATTGTCAAATCTCACAATGACAGAACCAAGTATGACAATTGCCTCTTTTCTACATAAGAGAGAAACAAATACAGGTTGGTGTTAACATGGCAGAGGAGACAAAACAAATATACGGTGGGCAAGCGGTCATAGAAGGAGTTATGTTTGGTGGTAGAGAATATACTGTTACAGCGGTTCGTCGCAAAGATAAATCAATCGAATTTTATCGATTACCACGCGTGCGGAATAAAGTATTATCTATGCTAAAGAAAGTTCCATTTCTACGTGGTATCGCCGCTATCGTTGACGCAAGTGCCAATGGAGCAAAACATTTAAACTTTGCTTCGGAACGATTTGACGTTCATCCTGAAGACGATGAACAACTTACACACAAGAAAGAAGAGCAGTCAAAATTAACGATGGTATTAGGAGTAGCCGCAGTCGGAATCTTATCGTTCATATTCGGCAAAGTCATTTTCACAGCAGTCCCCGCACTTTTAGCGGAATTGACACGACCGATTTTCCCATCTCACACTGGGCAAATTATTGTCGAAAGCATCATTAAGCTCATCCTTTTACTGAGCTATATATATATTGTGTCACTAACTCCGCTCATTAAGCGTGTGTTTCAATATCACGGTGCGGAACATAAGGTCATTAATGCTTACGAAAACAATCTTCCACTGACAGTAGCAAATGTACAAAAACAAACTCGTCTCCATTATCGTTGCGGTAGTAGTTTTATTATATTTACAGTCATTATCGGAATGTTTGTCTACTTTCTTGTTCCAACTGATCCCCTTTGGGTCAGAGTGGTAAATCGAATTTTATTAATTCCAGTTGTTCTAGGGATTTCTTTTGAAGTCTTGCAATTTACGAATCGATTACGAGATATTCCGGTCTTGCGCGCATTAGGATACCCAGGGTTATGGCTTCAACTATTAACAACAAAAGAACCAGAAGATGATCAAGTTGAAGTTGCAATTGCATCCTTTGAAGAATTATTACGTTTAGAAGAAAAACACTAATAATTTTTTAAAAATGGTACTCAACTCCTTTCCTTGTCGCTAATATACTAATTTTAATATATGTTATTTAGGAGGTGTTCCCTATGAACGGTCGTTCGTTTACGTTCGCTTTATTCGTGCTTATTATTGGGTTAGCAATATTCGGTCTCGTATCATCTGCAATTACAGATCCATACGGAATGGTTAAAAACATTGTCATCATGTTACTTGTTGTTGGTGTCTTTTATTTATTATATAAAATGTTTACAAGTTCCAGCGGTTCCGCCAATTCGCAAAACTCTTATAAGCGTGCTGCGAAACAATCGAACCGAAAATACGGAAAACAAAACGTAGCACCCCTAAGCAATTCTTTATTAAAACGAAATGCTTCTGATGACAAAGTTAAGAAAGGCAATTCATCATTGTTAAAAAGGAAACGAAAACAATCTCATTTAACCGTGATTGAAGGTAAAAAAAATAAAAAGAAAGACCGCGCTTCCTTTTAGGAAATGCGGTCTTTCTTTTATTTATGCTCCCTCACATATTGAAGTACTTCTGTTAAGCTTTTTTCTTTCATACTTCCTAAGCGAAGATGGTGATTTTCAAACTGCAAAGCCTTTGTAACTTCATTTGGAACAACGACACATTTTAATCCTGCCGCAATCGCTGCTTTCAATCCATTTACTGAATCCTCAAACACAACAGCTTCTGAAGAATCAATTTTCAGTTCTTCAATAGCCGCTTTATACAGTGCTGGATCTGGTTTTACTTTCTCCACATCTTCTTTCGTTTTAATTACTTCAAAATACTCCCGAATCCCTAAATCTTCTAAAAACCCAATAACCCATTCTCTTGAAGAACTAGAAGCTAAACCAATTTTTACTCCAAGACCTTTTGCTTCTTCTAAGTATTCTTTCACACCATCACGAGCTACTGGTATTTTCATTTTCTCTTGATGTAAAGTCGAAACTTTTTCTTTTAGCAAGTTCTTATTAAATTGCTCTTTCAATTGTTGTTCAATATATGTATAAAGCACTTCATCTGTTGTTCCAATACATTTTGCAAACTCTTCTAGAGGTAAATCTCCACCATATTCGCGAATTACTTCCTGAAAAGCTTGGAACCAAATTGTTTCTGTATCTACAATTAATCCATCAAAGTCAAAAATAATTGCTTTCATTCCGATCCCGCCTTTTACAAAACAATTTTTCACATCTCTATACATTCACCTTAAATAAAGTAAATTCCTCTTCTAAACAAAAAAGGAAACGCCTCTCGTTCCCTTTACTTCCCCTGCTCTTCATTTGCTTTTTGAACACCGCGAAGTGTTTCAATTCGAAGTTCATCTTGCTCAAAATATTGTACTAAATCACCAATGCGATCAATAGCTTCCCAACTTAAATGATGCTCAATTCCTTCTACATCATTATAAATCTTACTTTCATCCACACCGATGATACGCATAAATTGTTCTAGTAACTCATGACGATATACAAGACGCTCCCCGATTTTTTTCCCTTTTGATGTTAATACAAGCCCTCTATATTTTTCATAAATTAGATACTCATCTTTATCTAACTTTTGTACCATTTTCGTTACAGAGGATGGATGTACACTAAGCGCTTCAGCAATATCAGATACGCGGGCATATCCCTTTTCATCAATTAACAAATAAATTTGTTCAATATAATCTTCCATACTAGGGGTAGGCATCGGCTTCCTCCATCCAATTTTATTTTGTGTTTTCCGCACTAAGCAATCAATAAAATGATACACCAGAAAGGGTATCATGACAAGGGTGGAAACAGACCAAAAGCTATGAAACATAAAAAGAATCTGCATGTATATACAGATTCTTTTATGTGAAATATTGAATTTCAGCATTCGGAAAATATTCGTAACTATTTCTTCTTATCGTTTCCTCTAACCTCACTGCATCATCTTTCTGATATACATATTTTCCGATGCCATATCGTCCCCATTTATATTTTCGTTTCTCCTCATCCATTTCGAGTTTCGTATTGGGATAACGTTGTTGTATTACCTTTTTCGCTGGCTTAGTAAAGCGATGTTGAATCAATTCGAATGATAAATTTAGTAGGGTTAAATCTTTTAACGCATCAAAAAGTCGTCCAAATAATTCACGATACCCGTCTTCCCAACCTTCATGCATATAAATTGGAGCAACAATAAAACCAAGTGGAAAATTTGCTCCCGCTACTTTACGGGCTGCTTCAATTCGATCCTCAAATGGTGTGGTACCCGGTTCAAAATAAACAAGCTTTGGCATAAATGGCTTCATATGATCCCCTCCCTCATTTTAGTATGAGCAAACGCACGCTGACAGCGCTGTTTAAAATTTTCCACTTTAGTAACTTGTGTTGCAAGTTACCGAATGTTATAATTCAGATAACAACTACCTTGCACAACAAGTTACTTGAAGGCGGTGACGCAATTGCATAGTCAAATGTTAAAAGGTGTGCTCGAAGGATGTATTTTATATATCATTTCGCAAGAAGAAGTGTATGGATATGAACTGAGTACGAAATTAAACCAACATGGCTTTACATTCGTAAGTGAAGGTAGTATCTATCCTCTTCTGCTACGAATGCAAAAAGAAAAACTCATTGCTGGTACATTAAAAGCTTCTAGCCTTGGGCCAAAGCGAAAATATTATCATGTAACCGATAAAGGGTTCGAACAGCTAGAAGAGTTTAAGAAGAGCTGGGGGATGGTTTCGACAACGGTAAATAATTTATTGCAGGGAGAGTGAGATTGATGAAAGCGAAAGATTTAATTGAGCTGAATAATAAAAAACGCAAATTATTGGCGGAGGAAAATGAAGCGGCTTACGGGGATATGCTCGTTTACATTCGATTAGCTAATATCCCAGAACAGCAAGTAGAAGAACTGCTATTAGAGATTTTAGATCACTTGCTTGATGCACAAGAAGAAAAGAAAAATGCTTATGATATTTTCGGAACTGACTTACAAGCTTACTGTGATGAAATAATCACTGCACTTCCAAAACAAAATATATGGCAGAAAATAGCCACACCAACCTTTATGAGTAGTTATTTACTCGCTATATTTTTCGCTATTAATTCTCTTGCCGCTTTTATTTTACCCTTTTTCTCTGATAACAAACGCTTTCAATTTGTACAGATAAATTTCATATATGTATTTGTAATCATTATCGCTATACACCTTGCTATCCGTTTTGTATTTGACTTTATCAAAGGGGATTTATTCAATAACCATATGGGTAATTGGAAGCGCATAACGAGCTTCATTTACCAACAAAGTCCATGGTTTATACTCATTGTCATTTCTTTATTTTTTATAGACCGTCCATTTATAAAGTATCAACTTTCTCCTTGGATTGGATCATTACTTGCCATCACTTTTTATTTTTTTTATAAAATTTTTTATAGACGCGTAAACTTTTAATTACACAGGGAGTGAGAGGATTGAAGGCAAAAGACATGGTGGAACTTAACAATAAAAAACGCAAACTTCTAACCCCCGAAAATGAAGCTATCTATGGAGATATGCTCATATATTTGCGGTTTACTAGTATTCCACAGGAGCAAATGGAGGAGCTATTATTAGAAATACTAGATCACCTTTTAGAAGCTCAAAAAAATAGTAAAAATGCCTATGATATTTTTGGAGAGGATTTAAAAGCATATTGCGATGAATTAATTAATTCCTCTGAGCACCAAACTACTTTCGAAAAAGGTGCAGTTATTGGCTTTGCAGTTAGTTTATTGTTAGCTATCCAATTTGGATATGATACATTTACGCATGTATTTTTTAATCATGCAAATAAACCAGGGATTCCATTTAGTATCCTAGGAACAATATTGTCAGCTATTATTTTAACCACTGGTACTTTTTTAACTTTTTCCGTATTAAGACGATATTCTTTCACAATGCTAGCGTCTTGGAAGCAAAAAATTATGCTCATATTATCAGCTTGTATACCATTTGGATTATCAGTGTTTTCAGATATTTATTTTAAAACAAAACCTTATTTATCCTATAACTTAACAGTTTGGCAAGGTGCTCTTATTACAATTTCCTTTTACATTTTATACAAAATTTTATATAAAACCTCTAGATTTTAACAGCCTTCAAAAAGGCTGTTTTTCTTCTGTCTAATTTTACAAATTGAAAAATTTCATAAAGAAAAAAAGAAAAATGCAAAATAATTAAAGTTAATTGTTGACGTGATGCTTTTATTATCGGTATCATATTTCTTCGTGAGCAATTATTTTTCGTTATACGATTTTTTTATTATTAATGAATTTTTGAGAGGGGAAATTTGATGTCACTTAAGAAAAAAACGCAAGTACGCACCGGCAAAATGGTACGTGAACTAATGTTAGCAGACGAAGATGTAAATGCTTCGCTAATTATGGTATATAGTGAAAACGGTGTAAATGCAGAAATTAAAATCGAGGGCTTAACGCCAAAATGTAACGAAGAATTATTTTTGAGCGGGAACGTAGATTGGAACAAAAGTGTGATTTATAAAATTGTCGATTTCACTGGAAACGCTGAAGTTGGTAAAGTTACATTAACCGCAATGAACAAAAACAATGTTTCCCTAGAAATCGAACGCGTTATGTGGAGCAAAGAGAATAAAGAAGCAGCTGAACAGGAAGTGGCACCTGTAGAAACTGCTCCCAAAAAAGAAGTAGTGGTAGAAAAAGTACCTAAAGTAGTCACAGCTGCTCCAAAGCCTATTACACGTGCTGAAGAACCCGTTGTAATCCCTAAACCTACTCCAGCACCAGCGCCAAAGCCAGTACGTTCAGAGACAGTTGTAGCGGCACCTACTTCAGCACCTGTAAAGAAAGAAGTACCCACTCCGGTTGCAAAGCAAGAAACGGTTTCGGCTATGCCTACAAAACCAAAACAAGCGGCTCCAGCCGAAGCGAATTCAAAACTACAAGAAAATTATGTGAAGCTTGTGAAGAAAACAATTGAAGTATGTCAAGATTATGAGCTTGGCATCGATATAGATGATTCCATTGAAAACTTAAAAGAAGAATTACAAAGCCAAGGAATTAGCGTTACTTTTGATAAAGAGATTATGGATGTTGTAAATCGTCTTCGTTCTTTACAAGACAAAGGAATCAAAGTAGAAAAAGTACTGAATTTACTATAAAAATAAGGAGAGGGCAAATGCCCTCTCCTTATTTTTTATAATTCCACTCATCACTTTCGTACTTTTCTTTTGCCAATGTTTGCACTTCCTTAAGCTGTTCTTCCGTTAGTTCATACGGAACTAGCTCCACATCTAAGCCTTTTTCAAATCCAACTTGGAAGGCTTCAATCAACTGTTCGATTGTAAACGTTCGATCTGTTAATTCATTGATTGCAACGGCCTTAGAAGAAAACATGCTCTTCATACGCTCTTTCACTCGCTCATTTGGGAATAAGAATAAATCATACAGCTCATCTAAATCGATTTCTAGCGGAATAGATCCATGCTGCAGGATAACACCTTTTTGTCGTGTCTGTGCACTTCCAGCAATTTTTCGGCCTTCTACAACAATTTCATACCAAGATGGAGCATCGAAACATACGCCTGAGCGTGGATTTTTTAAATTCTCACGGTCTGCTTCCGTTTTTGGAACCGCATAGTAAGCTTCTAATCCTAACGCCTTAAACCCGTCTAATAACCCTTGCGAAATTACTCGGTATGCTTCCGTAACTGTTTTCGGCATATTCGGATGATCCTCAGAAACGATAACACTGTACGTTAATTCCTTATCATGCAATACACCCCTACCACCTGTTTGACGGCGAACAAAACCATATTTCTTTTCATTTACTACATCCATATTGATATCTTTTTCTACACGTTGAAAATACCCTACTGTTAATGTTGGCACTTCCCATTCATAAAAACGAATCGTCGGCGGCATTTTCTTTTCACTTTGCCAATTTAATAAACATTCATCTAACGCCATATTAAATGCTGGTGAACATTGACCAGAGTTAATATAACACCATTTTTCTTTTCCCATCCTGCACCTCATATAACCAATTATTTTTCACAATCTCTAGTCTAACAAATTCGACAAAATTTGTGAAAGAATACGAAATTTCTCCTCCTCACCGAACGAACCTGTTGCATAAATACATGTGGGCATTATAATATTGAAAGTAGGATAAGAAAAAAGGGAGCGATAGAATCGTGTCAACAAACTTGATTATTATACTAGCCGTAATCGTAGGAATCATCGGCTACTCTGTATGGATGTTTTTCTATCAGAAAAAATTAATTAAAACACTTTCAGAAGAAGAATTTCGCGCTGGCTACCGTAAGGCACAGCTTATCGATATTCGTGAAGCAGATGAATTTAACGCGGGGCATATTTTAGGTGCTCGTAACATTCCATTATCACAAATCCGTATGCGTTACAAAGAGCTACGTAAAGACCAACCTGTCTATTTATACTGCCAAAGCGGATTCCGTACAGGACGTGCAGCTCAATATCTAAAAAAACAAGGTTACAAAGATTTCTACCAACTACAAGGTGGATTTAAATCTTGGACAGGCAAAATTAAAAAGAAATAATATTTTAAAGAACTAGCATGATTCATCCGCTAGTTCTTTTCTTCCATGTTGTTCGCAATATATAGTAAGTTCTTTTTTACTACTTCTCCATCTTGTACTTCTGTATTTCGATACAACAACTGATATTCCAGCCCTTTCTCTTTCCATATAAGCGTTGCAAATTCTTCCCCCTGTTTAAATTCATCCCTATTTTTAAAATAAGCAGTTGCCCCATTATTCAACTTCACTTGTTCCTGAAATCGATTTTGTTCCACAATATACGGAAAACTATAAGAAAAGTTAGCAACTGTTAATTCTACATAATCTTTTTTTTCTTTTTCCTTTTGCTTATATTTAATCGTTAAGACAGCGTTCTTCTTCCCAATTGCTCTTACTTCCCCTTTTATATCATTCGTAATGTCATATGGTAAAAACGTTGGAACTTTAACTGATTTTGGAAAATAATTAGAAACATCTTTTAATAAGATAGGACCAGATACGCGATCTGTAGCCCCTCCTGTGCTTTCCACAAAATTTTTCTCTTCATTTATCGTTTGTTGAAACGAACATGAGCTAAGTAACACACTAGAAAACACGAAACAAATGAGCCCTTTTTTCAATTTGTTTCCGCCCTTTCATACCGCTTCCTTTACGAACAAAGCGTTAGTATGTTGTTCATATTCGCTTCGCTTGTTCATTCTCCCTTTGGAAACTTTCCTCGTTTATCTCACACATTTTGACACAGCATTTCTATTTAGACAAAAAAAGACTTTCTGCTACTCTTACGCCCAAAATAAAAAGGTTACGCGAATAACAGAAGGTCCTTTTATAACATAGATTGTGAAAAGCTTTTCAGGTCAAGCATTTTTCAGTATTTTTTCCATTCTTATCTATTTGCCTATATAATGAACGAAGAGGTGATACATATGGCGAATATAAAACAAATTGCGAAAACCGCTGGGGTATCTATAACGACGGTTTCACGCGTGCTAAATGACCATCCCTACGTCAGCGATGAAAAACGAAAACGCGTTTTAGATGCGGTTGAAGAACTAAATTATGCAAAAAATATAAATGCAATTCATTTAATAACAGGAAAAACATTGACGGTCGGTGTTATGCTTCCTTTTATTAATTTACCCTACTTTAGTACAATTATTGAAGGGATTGGAAATGAAGCATTAGCTGCTGGCTATCAGATTAACCTATGCCAAACGAACTATGATAGTAAAGAAGAAATTCGTGTTCTAGAGATGATGAAAATGAAACAATTTGATGGCATGATTATTTGCTCACGTGCAAGCTCGTGGGAACAAATTGAACCATTTGCAAAATTCGCTCCTATCATCTCATGTGAAAAGATGGAGCATCCCCTCGTTTCATCTGTTTATGTTAATCATTATGAAGGGTTTCGCATTGGTACAGAATATTTATTGCGTAAAGGTCATGAGAAGATTGGTTTTTGTTTAGCAAGGCAAAATAGCATAAATACAAAGCAGCGTGAAAAAGCCTTTTCCGATGCTCTTCATACTGCCCAAAAAAGAGTACAACCAGATTGGATGTTTTACCAATGTTACAATATGCAAGATGGTGCAAAAGTTCTGCACAGTATTTTAAACATGAAAGAGCGCCCAACTGCTATTTTTGCTGCTAATGATCAAGTGGCCGCTGGTTTAACAACTGAAGCAAGAAAACACGGCCTACGTGTACCAGAAGATCTCGCCATTCTTGGCTTTGATAACCATGAAATTTCAAAAGCATTAGAGATTACAACAATTGAACATCCTGGTTTAACAATGGGTACTCGAGCCTTTTCTTTATTTCATAAGCAAATACAGGCCGAACAAATTATAGGTAGCTCAGAGGAACTCCCTTTCCATTTGATTGAACGAAAAACTGTGTAAAGAGTGCCAATTCAGGTACTCTTTTTAAATCATTTGACTCATTGACTTTATGTTTATTCTCTTTTATAATAAAACTAACGAACGGTAGGTAGGGGATGAAAATGACAGCAAACCGCATTAAAGCTGTAGCACTTTCTCATTTCGCACGCTATGGCTACGAAGGGACTTCGTTAGCAAATATTGCACAGGAAGTCGGGATTAAAAAACCATCGATTTACGCACACTTTAAGGGAAAAGAAGAATTATACTTCATCTGCTTAGAAGCTGCACTTCAAAAAGATTTACAATGCTTTACAGACGATATAAAAAAATTTTCAAAGTCATCTACTGAAGCATTACTTGTAAACTTGTTAAAAGGTTACGCAAAGCGATTTGGTGAAAGTGAAGAATCGATGTTTTGGTTACGCACTTCCTATTTTCCGCCTGATGCATTTCGCGAACAAATTATTGAAAAATCAAATGCTCACATTGAAAACATCAGAGAACTTTTATTTCCTGTATTCAAACGAGCAAATGAACAAGGTGAACTGCATAACCTTGAAATACAAGACGCTTTAGAGGCTTATTTATGCTTACTTGACGGTCTAATGGTTGAACTATTGTACGCAGGCTTAAATCGCTTTGAGACCCGTTTAAGTGCTTCTTGGAAAGTGTTTTGGCGAGGGCTTTCACAATGACGGATTGCAAATAGCAATGCGTCGTTTTTCAGCCCTTCACCTAACGACTGGTAGGAAGGAGAAATAATATATGGCATGGATTTATGTAATTTTAGCTGGCATCATTGAAATTTTTTGGGTGATTGGACTAAAGCACGCAACTACTCCACTTGAATGGATTGGTGTTGCTCTTATAATCGCAATTAGTTTCGTCCTATTATTTAAAGCTTATAAGGATCTACCTGTCGGAACTGTATATGCAGTCTTTACAGGAATCGGAGCCGGTGGAATCGTTCTTACAGAAATCTTTATTTTCGGAGAACCATTTTCAATTGTAAAAATCTTATTTATTGGTTTAATCTTCTTTGGCGTTATTGGATTAAAACGAGTAACGGGTAAACAAGAAGAGAAGGAGGCTGCATAAAATGGCATGGGTATTTTTAATTATTGCTGGTATTTGTGAAATTGTTGGTGTACTGTTTATGAAAGTAGCCACTGAAAAGAAAGGCTGGGCACCTAAGTTTATTTTAATCGCTAACTTTGCCGTAAGCTTCTTCTTCTTATCACTTGCAATGAACTCATTACCAATGGGAACAGCTTATGCAATTTGGACTGGAATTGGAACTGCTGGAAGTGCGCTTCTAGGTATTCTTATCTTCCGTGAATCAGCTGATTGGCGTCGCCTTGCCTTTTTAAGCTGCATTTTATGCGGTGCAGTTGGCTTAAAATTAATGAGTTAACATGAGGTGAATGTCATGTGGAAAGAAAAAGGGAAACAAATTGTAACTGGGATTATAATTGGAATTGTGCTCCTACTACAAATGAGCTTTCATTTTATCGAATGGTTATTCCATAAAGGAATTTCTATTCTTACATTCCTTCCCAACATGGCACTTGAAGTTGTATCCATTGTTTGGTCAATTATCGCTTCCATCATGATTATTATCATTTGGAGTATCGCTAAACTTTGGAATAAAATAACCAAAAAAGACAGTTCTTCTGAAAAGAAGTAACTGTCTTTTTTATACTTAATGATTCGCGTTGCTTGGCAACCTAAAGAAATTGGATGCAATAAGACATAGTATTCCAAGAATAAAAACGCCAGTCCCAATACCCTTATTCGAGTTTTTAAATAAGTTAATATCCGAGTAAAAATTAAGCATCATAAGACCTAAAGAGAACAAAATCAATCCAATTCCAATTAATATTCTTCCTATTGGCGTCCGTTTTCTCATCATTACATCTCCCCCTAATTTCTTTAAAATCTAATAATATTTCCAATCCAACCGGACATAATATCAACAAGGAGCTGATTATATGCAAAATTCCATACATAAACATATCCTATTGTTATTTTTCTTATTTCTTTTCTTTGTTATATGTTTCAGCCTTATATTACATGCACCAAATGAGATGCCGAGCACCGTTTCTGTTTATAAGTTACTCCTGTGTTATTTTCCCTATTGAAAAAGGTGTCTTGTGATGAGGCACCTTTTTCCCTGTTATATGTCCATTCGCTCATATAATTTCACACAAGCCAACATTGAGAAAACCAACATGCAAGTTGCCCCCATGCATAAGAACCCACTATGTAAATTCAATTGCTCTATATTTACTTTAGAGAAAACTTCTAAAATAAATATAGGTGCGATTAATAGAAAACAAGCTATCATAAACGTTTTCTGATAACCTAGCAGAAAGTAAATTGGTAAAATTAAACTAAAAACAATAAAACCGAGGCTCATACTAGTTACAACCGTTGTTTCTACAAAATCCACTGTCTCATTTCTTAACTGAATACCTACTGTAAAGTAAGCAATGATAACACTGGTCATTAAAATAATCAGCAATGCGCTCTAAGTCTGTTGTAATATGTGTCGAGAATAATACCGATACTTCTTCTTCCATCACAATTTCTTGCAATATATCAAGTAGTTCACTACGGACAACCGGATCTAAACCTGATGTTGGTTCATCCATAATGATGCGTTCTGCATGATGCGATAACGCCATCGCAATCACAAATTTCATTTTCATCCCTTTTGATAACCGCTTAATCTTTTTGTTTTTCGGAACTTGTAATCTCTCCATATACGATTGATATTGCGCTTCATCCCAGTTTTTATATAAAGGTGCAATAATCTTCTTCATTTGTTCACATGTTAACTCTTCGTAGTAATGATTTTCATCATACACAAATCCAATATATTGCTTAATGTCTTTTTCTGCTTTTGCATTATCCTTACTGAAGATCGTAATATCCCCACTATTTTTCTTTACTAAATTCATAATCATTTTAATGGTCGTACTTTTTCCTGCACCATTTGGCCCAACAAATCCCATAATATATCCACGCTGCAATGTAAAACTTATATTTTTCACTGAAAAATCTTTATAATTTTTACAAACGTTTTTTAACTCTAACATGTCACTTATTCCCCCTTATATAGAAACGTAATCATCTGTTGCAACTCTTCCAGTGAAAGCTGCAAAAATTTACTTTCCTGGACAATCTCTTCTGCTTTACTTTCTAGTAAACGCAATCGTTGTTCCTTTATAAGCTCATTATTTTGTACGGAGACATATGTTCCTTTCCCTGCAACCGTTTCAATGTACCTTTCCTTTTCAAGCTCCTCGTACGCACGTTTCGTCGTAATCGCACTAATCTGCAGTTCTTTCGCTAAACTACGGATAGACGGCAATTGATCTCCCCCCTTAAGACCTCCATTTAAAATAAGCTGCCTCAATTTCTTACTAATCTGCTCATAAATAGGGTCTGGGGAAGAATTTGAAATAATAATATTCATGTTTTCCTCCACTGTGTATATACACAGTTCCCTATTTTTAGCAAGAAAAAAAGACCAACATTTTCCTGTTGGTCTCCCATATATGTATCACTTCTCAAAGCGATCTAACATTTCATCTCTCATCCCAAAACTAACAACCGCAATTCCTACATACATAAAAATAAGAAATGCTGGATGCACTGCGTTGTACCAGCTGCTATCAACAATTAAATATACCGTTAATGCTACAACAAGTACAAATGCCAAAATAAACATATAAAAGTGTCTTGTACTACCCATGATAAACTCCTCTCTTCTCACTTCACCATTCAACAGTATATTTTATCGAATAATTCGATATGACTCAAGGCTAACTTTCTTTTATGTAATCAAGTTCTACCTTTACAATGTCATCACAAGCTATTGAAATAATTGTTCCTTGTTTATCAATCGCTGTCACTTCTGCGTTATCCATTACACGATGTGCTACACGCTCTAACATTTTTCCATAATCTCGATAACAAAATTCCTTTATATCTTTAATTTTTTTACCGTTTTCTAAATGATACACCATCCTATAACACTTATAGCCCATTCCTTCACCCCAAATTGTTCGTTTTTTCACATATACGTAAAAATGAGTTATTCTCCTCATTACACCTTCTTAATTTCAATAAAATTCTAACAAAAATACACAATTTTATCAAACCGACTTTTTCAACAAAAAAGCTTAAAAAACAACTTTCTTCCACACTGTTACATAAAATACAAAAATTCTTTACATTATTTTCATAATTTCTGCACAATTTCTCCACAAAAAAAGAACCCGCATATAGCGAGTTCTTTTCATTTTACATTTACTCAAACTTGTACAGGAGCTGGCTTTTGATAACGTAAAATCGGTTTACGTGCAGCCATTGTTTCGTCTAGACGTTTAATTACCGTCGTATGTGGTGCTTCTTGTACAACTTCTGGATTTTCTTCTGCTTCTTTTGCGATTTGAATCATCTTATCGATAAAACCGTCTAATGTTTCTTTTGACTCTGTTTCTGTTGGTTCAATCATAATACATTCTTCCACATTTAATGGGAAGTAAATTGTTGGTGGATGGTAACCAAAATCAAGCAGACGTTTTGCGATGTCTAGTGTACGTACACCAAGTTTCTTTTGACGGCGACCTGATAATACAAATTCATGCTTACAATGTCTATCAAATGGAAGATCATAGAACGGCGCTAATCTTCTCATCATATAGTTTGCATTTAATACAGCATATTCTGTTACTGCACGTAGTCCATCTGGCCCCATAGAACGAATATACGTATAAGCACGAACGTTGATACCAAAGTTTCCATAGAATGGTTTCACGCGTCCAATTGCTTGTGGACGATCGTAGTTAAAGTGATAACCATTTTCTGTTTTCTCTAAAATTGGTTTTGGTAAAAATGGAATTAAATCAGCTTTTACACCTACTGGACCAGAACCTGGGCCACCGCCGCCATGCGGACCCGTAAATGTTTTATGAAGATTTAAATGCACAACATCAAATCCCATATCTCCAGGACGTGCTTGACTTAATACCGCATTTAAGTTTGCACCATCATAATACAATTTACCGCCTGCATTATGAACGATTTCTGCCATCTCTAAAATATTCTCTTCAAATAAACCAAGTGTATTTGGATTTGTTAACATAAGTGCTGCTGTTTCTTCGTTCACAACACGTTTTAAATCTTCTAAGTCAACAAGACCGTGTTCATTTGATTTTACTGTAATTGTTTCAAAACCTGCTACTGTTGCAGATGCTGGGTTTGTTCCGTGCGCAGAGTCAGGAACGATAACTTTTGTACGGTTATAATCACCGTTTGCTTCATGATATGCACGGATTAACATTAATCCTGTCCATTCCCCATGTGCACCAGCTGCTGGTTGAAGTGTTACAGTATCCATACCTGTAATTTCGATTAAATGTTCTTGTAAGTCGTACATTAATTCCATTGCACCTTGCACTGTTTTTTCATCTTGAAGCGGATGAATGTGTGCAAAGCCTGGGAAACGAGCCACGTTTTCGTTGATTTTTGGATTGTACTTCATCGTACAAGATCCTAATGGATAAAATCCAGAATCAACGCCGTGGTTACGGTTTGAAAGTGCTGTGTAATGGCGCATAATATCAAGTTCAGATACTTCTGGAAGCTCTGCATCTTCAGTACGGATATAATCGCTCTCAAACACATCTTCTAATTTCACTTCTTCTACATCTAATTGGGGTAAGCTATATCCTACGCGTCCTTCTCTACTCATTTCAAAAATAAGTGCTTGATCTTGGTTCTTCATTGGATAGCCCCCATTTCGTTTACAAGTGTGTCAATTTCTTCTTTTGTACGAAGTTCTGTTACCGCTAGAAGCATATGATTTGTTAATTCTTTATAATCACGGCCTAAGTCGTAACCACCGATAATATTCTTTTGTACTAATGCATCATTTACTTCTTGTACTGGACGTTTGCAATCTACAACAAATTCATTGAAGAATGGTCCAGCAAATGTTACTGTAAATCCTTTTTCCTCAAATTGGCGTTTTGCATATTGCGCTTTAGAAATGTTTTGACGTGCCATTTCTTTCACACCTTGTCTTCCAAGTGCTGTCATTGCAACAGACGCTGCTAATGCATTTAACGCTTGGTTTGAACAAATGTTAGATGTCGCTTTGTCACGACGAATATGTTGTTCACGAGCTTGCAATGTTAATACGAAGCCACGTTTGCCGTCTGAATCCACAGTTTGTCCGACAAGACGTCCTGGGATTTTACGCATAAATGCTTTCGTTGTTGCAAAATAACCGCAGTGTGGTCCACCAAACTGTGTTGGGATACCAAATGGTTGTGCATCACCAATTACAATATCAGCACCAAATTTACCTGGTGGTGTTAAAGCGCCTAATGATAATGGGTTTGAAGAAACGATAAATAATGACTTTTGCTGATGAACAATTTTCTCAATATCAGCTAATCTTTCCACCTGTCCAAAGAAGTTTGGATATTGAACGATTACGCAAGCGACTGTATCATCTACTTCACTTTGTAATACATCTAAATCTGTTACACCATCTTTATGATCAATTTCAACAACTTCAAGATGTTGACCTTTTGCATATGTTTCAAGTACTGCTCTTGATTCTGGATGAAC
Organism: Bacillus sp. 95MFCvi2.1; assembly: GCF_000374965.1. NCBI lineage: Bacteria > Bacillati > Bacillota > Bacilli > Caryophanales > Bacillaceae > Bacillus > Bacillus sp. 95MFCvi2.1. The sequence goes on along the minus strand of NZ_KB895691.1, from coordinate 4,673 downwards.
TGCTTTAGAAACAAGAATTTTCTTTTTGCGCGTATGACCAGCTGCTAACATTGCCGCTTCTGCTAACGCTGTACCTCCGTCATACATAGAGGAGTTTGCTACATCCATTCCAGTTAATTCACAAATCATTGTTTGGAATTCAAAAATCGCTTGTAATTCCCCTTGTGAAATTTCTGGTTGGTATGGCGTATAAGCTGTATAAAATTCTGAACGAGAAATAACATGATCAACAATTACTGGAGCGTGATGATCGTATACACCTGCTCCTAAGAAAGAAGCGTATTCTTTTAAGTTAGCATTTTTACGAGCCATATCAGACAGTTCTTTTAAAAGCTCTGGTTCTGACTTTGCTTGTTTAATCTTTAAATCCCCTTTGAAACGAACACTTTCTGGAATATCAGAAAATAATTCATCGATCGTTTGAACGCCGATCGTTTGTAACATTTCTTTTTTGTCTTCTTCTGTCATTGGAAGATAACGATGCAACATGAAATCTACCCCTCTCCCCGTTACTTTGAACGTTTGTAAAATGGTGTTGGAACGACTACTGCTTTAACGCGTTTATTACGAATCTCAATTTCTACTTCTGTATCAACTGCTGCGTATTTTACATCAACTAATGCTAAACCAATGCTTTTCTTTAACGTTGGAGATTGTGTACCACTTGTAACTTCCCCGATTTTTTCTTCGCCTACATATACAGGATAATGCGTACGAGGAATACCGCGTTCAATTACTTCGATGCCGACTAATTTACGAGGTGCACCGTTTTCTTTGTATTCTTTTAATGTTTCTTTTCCAAAGAAATCTGCCTCTTTATTTGTTTTTACTGCAAAACCAATTCCAGCTTCAATTGGTGTAATATCTTTTGATAGTTCTTGACCATAAAGTGGAAGTGTCGCTTCAAAACGAAGTGTGTCACGTGCTCCCAAACCACATGGTTTTAAGCCGTCTTCTGCTCCAGCTTCAAGAAGTTTCTCCCAAAGTTTTGGAGCATCTTCACTCTTGCAGTAAATTTCAAATCCGTCTTCACCTGTGTAACCTGTACGAGATACAAGTGCAGGAGTTCCATCTACAAGAACATCATTTTTAAATTTAAAGAACTTAATTTCTTTTAAATCTTCTGACACAACTTTTTGTAAAATGCCTTCTGCTTTTGGACCTTGAATTGCAAGTTGTGCAATTTCACTAGAAACATTGACTACTTTCGTATTGCCAATGACATGACTTGCTAACCACTCGTAATCTTTTTCGATATTCGATGCGTTGATTACTAATAAGTAGTCTTCTTCACCACGTTTGTAGATTAATAAATCATCTACTGTACCACCATTTTCGTAACACATTGCTGTATATTGTGCGCCTCCTACCTTTAAGGTAGAAACGTCATTTGTAACAACACGTTGTAAAAATGCCAAACTATCTGTACCTGTTACTTCTACTTCCCCCATGTGAGACACATCAAACAGGCCTGCAGCTGTACGAACAGCTTCATGTTCTTCTTTAATGCTTGAAAATTGAACTGGTAATTCCCAACCACCAAAGTCGATTGTTTTTCCACCATACTTCGCGTATACATCAAATAGCGGTGTACGTTGTAATGTAATCATGTTCTTTCCCCCTTATGCTGTCTATGACAAATCAATAAAAGTTGGCTTCCCGTATCTAAACATTTTTCATTCAGAAAAGATGGGATATACGGAATCTCAATGTATTTTTTTATGAAAGCGTAAATAAAAAAGTACTTTCTTGGATAAAATACGAAAGATTCCACACATTTCACACCATTATCCTAACATTTTTCGATCTATTTCATCAATATTCTAGCATAAAAAATAATTTAGAATTTTTTATTCTTATACTTACAAAAACAACTTCACCTTAAAATGTTAGAAATTAGGATTTTTGGTGAGGGATGTAACAATAAGCGTTTTAGTTTACAGAAGGTGGGAGAGTTTCAATGAATGTCGATATTTCCGTAGATCGGACATGGCAAAATAATTTCTTAAAACGAATTGATGAAGATGGCCCTTGGACAAATTGGGAACTATATGATTTAGCCTATAAAACAGAAGAATCATTGCTTGTCCCTACATTTGATGGTTTGCAAGCTCCTAAACATTTATCCCATTTCACACCGCTTCCTCATCAATTAGAAGTAGCACAAACTGTTATTGAACAAATGAATGGAAAAGCGATACTGGCAGATGAAGTTGGACTTGGAAAAACCATTGAAGCAGGTCTTATTTTAAAAGAGTACATGGTGCGCGGTCTTGTAAAAAAAGTACTTATACTCGTTCCAGCCTCCCTCGTTTCACAGTGGGCATATGAACTGAACACAAAGTTTTTTATTCCTGCTGTTGCCCAGAGAAAAAGCTATTCGTGGGAACAAGCTGACGTTATCGTTTCATCCATTGATACAGCGAAGCGTTCACCGCATCGTGACATCGTTTTAAACTTGGAATACGATCTCATCATTATTGATGAGGCACACAAACTTAAAAATAATAAAACAAAAAACTATGAATTTGCACAACGTCTTAAAAAGAAGTTTTGTTTATTACTAACTGCAACACCTGTCCAAAACAAAATTGATGAAATCTTTAATCTCGTTTCCTTATTAAAACCAGGACATTTAGGCAATCAGTCTAACTTCGAAGAATATTATGCATCGAAAAATCGCTCAGCAGAGTCAGATGAAGATTTAAAAGCACTCATTAATAAAGTGATGGTAAGAAATCGGCGAAATGGTACAGGTATCGAATGGCCGAAAAGGCACGTTCGGACAATATTTGTTGATTTTAATGAGGAAGAGCAGGCTCTATACAATGCGATTGAAAATTGGAAAGGACAAGACGCTTTTACCTCTGCCTTTTCATCATTAACTTTGAAACGAGAAGTATGTAGCAGCCGTGAAGCAGTTTATTATTCACTCAAAAAGCATGTAGAAAAAAGACAAAAAGAAAATGAGAATTATATACCAGACCCATATATCGATGTTTTAATGGATAAAATCAATCATATTCCTTTTAATACAAAAGCAAACCAAGCACTGGAGCTTATAAAAGAAATTGATGATAAAGTCGTCATTTTTACAGAATATAGAGCCACGCAAATGTATTTACAATGGTTTTTAAAACAGCACGGTATTTCATCAGTTCCTTTTCGTGGTGGGTTTAAACGAGGGAAAAAAGATTGGATGAAAGAGCTCTTCCAAAATCATGCGCAAGTGTTAATTGCAACCGAAGCTGGCGGTGAAGGGATTAACTTACAATTTTGTAGCCATATGATTAACTATGATTTACCATGGAATCCAATGCGGCTTGAACAGCGAATTGGACGTATCCATAGGCTTGGCCAAAAAAATGATGTTCATATTTATAACTTAGCAACGAAACATACAGTTGAAGAACATATTTTGAAACTTCTATATGAAAAAATCAATTTATTTGAGCGAGTCATCGGTGAACTTGATGAGATTTTAACAAGAATTAATATGAAAAATATCGATGCACATATTCAAGAGATTTTCGCAGGATCAAAGAGCGAAGGAGAAATTCGAATTAAGATGGAAAATTTAACATCTATCATCGACTTTGCGAAGAGAAACGAAGCTGAGGTGCAAGGCTATGCAGCAACATGAAATTCATAATTACTTATGGAATTTTTTCCAAGCAAATGACTGTGAAATTTTGGGGCGTTCCCCGCATCTACTAGATGTACAATTAACAATTGAAATGGATAAACTATTGATGAATCGCCCTTTTTATTGGCACTACCTTGAGAAAACGGGTGGCATCCCAAATCCGATGCAACTTACTCTCATTACGGATCCAGAGAATGATGAAGAAGAAGGTGAGCTTATTCACTATGGCTCTCCTCGTCTGCATCAAATCTTCCAAACAACAAAAGAACTGGGATCCTACATACGTTTATTCGAAGAAGTAAATTCAAGTGGTACAACTCATATACCACTTCATCCATGGCTTGGCGTCAATGTAAAAGTATGTTATCAATGTGATCGAAAGAAAGATATGCTTCATTCCATCGGGATTCATCTTATTTCTGGAACAATGATTACAAGTTTTCATGAAACACTAGCGAAAATTCGGCTCACGCCAAAAATACCAGATTTCAGTTTTACACTTACTCCCATTATTAAGCCGCAAAGTGGATTACAGCGGATAGAAGATGCATTAAAAAATCTCATTGCAGCAGATGATCATACATGGGCTGAAGAAGCACGTGTACGCTGGAATCATGATTTAGCGCTTCTAAATCGATTTTACGAAGAAAGCGAGGAACTTCCCGAAAGCTACGACATAGAAAAACAAGCATTACAAGAGCAATATGAACCGCGTATTACAATGCAAATTATAAATGGTGGGCTCTTTTATGTAACCGCTAACCATTTTTTTTCATAAGAAAAGCCCCTTCATATGTGATATGATCCCCTTATAGTAGACAGTAAAAAGAAAGCACATTAATCTGTTTACTATGGAGGGGATTTTTTCTATGGGTAAAATTAGAGTAACTTACGATATAGAATTTAAGAAAAAAGCAGTAGATTTATACCTTAAAGAAGGAATGGGATACAAAACGGTCGCTAAAGAACTAGGAATTGATCACTCAGTAGTAAGACGTTGGGTGAAACACTTTGAAGCTGAAGGTAT